>NZ_LOAR01000012.1:0-186751 GCF_001620885.1 Klebsiella sp. D5A | reverse complement strand
TGGCTCTGCTCAAAAAACAGGGGCAAGGCGGGACAATTGCCGTTGGCTCAGGAACACCGCTCAGGGTTCAGCGTTCAAGAGCGACCACTGTGTCACCGTCAGACACCTTTGATGACATTCTCGTTATTGGCACCGATAACCAGACGACTTTGCCCGGTGGATTATCGGCTGGCGGCAACATCGATAACACGTCAAAGGGGAAGGTACTGACGCAGGCAATCGAACTGTCAATGAGTACACCTTACATTGACTGGCACTACAACAGCAGTAGTGCAGACTACACGGCGCGCATTATCCACGACAGGCAGAACCGGCTGAATTGTCAGGTGGCAAGTTTTTGGGTCACTGACGGGCGCATCACGGCATCATCCACCATGCCAGCCAATCCAGCTATTGGAACGCAACTGACCTCCAACCCTGTACGCTCATTGATGGCAGGGCGAGGAGCGTATGGTGACGTAGACGGCGCTTACGTGCAGATGTACATGGAGGAGCAGGTAGGCACTGAGCATCGGTTGGTGCTCTACGCGGATGGCTTCGGGCGTACGGACGCATGGATATTTCGCGCTGGCGGCACGATCTCAACTGGTAAGGGTGACGTCCTGACCACCGGCTCAGATTTACGGCTGAAAGATGCCTTCACGGAACCACAGGACGGGGCCTCCAGGCGTATTAACTCGCTGGGAGTATGCGAGTTCAACATGAAGGGCGAAACACGCCGGAGGCGTGGATTTATCGCCCAGCAGGCTGAAAAAGTTGACGACTTGTATACCTTCCTCGGCATCGAGCAGGAGATCGATGGTGAAAAATTCAGGGTGATGAATGTGGATTATACGGCGATTCTGGCAGACCTGGTATTAACAGTACAGGAACTTCGACAACAGGTTAATGACTTAATGAAGTAAGATCATATAAAAGTTGCCGTTACGGGAGAGAAGGGGATGATACCGAATTTCCTCAGGATTGATACCTAAGTTGTAACATAAATATCCAGAAAAAAGATAGCATTGAATGATGGCTGTAGGTATTTGATTAATATTACTACATGGAACCCAATTAATTGGGTGGGGCATTATTTATGTTTAATGCAAACACCTTACTTGGTCGAGTGTATGAACCTTTCAGGTGTATTTTTTTAATTGGCGATGGATGATGCTAGAGTTTTAAGCTCTGGCAATTAATCATCACCGCTCTATGTGGTAAAACATTTTCCCTCAGCCATAAAATGTTGTCTAAAATTATTTGTTGTTGATGTTAAATATCATGTCAATAGACAGATCACCATAGTCTTTTACTATTCTTGGATATTGGAATTGACTATCGTGAGTGACAATTGAACTTAGATTTTTATTTATTTTCCGACAGGGTTCTTTATCATTGTCAGCTAACTGGTCGATGGTAAATACTTGAGTTATAATAGGTGACGATGATGGTGTGTTTCCAGTAGTGATTGATATTTTACAAACTGTCCCATTGTATCTTTCAAGTTCATCATGGTTAAAAAATAAAGATGCTTTTTTTTGAACCTTATTAAGGTAAGCATTAATAGCATGATTTACGTCTTCTGGGTTTGAGTCGAGATTATTTATCTTTCCATGTTCTAGTTCACTAAGGTATTTTTTAATCTCAGTTGATGTGTTTGTTTCATACGACGTAGACTTAGGAGCAATTAAAACGTTAACATTTGCTGATGCTTCACTGATACAGCAGAAACACAAAAAGCTAAAAGTTAAAGATCGCAACATATAACACCCTCACGAAACTGAGCAAATCCATTATAGTCATAAGATTATACGAATGTTTACTTATGACAGGTTCCCATCAGAGATGATGGGAACCTAAAAATATACTACTAACGATTGTATCGCAACTGGTTAGCTGTATCTTTGTTTCGACTATCACCCCTTTGCTTCAAATCTCGATGAGACTCAACCGCAGCAGTCTCCCAATCGCCACGGTTTACGGCAGCATTAAACTTGGGAAATTTCGATTTCAGTTTAGGTACTCCAAGGTTAAAACCCATATCTACCAGTGCAGTTTTCCGTGGGTCGGAGAAACTATCATAATTAGGGTAAAGGCCACGCAACCCTGTTTCAGTTGTTTGAACATCTTTGATACACAAACCAATGACATCAGCATTTGAAAGATGAATACTAGGAATTGCTTTGGGGTTTTCTTTAAAATAATTAAATGCAGAAGCTATATCAGCTTTTGATACAGCGATTTCACTTTCCATATCATCGCCGTGCAAACGGACAACTTTTGTTTTATTGAATGGTAAAGCTTGAGCCATTGCAGCTGAACCTAAAAAATGCCCAATGCCAACGGTAATGTTACCTTCACTGTCACGATACATTGTATTGATGGAGCCTTCGTGATCCTTCAGATTGTTAACACACATGGACATATATCTACCGTTATAATCTTTTGTGGAAGAGATGTCGACCCATGTATTAGCTGTTAACCCAGTGTGTTGATTTCCTGCTGCACCACCGCTCCCTCCTTCATTATAAGTATGGTCATCGCCATCATAACTATGGATGGTACCATATGGAGTATCATGGTCATGCCATCCTGGACCTTGGTTTGAATCTTCAATGCTCATAAATACCTCTTTGACGTTTATAAAATACCTAAAAAGTACTGTATTTATATACAGTAAATGAAGGTTACTCCTTCAAACACTCATATGTCAATAACGTAATTTGAGGATTTGTAGAAGCCTACATTCAGGCTTTTCGCGGGATATAGTAGATTTAAAATGTGCTTCTGATGCCTGATACAACGATAAATCTCCAAAATTTGGTGAAAATAAGTATTCCATAGGTTTTTTAGTGGAATATTCGGATTGACCTGTTCCTCGTTGTTGACAAACACATGCTGAGGTGAGGAATCTCCGCCCGTGGCACAGATCGGTTGAACTTACAGGGGGTAGCGGACATCGTTCAGGACAAAGAATCACGCATGAAGGTTTAAGAATCGCTTGCTAAAGATGCTTTAGCCATCGTGTAGTAGCTCACAGCTGGTCTCATAGTTTATGCTTTGAGCATGTAGATGCATGATTTTACAGTCTGTCCGGAAGATGTAGTCACCTCTACTTGTACCCGTTCATACTCAAAACCCTCGAACTCATCGAGTATGTGCCAGTGAAGATGCAAATTCTCTGACATGAATATAAAGCCCTGTACACGATTACCGGAATCATCTAATACGATCCCCGGATATCCCATCTCTGCACCCCAACCTTTATCTAATAAAGAACCACCAACGTGGCCTTCCTGCCATGTCCCCCCAATCTTTTCAAGAACATGAGCATTAGTTCGGCCAGGACCCAGGGTTCCGTAAACAAACAAGCTTTCCATCATTCCTCCGCTTATCGTAAAGCCAATGTGAGTTTTCTATGTGTTAATTTTGTTTTTCGGACTCTGGCCTGACAAATTATTTGTTCTCACAATACGTGTGAATTATTATCACGAGTATGATATTTGATCGCCTCCCCCCATTGCAGACTCTGCGTGCTTTTGAAGCTACAGCCCGCCTTTCCAGCATGACACTGGCAGCAGCAGAGTTGCACGTAACGCATGGCGCGATAAGCCGGCAAATCCGGAAGCTTGAGGAGCATCTGGGATTAAAACTATTTTTGAGGCTGACCCGACAGATAATCCTGACTCAGGAAGGGGCTGAATATCATCGTACTGTTACCCGCCTTCTGAGTGAGTTAATGATGGAATCTGATCGGCTGCGTGGGAGGAACCATGCAAAAAGTATACGTGTCAGTACAACAGTTTCATTTGCTAGCAAATGGTTGGCACCGCGTCTGAGCCGCTTCAGGCAGAGATATCCTGAATTTGATATTCAGCTGGATGTCACTGACAGTAACGTGGATCTCAATGATGGTCAGGTAGATGCAGCCATTCGTTATGGTCTTGGCCATTACCGCGACGTTTCGTATGAGCGTATCTTCGATGAAACAGTTACCCCCGTTTGTAGCCCGGGTTTTCTTAAAGAACATAATGGCCTGGCAGAAATTAAGGAACTTTCAAACTGCGTTCTTCTTCATGAATACAGAATGCTGGCGAACTGGGAGGCATGGTTTGAAATGGCCGGAGAAAAAAATTTTTGCTGCCATCATGGCCCCTTATGGACCCTTGGCAGCATGGCGACTGAGGCCGCTATACGTGGCGAAGGTGTGGCTCTGGGACGCAGTGTTCTGGTTGCAGATGATGTAGCTGCTGGAAGGCTTGTTGTCCCGTTTCCGCAATACAAACTTAAGGCTGAGCGGGGATACGATTTAGTTTATCGCTCGGATAATCAGGATTCATTTAAAATACGAATTCTGAGACAGTGGCTCACTGAAGAAATGAGTTTGCTGGAAGATTGAATGGCCATCTTATAATGGTTCATTCCTTGACGTCGTGGACTAACTCACTGAGTGTGAGGTCCGCTATGTGCGAGAAGCGGACGCCGGTATGAAGTAAACAGACGCCCGTTAATATTACGCAGAAAGATTACTTAACCCGTTTCCCTGTTTCGTCAATGACCTTTTCGCCATCTTCTTTGGTAAAAGCGCTTTTCTGACCTTCAGGTAGAATGTCCAGCACAATTTCTGAGGGACGACAAAGACGTGTGCCAAGCGGCGTCACGACAACCGGTCGATTAATCAGGATCGGATGTTGAAGCATAAAATCAACCAACTGCTCATCAGAAAATTTGTCTTCATCAAGCCCCAGTTGCTCATAAGGTTCGACGTTCTTACGCAGCAATGCACGTACTGAAATACCCATATCAGAAATCAGTTTGCTAAGCTCATCACGAGTCGGGGGCGTATCGAGATAATAAATAATGGTTGGTTCGTTACCGCTGTTACGGATCATCTCCAGCGTGTTACGTGAGGTGCCACAGGCCGGGTTGTGATAGATGGTAATATTGCTCATATCGATATCTCACTACAAGATGACAGAGAGCCGCCACGCCAGCGCGGCCAGAGTGACGAAAAGCACGGGCAGGGTCATGATTATGCCGGTGCGGAAGTAATATCCCCAGGTGATGGTCATGTTTTTCTGTGCCAGCACATGAAGCCACAGCAGGGTTGCCAGACTGCCTATCGGGGTGATTTTAGGACCTAAATCACAGCCAATTACATTGGCATAAATCATCGCCTCTCTGACGATGCCAGTCGCAGTACTTCCGTCAATGGACAATGCACCAATAAGCACCGTCGGCATATTGTTCATCACAGACGACAGGAACGCTGTCAGGAAGCCGGTACCGAACGTGGCAGCCCATAAACCTTTGTCTGCCAGCATATTGAGTACGGCAGAAAGATACTCAGTGAGTCCTGCGTTACGCAGGCCGTAAACGACCAGATACATACCCAGTGAGAAAATCACGATCTGCCAGGGCGCTCCGCGCAGCACTTTCCCGGTATTAATGGCATGGCCACGTTTTGCTACTACAAAAAGCACCGTAGCCCCAACGGCTGCTATCACGCTAACAGGGATCCCCAGCGGCTCCAGAACGAAGAAACCGACCAGCAGGAACAGCAAAACAACCCAGCCAGCCCTGAACGTTTCAGGATCTTTAATCGCACTGGCAGGTATCCTGAGCAGTGAAACGTCATATCTGGCCGGAATATCGCGACGGAAGAAGAGGTGAAGCATGACCAGCGTAGCTGTTATGGCTGCAAGGTTCACAGGGACCATCACGGAGGCGTACTGTGTAAAGCCCAGGCCGAAGAAATCCGCCGAGACAATATTCACCAGGTTGGAAACGATCAACGGCAGGCTGGCGGTATCAGCGATGAATCCTGCAGCCATGACAAAGGCCAGAGTCGTCGCCTGGCTGAACCCTAATGCGAGCAGCATCGCAATTACAATCGGCGTTAGTATCAGTGCAGCACCGTCATTTGCAAACAGTGCAGCAACAGCAGCGCCAAGCAGTACTATCCAGGTAAACAGCAGACGACCACGCCCGTTACCCCATCGGGAAACGTGCAGCGCGGCCCATTCAAAGAAACCGGACTCATCGAGCAGCAGGCTGATGATGATCACCGCAATGAACGCCGCTGTTGCGTTCCAGACGATATTCCAGACTACAGGGATATCATGAATGTGGATAACCCCCGTTCCCAGCGCCATTACGGCTCCGATAGTTGCGCTCCAGCCAATGCTGAGTCCTCTGGGCTGCCAGATGACCAGAACCAGCGTCAGTATAAATATACTCCCTGCCAAAATCATTACAGGTTCCTTTCATATTTGGTTATATGCATGTGATAAGAATTCTCAGCATGACGTGCAGGCTGATTGTGACAGCCATTTACCCACATCTTCTCTCAGACACTGCCATGACGTTGTGATCGTTTCAGCCGCCCACGCTGGCATGTGGGGAGACAGGCGGTAGTGAATCCATTTGCCTTCCCGGCGGTCAAGCACCAGCTCTGCTTCACGTAGGATAGCCATATGGCGAGAAATTTTGGGTTGTGACTCAGTCGTGGCCGCACATATATCGCATACGCATAGTTCGCCGGACTCCCGGAGAAGCATGACAATGGCGAGGCGGGTTTCATCCGACAGGATTTTAAAAAGCTGAACTGGCTGTAGCATTTTATACTCCGTTCCCTTGAGAATTAATATATGATAAACCATATATGTTAATTTTTAAATCACCAGAATATCCTGAAGGAATAATAATGGAACACTTTCCCGCACTGAACGCAGATTGCTTCGATCAGCAGATTGCTGAACGCCTGAAGCTCCAGGAACCGCCACGTATTCTGATTCTGTATGGCTCGGTAAGAGAGCGTTCCTACAGTCGTTTTGCAGCAGAAGAAGCGGGTCGCCTGCTGACGGCGATGGGAGCGGAGGTCAGGCTGTTTAATCCTTCAGGTTTACCCCTGCCGGATGATGCTCCGGATACGCACCCTAAAGTCATCGAGCTCCGCGGGTTGGTCAGATGGTGTGATGGAATGGTGTGGAGTTCTCCTGAGCGGCATGGAGCAATGAGTGCGGTGATGAAGGCACAGATCGACTGGATCCCGTTAAGTGAAGGCGCGGTTCGCCCTTCGCAGGGAAAAACCCTTGCGGTAATGCAGGTTTGTGGCGGCTCGCAGTCTTTTAATGCCGTGAACCAGATGCGTATTCTTGGACGTTGGATGAGGATGTTCACTATCCCCAACCAATCATCAGTAGCCAAAGCATGGCAGGAATTCGATGAGAACGGGCGGATGAAACCTTCTTCCTGGTATGATCGTATCGTCGATGTCGCCGAGGAGTTGTTTAAAATCACGCTGTTGCTCAAGGGGCAAACCGGCTACCTTGCCGATCGCTACAGTGAACGAAAAGAAAGCCATCAGGAGCTTTCATCTCGCGTCAATCAGGACAAAATATAACGTCTCTTATTGAGCTCAAAAACGTCCGCTTTTGGCACAGAGCGGACAATCTGAATGGGGTGAAGGTCTGCTTCGAGCGAACAGCGAACGTCGGTTATCACGAAACAAGTTTCGAACATCATTTCGGGAAATATAAACAATCCGGGATATACCGGCCTGATAATCTCAACCAGACTCAAGGCCAAGAGTTTCCCGACGCAGCAGGGCCCATTCAATCAATGCCGCCATAGATGGACCCAGTGCTGTTCCCAGTTCCGTGAGGGAATATTCAACACGAGGCGGGACTTCAGGATAAAGCGTCCGTAGTACAATCCCATCCTTTTCCAGTTGCTTAAGCTGCTGTATGAGCATCTTTTGATTTACACCCTCGATCCTACGTTCAAGCTCAGAAAAGCGCAGTGGGACTTTAGCGGCGAAAAGCTGGCATAAAATTATTGTCTTCCATTTACCTTCAATAATCTTCAGTGCTTCGCTGGTAACCTGCGCCCATACGAGTCGTTGTTCAGGTTCATCACAACGCCAATCTCTTTCCATACTTACCTCCAGGTAAGCAACCCACTATTTTGTAGGTTCTTGTCGTTATCACAGTATGGGATTAGTGTACCCCCTATTGCTTACAACTTCAGGAGTTAAATATGAAAATCGGCGTAATTGGTACAGGCAATATTGGCGGTACGCTTGCACGTAAGTTAAGCGAAGCTGGGCATGAGGTAAAAGTGGCAAATTCACGCGGTTTAGACGCTGTAAGGAAATTTGCCAGTGAAATTAACGCAGTGCCGGCGGACATTCATGGTGTAGTTACTGACATAGATGCAGTTATTCTGTCAATTCCATTCCCGGCGGTGAGTAGTCTGCCTGATGGGCTTTTCTCGGGTTTACCTCCACATGTCCCTGTCATTGACACGAGCAACTACTATCCAGGTCTGCGTGATCCGCAGATTGCTGCGCTGGATGAAGGTCAGACGGAAAGTGAATGGGTTCAGGAGCAGATTGGGCATCCAGTTATCAAAGCCTTCAACAATATACTCGCCGACTCTCTGGCAGGACTGGGACTGCCTGAAGGGAGCCGCGGTCGCCTGGCGGTTGCAGTAGCAGGAGATAATTCAGCCGCCGTACAGGTCACTATGTCGCTGGTTAACGATACCGGCTTTGACCCCGTATTTTCCGGATCTATCGCTGAATCGTGGCGTCAGCAGCCGTGCACACCATCCTATTGTTGTGACTGGGAGGCTGCCACCATGCTTCGCGCTTTCCCTCTGGCGAAAAAGGGAGAAGGACGGGCCCGTCTGCCCTCACTTTATGCCAGCTTCGGTAAGCTGGGTGAGGCACCGACTCATGAAGATATCATTGATAACAATCGATCAATCAACTGGCCTGTATAACGTGGCTGCCGGTGATTAAGAAAGTTGCGCCTGTCAGAGTAACGGCAATATGTCTATTCTTTAGAATAATCAATGGTCAGAAGCTGGATTAACAAATCCGTTCCAGGGATGCTTTTGGTTTGCGTTGGCGTCTGATCATTAATTTATCCTCGAAATCCATACCTCATCGATAATGAACCAGCTCCGTGAACGTCCGCTGTTGGCACAAAGCGGACCGGCACAAGCATTGCAAGGCCTGCTATGAGGGATATGCGACATTACTAATAGCATTCTATGTGAATCAACAGGGAGCAGGTCACGCTTCCCAACCAGTTATTTCAGCGTGCCGAACTGTTTGTTCTTCAGTGCATATAGCCGGTCGAACTCAGCATAGGGCTCTCCCGTTTCAGCCGCGTGCCGGGTTTTAGCGTCCAGAAGGTCGGGTAAAGGGATCCCATGACTCAGTGAGTGGTAAAGATCATAACCACTGACACAGATAACACGCTTCCCTTTACCAAAAGCCGTCAGACCTTCAGGCGTAAACCCCATCCAGCTGATAAAAACGCCGCGTGTCCAGGTTGCCTTGGTACTGAGCTTTCCTTCAAATACATGGAGATCGGCAGCCGACGTTCTTTTCTGATGCCACTTTGCCTCCATCAGGTAAAATTCATCATTCAGTCGGAAACTTCCGTCAATCTGTTCGCCTGTATTTCGGAAAGACGAACGGGGAGCAAGCTTAAAGATACTGAACAGTTCAGCAAGCCAGGCTTCAAACCGAAAACCACGTGGATGTGGCGGCAGAGATTTCATCTCGTTCATTTCAGCGATAAGTGAAGGCCAATCAACACCATGCCATGCCTGGACAGGCTTTACGCCTTTGGCTTCATCGGTGTCAGCGTTTTCTAAGCGGGAAATCAGTGCAAGATAGTCATTACGACTTTGTTCAGCCTGTTCAGGCATGGATTCAGTTTTATACTGCCAGAGAGCGCCAAGAACCCGCAGAGCGGTCTCACGATCAGCCTGTTTCAGCAAGCATCTAACTCGTTTGGCTTTTGACGTACCCTCTTCCTGATAACGTTCATCATCAATATCAATGTTCAGTTCTTCATCAAAAAAAGCAGACAAGGTGCGGTTAGAGAAATCCAGTATCCAGCCAGGATCGCTCTCAAACACGAGATTAAACAGCCTCAAATCCTGCATTTTCAGTTTCACGCCTACCTCCTTTTTTTCACAGTATAACGGGATGAAAGTGGAGGAGGAAATGAGTCAGCACCTGTACACCAACATTAGTGTGTTCCGCTATTGGCACTTAGCAGTCATTCATCGTGACTAATATGATCATCTAAATAGGATTCTGCAACTAAGCATCTACAGCGCTTGTTATGACAAACGCGCTGTAATTTTAGGACCAACTCCTTCATAATTAAGCAGCTTGAATCTATGTAACTATATGATAATTATAGATAACATTAACCATGTTTATTATGAAAATTGGTTATATATCTTTGATTATGAGGTAAATAGCGCACGATTTAAAATCCCTCGGCGTTCGCGCTGTGTGGGTTCAAGTCCCACTCCGGGTACCATTGGGATAAAAGCAGAATAATCAAAGCAATAAGCAGTGTCGTGAAACCACCTACGGGTGGTTTTTTGTTTCAAAACCACCCATTTCATAATATCACTTCATACTAGTTTTCTTGTCCACCTTGCTCTTCCCCCAGGATAACCGCACCCGGCTAAACCGTCGCGCCTCGTGGAATAATGTCGTTGGGATGATTTCGCTCCCCCAAACCGGCAGGGGGAGGCAAATCGATACTCTGCGTGCCAGAGGCCGGAGGTGAAACCGTCTCTAGAGTTCGAGGTTGAACGAAAGGACTTTCGATATAATTACCATCTCATCCGTAAGCGAGGAGAATTTTCCGGTAAATCTTTCTTCAGACTCAGGTGTCAAACTATATAGTGAATAATTTTCATCCGAAGATATACGCTCCAGTTGAAGATAGGCGGGTTTCTGCAAGGCAAAAGCCAACAGATAGAAATTAGTCGTGTGGTGAGAAAGTTCAGTGACTAATTCAGGGAGTTGCTTTGCTATATCTATTTCCTCTCTACAGCAAATCACAAAAAGCTTCCCTTCTTTGCTTTTTAATATGTTTCTGAATCTTTTAACCGCGCGGACGTAATACTCATAATCAGCAGGAGTATTTGGGTCGCGATGCGTGAATATTTCATTCAGACGATATTTTTCTTTGTATTTATTGTGGTGTGCTCCGGGTTCTCGCGACTGGCGACGTAATGAGCTGTACTCATTTTTATCTAAAAATGAGGTAAAATCATCCCTCAGGCAGTCGATAATCATCGCCGGACAGGCAAATAGCCAGTCAAAAGGCAGTGATATCTTTTTCAGGTTGAATTTTTTCAATGTCCATGAAGTTAAACAATGGCTGCCCAGGGAGACAATATGTTTGACGTGCATTGAATCATCAGGAGCACTCTCTGTTAACGCTTGTGGTGTGTAACTGAATTTATCAGATGACATTCTGGATTTCGTGAAAGCAATAAACTCGTCGCTATGCATCAGCGATGAGTTAAGACGTTCTGCTGATTCTGCAAGTGACTTATTAGCAATGGCGTTGAGGTAGTTTTTCAGACCATCGCTATCTGCCGGTCGACCGAGTAGCGTTTTATAGGTTGTTTTTATTAGATGTATTTTTAGGTATTTTTCTTTAATGTCATATCTCATTTTTTATCCAATTGAAGCTGTAGTCTTTCTTTATTTTATTGCTGCTAAAACAGGTAGGCATACAAATCGTGTGGGATTATGTCAAATAGACAGGATATTGGCAATCGAGGAAATACGGGCGGCTACAGAGGAAGCGGTTATTGAAGACGCTCGCCAGAATCTACGGATCCTGATGCCTGAACTGACAGGGAAAATATCCCGGAGGAGAGCATCGCACGCAGGCGAATGAATACATCACGCTCAGCGGCGATCGTTCATTTGTCCCAGGACAAAACGATCTCTCCTTGCTACTATCAACCGGACTTTTATCCCAGCCTGCCGGAGGCATCATGTTCACAGGGCTTTGCGCATTTCCGCTGACGCCGCTGCATCAGCAGCATCTTGATGAAAAGGCGTTTATCCGTATTCTCTCTCGTCTTACCGATACCGGAGTCGACTCTCTGGGCATCTTAGGCTCGACCGGCAGCTACGCGTATCTGAATCGTGAGCAGCGCAAGCGGGTGGTGCAGGTGGCGAAAGCGCATGTTGGGTCGATCCCGATGATGGTTGGCGTCGGCGCCATCGCTACCAGCGAGGTGCTGCGCCTGGTGGAGGATGCCCAGCAGGCCGGGGCGGATGCGTTATTACTGCCGATGATGTCCTATCAGCCGCTTTCTGCGGAGGAGATCTTTGCCTTCTACGAAGAGGTCTGTCGGCACGTCTCGGTTCCGGTTTGCCTGTATGACAATCCCCGCACCACTCACGTCACGCTGGCGGATGAGCTGCAGGGGCGCATCGCCGCCTTGCCGGCCATCGCTTCGATTAAAATTCCCGGCTTGCCTGAGCCGCAGGCGAGTGAGCGGGTGGCAACGCTACGCCGTCATCTTCCTGCCCGCGTTACGCTTGGCGCCAGCGGCGATGCCCTGGCGACGGCGGGATTGCAGGCCGGTTGCCAAGTCTGGTACTCGGTTTGCGGCGGGCTCTTTCCCCAGCTTTCAGGGGCGCTGGTAAGGGCGATTCGTTCTGGCGACGCGGCACGGGTTGCGGCGCTGAATGCGCAGCTGGCCCCGCTCTGGCGATGCTTCGACCGCTATGGCGGCAGCCTGCGGGTAATCGCCAGCGCGGCGGCCATTCTGGGGCTGTGCGACCCTGACTGCCTTCCCCGCCCCTTGCTGCCGTTAGGGGAGGAGGCCATTCGCGACGTGGCGGCGGCGCTGCACGGCCTGGCCTGATGGGCATGGGAAGGCGGATTGCCGCGCCTGGTGGCTTTCTGTCGGCAATTCGGCTACTGTAGGCCCGATTTTTACCATGCGAGCCTGTGAATGAATACCGGACCTTTAAACGAAAACGAACTGGAATGGCTGGACGAGACGCTGGCGAAATACGCCACCGAAGGCGCTATTCTGGATGTGTCTGAACTGGATGGCCTGCTGACGGCTATCCTCTCTGCGCCGACCGATATCGAACCAGCCCAGTGGCTGGTGGCGATCTGGGGCGGGGCGGATAATGTGCCGCGCTGGGCCAACGACCGCGAGCGCGATCGCTTTGTCGATCTGACGCTGCAGCATATGAGCGACATCGCTGAACGCCTGGAGTCCTATCCCGATCAGTTCGAACCGCTGTTTGGCACCCGCGAAGCGGAAGGTCAGGAGCTGACGATCGTCGAAGAGTGGTGCTTTGGCTACCTGCGCGGCGTAGCGCTGAGCGACTGGTCGACGCTGCCCGCTGAACTTAAGCCGGCGCTGGACGCTATCGCGCTCCACGGCAGCGAAGCGCAGTTTACCGCGCTGGATAATCTGACGGCGGATGAGTTTATTGACAGCATCGAGCGTATCACGCCGGCGGCGCTGGCGCTTTACCAGTACTGGATGGCGAATCCCCTGCCGGTGGTGGTTCCGCAGCCGGTCAGAAATGAGGCGAAGGTCGGACGCAACGATCCCTGCCCGTGCGGGAGCGGAAAAAAGTATAAGCAGTGCTGCTTAGCAAAATAAAACCAGGGGCCAGCCGGCCCCTTTTTTATCCCACCGCAGGCAGCAGTCCGGCGACGATACTGAACTGAATCGCCACAATACCGATCCCGCACAGCAGAACCAGCCACAGCGCCGGCGCGCCGCCGACCACCCGCCAGGCAGCCTGCGGATGTTGTCGGCGGCTCTGCATTGCCAGCAGGGCAGGCAACATCAGGGCCAGCACGGCGAGTGCCACCCCGGCGTAGCCCAGGGCCATAACAAAACCGCGGGGATAGAACAGGGCGAACGCCACCGGCGGCAGGAAGGTGATCGCGCCGCTCTGCAGACGTCCGCTGACGCTGTTTTTGCGTTGAAACACATCGGCCAGGTAATCAAACAAGCCGAGCGAGACGCCGAGGAATGAGGTCGCCAGCGCGAGGTCGGCAAACAGGTGTACGGCCAGCTCCACGTGCGGCGACGCCACCACTTCGCGGATCGCCTCCAGCAGGCCATTAAGACCAGCGTTTTTGGCCAGCAGCGCGGTAAAAGCGGGAGGGTTGATACTCCCCAGCGTCGCCAGCTGCCAGAAAATATAAGCCACCAGCGGAATAAAGCTGCCGATAATAAATACCCGGCGCAGTTTACGGATATCGCCGCCAAGATAGCTGACGATGCTCGGCACACTGCCGTGAAAACCAAAGGAGGTAAAGATCACCGGAATGGCGGACAGGGCCAGGCCTTGCTCAACCGGCAGCGTCAACAGATTGACCTGATGAATATGCGGCATCAGTAGCGCCAGCATAATCACCAGAAAGATGATTTTGGCGCTGAACAGGAAGCGATTGAATAAGTCGACCAGCGAGGTACCGATGCACACCACCGCCCCGCCCAGCGCCGTAAACAAAAGTACGCCGGCCGCCGGCGGCAGCTGCCAGTCCAGCCACTGGTTGAGGCTGGAGGCGAGCAATTCACCGGCGCCACTGATATAGGCCGCCGTGAGGGCATACAGCAGAAACAGCATGCAGAACCCGGTAACCCACTGCCCGTAACGGCCCAGATAGCGTGCGGCCAGGGAACCGAGCCCCATGTCGGCAGGCACGTGCTGGTAGACTTCCAGCAGCAACAGGGCGGTATAGCACATCAACGCCCACAAGGTGAAAAGTAAACCCAGCGTGACGGCAAACCCGACGCCGGCGGCGGCCAAGGGCATCGCCAACATTCCTGCACCGATAGTGGTGCCAGCTACGATTAAAATACTGCCCAGAGTGCGGTTTTTCACGCTTTTCGCTATCCCTACAGCTAATAACAATAAATTATGCCGCGCAGAGTAGGGGATATTACAGCGTTCGTCAAATGAGGGTTACAAGTGCTGTAATTTTATCTTTACGCATTTAAGGGTGCGAAAGCCTGCGCTGGCGCAAGGCGCCGATGGCATGGCTGGCCTAAGCTGGTGGTTTTCAGGAGGGGTTATGTCTTCTATTCATGGTCATGAAGTTTTACAGATGATGCTCGCCTCGGGTGAGTCCTGGACGGTCGCCTCGCTGGAGGCCGCCATTCGCCGCCGCTTTGGCGAAGAGGCGCGGTTTCACACCTGTTCAGCAGAGAATCTAAGCGCCGCAGAGCTGGTGGCGTTTTTAGAGAAAAAAGGCAAATTTATTGCCAGAGAGGAAGGTTTTACTACCGCAGAAAATAAGATTTGCCGGCATTAAAATGGCCGCGACACGGGGGTGTCGCGGCGCGGAAGATTAATTCTGTGTGTCGAGGGTCGCCAGTTCTTTATCGATAAAGTACAGGCCTTCGCCACTTTTTCCAACGAGGGTCAGCTTATCAATCACCGATTTAAATAATTTCTCTTCTTCGTGCTGTTCAGCGACATACCACTGCAGGAAATTAAAGGTCGGGTAATCCTGACTGGTCATGGCGGCGTGCGCCAGTTCATTAATTTTTTGCGTGATCAGCTGCTCGTGCTCATAGGTCTGGCGGAACAGCTCGTCCAGTGAGGCATATTCGGCAAACGGGGAGGCGATCGCGTTGATGCGTGGCAGGCTGCCGGTGTCGGTCAGGTAGTCGAACAGGCGCTGCATATGGGTCATCTCTTCCTGGGCATGGCGACGCAGGAAGGCTGCAGCCCCTTCAAAACTGTGGTAACTGCACCAGGCGCTCATCTGCTGATAAAGAAGAGAAGAATAAAGTTCAAGATTCATCTGTTCATTCAGTTTGTCGATCATTTCCGTTTTCAGCATTGTCGCGCTCCTGGAATTAAAAAATAGATGTTATCGGCTGCCACTATAATTTGTTATTTAATTATTTGCAAAAAGTAAATTTAAAAATGTTTTATTTAAAATGCTAATGGGAATAACACGCATTGGCAATTTAATAATAAATGAGAATGGTTTTAATTTATTATTAATTGTGGTGGAAAATGGTATGACCGGCCAACGGGCTGCGAGGTAGAGCGCGCGAGGTGAGGGGGGCATGCCTGGGGGCGGGGACCTGGCGACTGGACTGGCGGAGAGGGCGAAAGTGTGAAGCGCTGCGTAATTTTTAAAACAACTTTTCATAAAATTTGAAAGTTTGTTTTCCAGGTAGTAGAGTGCAGTCAACGCCAATGACATTCTGCGGGCAGGCCCGCACAGCATTCAGGAGAGTAAACCATGAAGATTGCACTGATGATGGAGAACAGCCAGGCGAACAAAAACGCCATCATCCTTAAGGAGCTTAGCGCCGTTGCTGACGAAAAAGGATTCCCGGTGTTCAACGTCGGCATGAGCGATGAGCACGATCATCATCTGACCTACATTCACCTCGGGATCATGGCCAGCATCCTGCTGAATTCGAAAGCGGTCGACTTCGTGGTCACCGGCTGCGGTACCGGTCAGGGGGCGCTGATGTCGCTGAATATTCACCCGGGCGTGGTCTGCGGCTACTGTATCGATCCGGCGGACGCGTTCCTGTTTGCTCAGATCAACAATGGTAATGCGCTGTCGCTGCCGTTTGCCAAAGGTTTCGGCTGGGGCGCGGAGCTGAATGTACGCTTTATCTTTGAAAAAGCGTTTACCGGCCGCAACGGCGAAGGCTATCCGCCGGAGCGCAAAGAGCCGCAGGTACGAAATGCCGGGATCCTCAACCAGGTTAAAGCGGCAGTGGTAAAAGAAAACTATCTCGACACCCTGCGCGCCATCGATCCGGAGCTGGTGAAAACCGCGGTATCCGGCCCACGCTTCCAGCAGTGCTTCTTCGAAAACTGTCAGGATAAAGCCATCGAAGCCTTCGTTCGCCAGATCGTCGGTTAACCGTCATCAGGGCCAGCGCCGCTGGCCCTTCCATCATTATTTCTTCTTCTCCGACACGCTGCTGCCGGCCGTTTTGGCCAGATGCAGGCTGTCGATCATCCCTACCAGACAGATCACCGCGATAAAGACAAACGACAGACGAAAGCTGATCCCCGGTAGCGTGGAAAGGTGCAGCCAGTCGCCGACCTGCTCGCCCAGGCGAATGCCAATCGCCCCGAGCGTGATCCCCAGCCCCACCGCCAGCTGCGACGCGGTACTGAACAGCGTATTGGCATCACTCATCTGCGCGGCGGGGACATCGGCAAAGGCCAGCGTGCTTACGCCCGTAAACTGGATCGAGCGAAATACCCCGCCGAGATAAAGGATTAACATGATGGCCCAGACCGGCGTCTGCGGCGTGAGCAGCGCACAGGCCAGCAGTGAACAGACGTTCAGTGCACCGTTGATCAACAGCAGTCGGCGAAAGCCCAGCCAGCGGATCAGCGGCGTGGTGGCGGGTTTGATGGTCAAATTGCCGACAAACACCGCCAGCACCAGCAGGCCGGAGTGGAAGGGATCCATGCCGAACCCTACCTGAAACAGCAGCGGCAGCAGAAAGGGGACCGCGCTGATGGAGGAGCGGAACAGCGAGCCGCCATACATCGTCACCCGGAACGTTGGCACCTGCAGGGCGTCGAGACGAACCATGGGCGCCGTCGCCCGGCGGAAGTGGCGTATAGCATATGTCAGACAGCCGAAGCCAAGCACGGCGAGAGCCAGCGTCGGCCAGATCTGCGGCTGGCGATCGCCGAGCCGTTCCATCGCGGTGACCAGACTGACCATCGCGACTGCGGTGGTGATAAAGCCGGTGAGATCGAAGGAGCGCCGTTCCGTTTCGCGAATATCAGGGATAATGCGCAGCGCAAGGATGATGGCTGCGAGGCCCAGCGGGACATTGATAAAGAAGATCCAGTGCCAGCTGGCGTAGCGGGTGATAAAGCCGCCCAAAGGCGGGCCGATAATGGGGGCCACCAGCGCCGGCCAGGTGAGGGTAGCGATGGCTTTGATCAGCAGGTGTTTCGGCGTGGTTCGCAGTACCGCCAGGCGACCGACAGGGACCATCAGCGCGCCTCCGATCCCCTGCAGGATACGCATGGCGACAAAAGTATGCACCTCGGTGGAGAGGCCGCAGAAGACCGAGGCAAGGGTAAAGATCGCCAGGGCGAGGGTAAAAATAGCGCGGGCGCCGAAGCGATCGGCGATCCAACCGCTGGCCGGGATCAGTACCGCTAGGGTGATCAGATAGGCGCTGATGCCGATATTCAGCTCGACCGCGGTGACGCCAAAATCTTTCGCCATATCGGGCAGCGCGGTGGCGATCACCGTCCCGTCGAGAAACTCCATAAAAAAAGCACCGGCCACCAGCAGCGCAGGCGCTGAAAAAGCACGTTCGTCTCTGGAAGAGATCGCGGTATTCATGTTGTCACTGCCATCAAGAATGTGAGCCTGAGCAAAGCGGCAGGAGAAGTTCCGCCGCCAGTAGGGTAGATAAAAAAACCTGCGACGGCAGGTTTTTTTATCTGTGAAAATTTAGGGTACTATTACGCTCCTGAAAAAAGGAGTAATTAATGTCTCAACATCTTACCGAACACGATGAGCTGGTTTCCGATGTGGTTGCTTGCCAGCTGGTTATCAAACAGATCCTCGATGTCATTGACGTCATTGCGCCCGTGGAAGTGCGTGAAAAAATGACTACTCAGCTGAAAGCTATCGACTTCGCCAGCCATCCGGCCTCTGCCGATCCGGTGACCCTTCGCGCGGTGCAAAAAGCGATCGCATTGATTGAGCTGAAGTTTACCCCGCAGGAAGAGACGCATTAATAACAGGCCTCGCCGTTTACCGGCGGGGCCTTCTTCTTTAATGGGAAACGACGGTCTGCGCAGGCGCAGGGGCAGCATCTTTGAACAACTTGCTGTTGCCCCAACACTCTTCGTAGCGATGACCGACCAGATCCTCCACGATAACTCGTACATCCGGCGCGATATCGCTGATTTTTCCGCCCGCTTTGATCCGCGCGACTTCCTGCAGCACCACCAGATGAGCTTTACGATCCAGCTTCATCTGCTTGCTGAAGACGATGGCGGCCAACGCTAACGCGATCACCCCGACGCAGAATACCACCGCGATAGCGGTCACCGCGCTTTCCGGTTGGCTGTGCGCTTTTGACTGGAAACCGTAGAAGCTCAGGATCGCCCCCATCGAGAACACCACAATCGAGCGCAGAATTTTCCCTGAGAAGGTCATGGCGCCGGCATAGATCCCTTCCCGACGGCGTCCGGTGTAGATCTCATCGACATCGGCCAGGAAGGTGTAAACGGTCCAGGGAATGTAGTAAACCCCGCCGGTACCCAGGCCGAACAGTACGGTAATGCCGAACATCAGCACCGTCGCCAGGCCTGACGGCAGATGGAAGAACCACAGCGAGGTATACAGCAGGACCGCGAAAATCACGATCCCCAGCGCCAGAATATAGGGTTTACTGAAGCCTTTTTTTACGCACAGGCCGATAAACAGCGCTGTAGAGATCAGTTGCAGAATCGAGTTCAGGCTATTCAGTCCGGCGACCATCGCCGGGTCGTGCTGAAGAACGAATATCACGAAATAGGTAAAGATGGAGGCAAACAGCCATTCAGCGCCAAACCCGCACAGGTACATACCAAGATGTTTGCGGAATACGCGCAGATAAAAGGTGGAACGCATGTCTTTTGCCAGCGACAGCAGGGTGCTCAGCAGCCCTTTCCTGGCGCTGGTTTCTATTTCTTCCTCGCGCTTTCGTTCCCAGCTGCACAGCCACAGGCAGGAAATCGCGACGATGAGGATAACGCCGTAGGTCAGACCGGTGAGGAAGAAAGGGGTGGCAGAATCTTTGCCATACAGCAGAATGAACTGTCCGGGAATAAACGCCGCAAGGAAGTTGGCTAGCTTGCCGAAAATGGCTTTATAGCCGGTCAGTTTTGAGCGCAGCGAGAAATCATCGGTCATCTCTGTCGCCAGCGTTTCATAAGGCACCATGATAGAGGTGTAGATGATCTCAAACACCACATAGGTGCAGAGGTAGTACCAGAAACTCAGGCCTTCCACCCACAGCAGCGGGTAGAACATCATCAAGGGGATGCCGATCAGCAGAAAGAAACGCCGGCGGCCAAAGCGCTTGCCTAAGCGCGTTTTGCCAAAGTTATCGGTGAGATAGCCCATCAGCGGGTTGCTGATAGCATCGATGATGCTGGCGACGGAGAAGATAAATGAGGCCTCGATCAGCGTCAGGCCGCAAAAAGTCGTATAAAAATAGAGCAGCCAGGCGCCGCTTATCGCCAGCGCGCCACTCCCCAACAGATTACCGCCGCCGTAAGCTAACTGATGGCGTAACAAGATCGGTCTTCCCTGCAGCCCTTCAGGGGCTGAAGCCGTGTATCTAGCCATAAAAAAATAAACCTCGTGTTTTATATTTTTGAAACACTGTTTTTATATTTCTTTGTGGCTTGATAAAAAGTGACCGCGCTCACTAATCCCTGAGAAGGGGTAACGGTGACGAGGGAATGCGATCGCGTTAAAACTTTTTTATTCTATTGGGGAATAAATGAGGTGGAAAAATTGACATAACTGATTTAAAGCGAGAGACGGGGCAGCGTGGGCACGCTCCCCCTGACAGAGCGAAAATGGCTGACTAATGCGGCTTCCGTGGTTCTCCGACCAATGCCATCAGACGCCGATCGGTCTGCTCCATTCCGAGACCAGCTTTATCGGCATTGCGGATTTCCTCAAGCACGCTTTGCAACAGCAGACCATCCTGTTGCTGCTCTTCCGCCAGCAGCGTCAGAAATCGCCAGGTGTTGTCGTCGCTTTGTGCCCTGGCTTCTTCGGCAAGACCGCTCAGCATACTGCTGCGCTGTTGGTAATCGTTCAGGGTTTGGGTAAACAGATCTTCCAGCGAGGTGCATTCGGGATTACAGGCGCGGTCGGGATTCACTATCGGCCAGCTGCCGGCTTTTTTCAGATAGTCAAATACGCGCATGGTGAGGGTAATGCTGCTTTGCGCGCGGGTGCGCAAAAATGTCGCGGCGCCGTCGAAGCGATGCCGGGCACACCACTCGCTTAAGTTCAGGTAAACGTTAGAGGCGTGAAACTCAAGATTCATCTGGGTGTTTAGCTTTTGTGCCATTCCTGGAACTGCCATAAAAAAATATCCTTATTAACCGGGAAGGGGTTACTGATGCGTGTCGACAGATCCTGCGGATAACCACAAGATAAAATAGTGACACGCGGCACTGTTGCAGAATAATAAAACTCTACACATTCCGTATGAGTCGGGTATTTTTTCCATTTGCCGACGATTTAAGAATACTCGCTCAACGGAATTAAGAAAACTCTCAATCGCGGTAATTTACGTTTTGTTACACCATTATTTTTAGAGGGTATCTGGACTGAAATCATGCGCCGTTGGCCGGGGCTTGCTGGCATCGCGTTAGTGATAAGTTATAGGTATTTGACTACGAAATTTGTCGTAGAACAGAGCGGAATAAGTTATTTCAAGCGTAATGTTTCTGGCTAATGATCATTATTTTTATTTTTTGTTGCAGGCTTTTATTTGAAGCGGAATATTTTTTCAATTCGGTATTAATTACGGAAAAGATCCGTTTTTTCGCGATATTAAGCGGTCCCGGTCGCCCGGCGATACGGGGCTGTTGTCACTTAAGAGGCACAGAGGCGAACGCCCTTTACGAGGCTGGGAATCGCCGGGGATAACAGCGCTGTAACCCTCTGTTAAACATCCTCTGACATCACAAGGATAAGTCTGCTGGTGGTATAGATGATCCTGCTATAGCCCGGTAAAATTGTATGACAATTGTGTCATTTTTTATGTCATTTTTTGCTAAATGTATGTACGCAATTACTGTAATTCCGCGATGTGATAATGCTCTCGTATGGAGAAATAATTTCCGGGTATTACTACTCTAACAACGGCAGTGGGGAATGCGATTTTTCTAATGCCTTGTTTTGATGCCGATAAAATTGTTAATTCCGATTTTTCCCTACATGAAAGCGAATTAAAGCTGGAGTTTACCATGCACAAATTTACTAAAGCGCTGGCGGCCATTGGTCTCGCTGCGGTTATGTCACAATCAGCTATGGCGGAAAATTTGAAACTGGGTTTTCTGGTGAAGCAGCCGGAAGAGCCATGGTTCCAGACTGAGTGGAAATTTGCTGATAAAGCAGGAAAAGATTTAGGGTTTGACGTCATTAAAATTGCGGTTCCGGATGGTGAGAAAACCCTCAACGCAATCGACAGCCTGGCAGCCAGCGGCGCGAAGGGCTTTGTCATCTGTACCCCCGATCCCAAGCTCGGGTCGGCGATTGTCGCCAAAGCGCGTGGCTATGACATGAAGGTCATTACCGTCGATGACCAGTTCGTCAATGCGAAAGGCAAACCGATGGAGAGCGTACCGCTGGTGATGATGGCGGCCAGCGAAATCGGCGCCCGCCAGGGGCAGGAACTCTATAAAGAGATGCAAAAACGCGGCTGGGATGTTAAAGACACCGCGGTGATGGCTATCACCGCCGATGAGCTGGACACCGCCCGTCGTCGCACCACCGGCTCCATCGATGCCCTGAAGGCAGCCGGCTTCCCGGACGCGCAAATCTACCGCGTGCCGACAAAATCTAACGATATCCCGGGGGCGTTTGACGCCGGTAACTCCATGCTGGTCCAGCACCCGCAGGTGAAACACTGGCTGATCGTGGGGATGAACGACAACACCGTGCTCGGCGGCGTGCGTGCCACTGAAGGCCAGGGCTTTAAAGCACCGGATGTGATTGGCATCGGCATCAACGGTGTGGATGCGGTCAACGAACTGTCGAAGGCGCAACCGACCGGCTTCTATGGTTCCCTGCTGCCAAGCCCGGATATTCATGGCTATAAAACCAGCGAAATGCTCTACAACTGGGTCACTAAGGGCGTTGAGCCGCCGAAGTTCACGGCGGTGACCGATGTGGTGCTGATTACCCGCGATAACTTCAAAGAAGAGCTGGCGAAAAAAGGGCTGTAACAGCCTGGTTGAACTGGCCCCCGCCGCGGCGGGGGCTGAGTGCTGAAGAGCGGAGTCGTTATGCAACAGTCTACCCCTTATCTCTCATTTCGCGGCATCACCATGACGTTCCCTGGCGTAAAGGCTTTGTCCGATATCAGTTTTGACTGCTACCCCGGACAGATCCACGCGCTGATGGGTGAAAATGGCGCAGGCAAATCGACGCTGCTGAAAATTCTCAGCGGCAACTATATTCCGACCGCTGGCCACCTGCAGATCGGCGGCCAGCAGATGGCGTTCAGTAATACCATGGAGGCGCTGAACGCCGGCGTGGCGATTATCTACCAGGAGCTGCATCTGATCCCGGAGATGACCGTCGCCGAAAATATCTATCTTGGCCAGCTACCGCACAGAGGCGGTATCGTCAACCGATCGTTGCTCAACTATGAGGCCCGCCTGCAGCTGGAACATCTGGGGCTGGATATCGATCCGGAGACGCCGCTGAAGTATCTCTCTATAGGCCAGTGGCAGATGGTGGAGATTGCCAAAGCGCTGGCGCGCAATGCCAAGATCATCGCTTTCGATGAACCGACCAGTTCGCTCTCCGCCCGCGAGATAGACAACCTGTTTCGCGTTATCCGCGAACTGCGGGAGGAGGGGCGGGTCATCATCTATGTTTCGCACCGGATGGAAGAAATTTTTGCCCTCAGCGATGCCATCACCGTCTTTAAGGATGGCCGCTATGTCTGCACTTTTGACGATATGCCGAGCGTCAGTCATGACGCCCTGGTTCAGGCGATGGTGGGGCGCAATCTGGGCGATATATACGGCTGGAAACCTCGCCCCTATGGCGAAGAGCGGCTGCGTCTGGAGGAGGTCAAAGCACCGGGCGTGCGTACGCCGGTCAGCCTCTCGGTACGCAGTGGCGAAATCGTCGGCCTGTTCGGGCTGGTGGGCGCCGGGCGCAGCGAACTGATGAAAGGCTTATTTGGCGGCACCCGGATCACCGGCGGTCAGGTGTATATCGATGGCCAGCCCGTCGACATTCGTAAACCGGCCCAGGCCATTCAGGCCGGGATGATGCTGTGCCCGGAAGATCGCAAAGCGGAGGGGATTATTCCGGTTCACTCCGTACGCGACAATATCAATATCAGCGCCCGGCGCAAGCATATTCACGCTGGCTGCCTGATCAACAACGCCTGGGAGGCAGACAATGCCGATCAGCATATCCAGTCGCTGAACATTAAAACGCCGGGCCCGGAACAGCTGATCATGAACCTGTCGGGCGGCAACCAGCAGAAAGCAATCCTTGGCCGCTGGCTGTCGGAAGAGATGAAGGTGATCCTGCTCGATGAGCCCACCCGCGGCATCGACGTCGGCGCCAAACATGAAATTTACAACGTGATATATGGCCTCGCCGCCTCAGGTGTTGCCGTGGTGTTTGCCTCCAGCGACCTGCCGGAAGTGCTGGGCGTCGCTGACCGCATCGTGGTGATGCGCGAAGGGCAAATCGCCGGCGAACTGCTGCATGAAGAAGCCAATGAACAGCAGGCGTTAAGCCTTGCGATGCCAAAAGTGAGTCAGGCTGTCGCCTGAGTAAGGAGTAAATGATGTCATCTGTGACTACGTCTGGCGCTACCCGCTCTGCCTTTAGCTTTGCCCGCATTTGGGATCAGTTTGGCATGCTGGTGGTGTTTGCTGTGCTGTTTATCGGCTGCGTAATTTTTGTGCCCAACTTTGCCTCATTCGTCAATATGAAGGGGCTGGGGCTGGCGATCTCGATGTCCGGAATGGTGGCCTGCGGCATGCTCTTCTGCCTGGCCTCCGGCGATTTTGACCTGTCGGTGGCGTCGGTTATCGCCTGTGCCGGGGTCACTACCGCAGTGGTGATTAACCTGAGCGAAAGCCTGTGGCTGGGGATTGCCGCCGGCCTGCTGCTGGGCGCGGTCAGTGGTCTGGTCAACGGCTTTGTCATTGCGCGCCTGAAGATTAACGCCCTGATCACCACCCTCGCGACGATGCAAATCGTCCGGGGCCTGGCCTACATTATCTCCGACGGGAAAGCGGTGGGGATCGAAGATGAGCGCTTCTTCACTCTCGGCTACGCCAACTGGTTTGGTCTGCCGGCGCCAATCTGGCTGACGGTCGCCTGCCTGGTGGTTTTCGGATTATTACTAAACAAAACCACCTTTGGCCGTAATACGCTGGCTATTGGCGGCAATGAAGAGGCGGCGCGTCTGGCCGGGGTCCCGGTGGTGCGCACCAAGATTATTATCTTTGTGCTCTCCGGTCTGGTATCGGCCGCCGCGGGGATCATTCTGGCGTCGCGGATGACCAGCGGCCAGCCGATGACCTCGATTGGCTATGAGCTGATTGTTATTTCAGCCTGCGTGCTGGGCGGGGTATCGCTGAAGGGCGGGATCGGCAAGATCTCCTACGTGGTCGCCGGGATCCTGATCCTCGGGACCGTGGAGAACGCGATGAACCTGCTGAACATCTCGCCTTTCTCACAATACGTCGTGCGCGGTGTGATCCTGCTGGCGGCGGTGATTTTTGACCGCTACAAACAAAAAGCCAAACGCGCGGCCTGATTTCAGGCATAACTTTTAAGTCTACAGAGTAATTACCGCCAGCGCCCGTTTCGCTGGCGGTAACTATCAAAAATGGCGAGGTTGGTCACACTGTCTATACTTACATGGCTAACATATAATTAACAACCAGCTTCGGCTGGCCATGATAAGGAGGAAACAGGGTGGATAACCAGATATCTGTACCGCCTGCGCTAACCGGAAACTACGCTTTTTTCTTTGACCTCGACGGTACTCTTGCCGATATCCAACCGCACCCCGATCAGGTGGTGATACCCGACAACACGCTGCAGGCGCTCAACGCGCTGGCCCAGCAGCAGGGTGGGGCGGTGGCATTGATTTCAGGGCGCTCAATGGCTGAACTTGACGCGCTAACCCATCCCTGGCGGCTACCGCTGGCCGGCGTTCACGGGGCAGAACGCCGTGATATCAATGGTAAAACCTATATCGTTTCTCTGCCGTCGGCGCTGCGCGATGAAATCGCGACTGAGCTGACCTCGGCGCTGCAGGGGCTCCCCGGCTGCGAGCTGGAGAGTAAAGAGATGGCCTTCGCGCTGCACTACCGCCAGGCTCCGCAGCAGCAGAGCGCAGTACTGGAGCTGGCTCAGCGCATCGTTCAGCGCTACCCGCTGCTGGCATTGCAGCTGGGTAAATGCGTGGTGGAGATTAAACCCCGTGGAGTGAACAAAGGGGAGGCGATCAGCGCCTTCATGCAGGAGGCGCCGTTTGCCGGCCGCGAACCGGTTTTTGTCGGCGATGATTTGACCGATGAGGCGGGATTTAGCGTGGTTAATCAACTGCAGGGAATGTCGGTAAAAGTCGGCGCCGGGGAAACTCAGGCGCACTGGCGGTTGGCGGATGCCGCCGCTGTAAGGACGTGGTTGCAACATCTGGCGTATGACGCGCAAACCGAAAGGAGGGATGACCATGAGTCGTTTAGTCGTAGTCTCTAACCGTATCGCCTTACCGGACGATAAAAAATCGAGCGCTGGCGGTCTGGCCGTCGGCATCCTGGGGGCACTGAAAGCGGCGGGGGGTCTGTGGTTTGGCTGGAGCGGCGAAATTGGCGATGACCAGCAGCCGCTGAAGCAGGTCTCCCGCGGAAATATCTCCTGGGCGTCGTTCAACCTGAATGAACGGGACCATGATGAATATTACAACCAGTTTTCCAACGCCGTGCTGTGGCCGGCCTTCCACTATCGTCTTGACCTGGTCAGCTTCCAGCGCGAAGCCTGGGAGGGATATCTGCGGGTCAACGCGATGCTGGCGGACAAGCTTCTGCCGCTGATCGAGCCAGACGATACGCTGTGGATCCATGATTACCATCTGCTGCCTTTCGCCAGTGAACTGCGTAAGCGCGGAGTGAACAACCGGATCGGCTTCTTTTTGCATATTCCATTCCCGACGCCGGAGATTTTTAACGCGCTACCGCCGCATGCCGAGCTGCTGGAGCAACTGTGCGATTACGATCTGCTGGGCTTCCAGACCGAAAGCGACAGAACCGCCTTTCTTGACAGCATTGCCATGCAGACCCGACTCTCCGATCTCGGGGACAAACGCTATCAGGCATGGGGTAAGGCGTTCAGTACCGAGGTTTATCCGATTGGGATCGATCCGGACGAAATTACGCGCAACGCCAAAGGCCCGCTGCCGCCGAAGCTGGCTCAGCTGAAGAATGAGCTGAAAAATGTGAAGAATATCTTCTCCGTGGAGCGGCTTGACTACTCGAAAGGGTTGCCGGAGCGATTCCTCGCCTATGAGACGCTGCTTGAGAAGTACCCTCAACATCATGGCAAGATCCGTTATACCCAGATCGCGCCCACTTCCCGTGGCGATGTACAGGCCTATCAGGATATTCGTCACCAGCTGGAAACTGCAGCCGGACGCATCAATGGCCAGTTTGGCCAGCTTGGCTGGACCCCGCTCTACTACCTGAACCAGCATTTTGACCGTAAGCTGCTGATGAAGGTCTTCCGCTACTCTGACGTCGGGCTGGTGACGCCGCTGCGTGATGGCATGAACCTGGTGGCGAAAGAATACGTCGCGGCGCAGGATCCGGATAACCCCGGGGTGCTGGTGCTGTCGCAGTTTGCCGGGGCGGCGCAGGAGCTGACCAGCGCGCTGATCGTCAACCCTTACGATCGCGATGAGGTTGCCACCGCGCTGGATCGTGCTCTCAGCATGCCGCTGGCGGAACGTATCGCCCGTCATTCCGCGATGCTGGACGTGATCAGAGAGAATGATATTCATAACTGGCAGGCGCGTTTTGTCGACGATCTGCAGCATATTTCGCCGCGCAGCGAGGAGAGCCGCCTGCGGGGGAAGATAGCCACCTTCCCTAAACTGGCCTAGTTCAGGAAAAGGGCTAACCGGCGTTAGCCCTTTTCAAGGGAAACCAGCAGAACATCGACGCCGCTACTGCCGACGATATTTTTCGCCGAGCAGGTGGCGCGCGAGAAAAGCGAGTGGTTGTGATTGCCGCAGATCACCAGATCAACCTTGTGCGACTGGCAAAAGTCTTTGACATGGTGACCCAGTTCGCCGCAGGCGATGGTCATTTTTTCTATCGGGTAGTCCGCCTGACGAGCCAGCTCATTGAGAAACTCCCGCGTTTCTTCCTGCATCAGCTCACGCAGATTTTCCATCATCGGTGCGGCGAACTGGTTATACATTTCCGGATCCGTGGCGAAGGTGATAAAGCTCACTTTCGCGTTAACGGGGCGGGCAATCGACACCGCTTTTTTAATTAATATCTGACTTTCCGGCGTTGGCGCGACGGCAACCAGCAGATGTGAATAAGGCATCTGGCCTCCTTGAGATACGCGGAATAACCCTTCTTTCTTTACTCCTGTTTCCCCAGCGGCGCAAGGGTTGCTCCCGTGATTTGCGACGCTCTTCGCCAGTCCGTGTTTTCCTCACAAGATCACATAAATGAACCTGCCTTTTTATTTAAAAGAAATGCTGTTTTATAAATGAGTGAAGTAGAGACATCGTCTCTTTGTCATTTTGCCACCGGCGGTTGTTCCGTGGCAAAAACACAAAGGTAACGTCGTTTCACTGCTTTTAGTGTAGCCAGGTACCCACTCCCTTCCGGTGGCAAATCCGGAACGATTGTCGGCGTTCTTTTAATAAAAGACACAGGATCACGGCGATGAAAACACGAAAAATTGGACTGGCTAACTACCTGGCCTACGGCGCGGGCGATTTTCTCGGCGCCGGCACGACAGCGCTAACTGCCGCATGGCTACTCTACTTTTACACGACCTTCTGCGGACTGACCCCAATTGAGGCCACGCTTATTTTTGCTGCTGCCCGCGTGCTGGATGCGGTGGTGAGCCCGCTGATGGGCTTTCTCACCGATAACTTCGGCACCACCTGGCTCGGAAAGCGCTTCGGCCGCAGAAAATTCTTTATTCTGCTCGGCATTCCGTGCGTATTCAGCTATTCAGCGATGTGGGTCGGCGAGATGGGCTTCTGGTACTACCTCGTCACCTATCTGCTGTTTGATATGGTTTACACCATGATTCTGGTGCCCTACGAAACGCTGGTGCCAGAGATGACTGATGACTTTAAACAGAAAACCAAATTTTCTGGCGCGCGCATCTCGATGGCGCAAATGTCGGCGATTTTAGCCTCCTTTCTGCCGGGGATCCTCCTCACCTGGCTCGGGAAAAACAATGCCAGCTCATTCTTTTATGCCAGTCTGGTGTTCTCGGTCCTGTGTGCGGTGATGCTGACCTTCGTCTGGTGCTTCACGTGGGAACGGCCGCGTGAGGCGTGGTCAGAGGCGGCGCTGCGGGCGGAAGCGGAAAAACAAAACTTAACCCTCGCTCAGAGCCTCAATCGCCTGGTGATTGAGCTAAGCTCCACGCTGCGGATAAAAATTTTCCGCCAGCACCTCGGCATGTATCTGGGGGGCTATATCGCCCAGGACGTCTTCAATGCCGTGTTTACCTACTACGTGGTCTTTGTCCTGATGCAGGAAGCCTCTGTCGCCTCGAATCTGCTCGGGACGATGGCCATCTTCCAGTTTATTGCGGTGATCGCCATGATCCCGTTGTGCATTCGCTTTGGCCCGGCGCCGTCCTACCGCATGGTGGTGGTCCTGTTTGGCCTGAGCTCGCTCTCGTATGCGCTGCTCTATTACGCCGGACTGAGCGACGTCTATTCCTTACTGCTGCTCATCTCTGCTGTCGCCGGACTGGGACGCGGCGGGATTAACTACGTACCGTGGAATACCTACACCTATATTGCCGACGTCGACGAGGCGATCACCGGCCAGCGCCGCGAAGGAATTTTTGCCGGCATCATGACGCTGACCCGCAAAGCCTCGCAGGCGGGGGCGGTCATGCTGGTGGGCATCATCATGCAGCTGTCGGGGTTTGTCTCCGGGCAAAAAATACAACCGCCAGGGGTGAGTCATACCATTTTGCTGATCCTCAGCGTCGGCACTCTGGTGGTGTTAGCCTGCGGCTTCCTCGTCTCGCTACGCTTCAAGCTCAACCTGCACACCCACAGCATCCTGCGCAGTGAAACCCTCAGAATGCGCGATCTCGGCAGTGCCCAGCCGGAACAGACCATTGCAGAACACCGCGCGGTGGTCGAGATGCTGGCGGGGATGCCTTACGACTGCCTGTGGGGCAATAACAATATTGGCTATCTGAATCGTCATAAACCTGCTGCCCCGGGGCTCACCCAGGGCGGCGCTTTAAATTCGACATACACCCGAGGTTAACAACATGAAAGTTTGGCCAGTCAAACATAGCCCATTACTGTGTCAGCCTGAGCGTTTTATCGCCCGCAGCGAACTGCAGGCACTGATCCGCAACGTGACGCAAAACCTGGTGAACATTAAGGATGAGAGCGGGCAATTTTTACTGCGCCTCGATGACGGGCGCGTGATCGATACCAAAGGCTGGGCCGGCTGGGAGTGGACCCACGGCGTTGGGCTGTACGGCATCTATCAGTATTATCAGCAAACCGGCGATATCGAGATGCGCGATATCATCGACCGCTGGTTTGCCGACCGCTTCGCCGAGGGGGCAACGACCAAAAACGTCAATACGATGGCCCCGTTCCTGACCCTGGCATACCGCTTTGAAGAGACCGGCCGGATGGCGTATCTGCCGTGGCTGGAGAGCTGGGCGGAGTGGGCGATGCATGAGATGCCGCGCACCGAGCAGGGCGGCATGCAGCACATGACCCTGGCGGAGGAGAACCATCAGCAAATGTGGGATGACACGCTGATGATGACCGTGCTGCCGTTAGCCAAAATTGGCAAGCTGCTTAATCGCCCGCAGTATGTGGAGGAGGCGACCTATCAGTTCCTGCTCCATGTGCAGAACCTGATGGACCGGGAGACCGGGCTGTGGTTTCACGGCTGGAGCTATGAGGGGCGGCACAACTTTGCCCGGGCGCGCTGGGCGCGGGGCAACAGCTGGCTCACCATGGTGATCCCGGACTTTCTGGAGCTGGTGGATCTCCCCGAGGGGAACGCGGTACGGCGTTATCTGATGACGGTACTCGACGCACAGATTGCCGCCTTAGCAAAATGCCAGGACGACAGCGGCCTGTGGCATACCCTGCTGGACGATCCGCACTCTTATCCTGAGGCCTCCGCGACCGCTGGCTTTGCCTACGGCATTCTCAAAGCGGTGCGCAAGCGTTACGTCGGGCAGCACTATGCCGGGGTGGCTGAAAAAGCGATTCGCGGGATTGTGCAGAATATTTCGCCGCAGGGGGAGCTGCTGCAGACCTCGTTTGGCACCGGAATGGGGGCAGACCTTGATTTTTATCGCCAGATCCCGCTTACCTCGATGCCCTATGGCCAGGCGATGGCGATCCTTTGTCTGACGGAGTATCTGCGCAAGTATTTCTGAGCAGGGGCCCCGCTGACGGGGCGCCGAATAAAACTAACCCGGCTTTCGCCGGGTTGTTTGTTACATACGCTCTACGGTTTCGATACCCAGGGTATCGAGACCCAGCTTGAGGGTTTTCGCCGTCAGCAGCGCCAGCTTCAGGCGGCTGTTGCGGGTCTCTTCGCTTTCCGCGCTGAGGATCGGGCAATGCTCGTAGAAGCCGGAGAATAGCCCCGCCAGATCGTACAGGTAGGCGCACATCACGTGCGGCGTCCCTTCGCGAGCGACCACGGAGAGGGTCTCTTCAAACTGCAACAGGCGCGCGGCCAGCTGGGCTTCGCGATCTTCGGCGATGACCACCGGCGCGTCGTTCATCGCGTTTTCGTCGATGCCGGCTTTGCGGAAGACGGAGAGCACGCGGGTATAGGCATACTGCATATACGGCGCGGTGTTGCCTTCGAACGCCAGCATATTATCCCAGTCAAAAACGTAATCGGTGGTGCGGTTTTTCGACAGATCGGCATATTTCACCGCGCCGATACCGACCACTTTCGCCAGATTTTCCAGCTCGTCAGCCGACATGTCCGGGTTTTTCTCCGCTACCAGGCGACGGGCGCGCTCCAGCGCTTCGTCCAGCAGATCGGCCAGCTTCACGGTACCGCCGGCGCGGGTTTTAAACGGCTTGCCGTCTTTCCCCAGCATCATACCGAACATATGGTGCTCCAGCGGCACAGAGTCCGGCACGTAGCCTGCTTTACGCACGATGGTCCACGCCTGCATCAGGTGCTGGTGCTGACGAGAGTCGATGTAATAGAGCACGCGGTCGGCGTGCAGCGTTTCATAGCGATACTTCGCGCAGGCGATATCGGTGGTGGTGTAAAGGTAGCCTCCATCCTTTTTCTGGATGATGACGCCCATCGGTTCGCCTTCCTTGTTTTTATACTCATCAAGGAACACCACGGTGGCGCCTTCGCTCTCGACGGCCAGCCCTTTGGCTTTCAGATCGGCGACGATCCCCGGCAGCATCGGGTTGTACAGGCTCTCACCCATTACGTCATCGCGGGTCAGCGTCACATTCAGGCGATCGTAGGTGATCTGGTTTTGCGACATGGTGATGTCGACCAGCTTACGCCACATCTGCAGGAAGTACTGATCGCCGCCCTGCAGTTTAACCACGTAGCTACGTGCGCGCTCGGCGAAGGCTTCGTCTTCGTCGTAGTGCTTTTTCGCTTCGCGATAGAAACCTTCGAGGTCGGCCAGGGCCATCTCACCGGCGTTTTCCTGCTGCTGTTTTTCCAGATACGCGATCAGCATACCGAACTGGGTGCCCCAGTCGCCGACGTGGTTGGCGCGGATCACCTTATGACCCAGGAACTCCAGGGTACGGACTGAAGCATCGCCAATGATGGTCGAACGCAGATGGCCAACGTGCATCTCTTTCGCTACGTTGGGTGCCGAGTAGTCGACGACGATAGTCTGCGCCTGCGGTTTCGTGACGCCCAGGCGCTCAGACTGCAGCGCGCGGTTGACGTTGTCCGCCAGAAAAGCAGGATCGAGGAAAATATTGATAAAGCCCGGCCCGGCGATTTCAACCTTGTTGGCAATGCCGTTGAGGTCAAGATGAGACAGTACCTGCTCTGCAAGTTGTCGCGGCGCCATGCCCAGTTTTTTGGCGACAGCCATCACGCCGTTGGCCTGATAGTCACCGAACTGAACTTTTGCTGACTGGCGGACCTGAGGTTCGCAATCGGCAGGCGCGCCTGCCGCGATCAGGGCCTGGCTGACTTTTTCTGAGAGAAGAGCCTGAATATTCACCGGAATACCTTACGTGTAATGCGCCTGCCCCCGAGGGAGGCAGCGCCATAATGTGGACAAATTAGGGCGGGAGTATACTGCATTTGTCCCCGTCCGTCAGCATTGCGCGCGGCGCGGCGGCGTGCGCAATCCATCGCCGTTCAGTTGCCCATCAGCAGGGCGGCGGTTGGTCCGCAGACCGAAACACGGTAAATTACCTTTTCATTACTGACGAGCATCATTGACGAGCAAACCCATGGCAAACTGGCAGCAAATTGAACAACTGGCCGATATTACGGCGGATCTCCCGCGATTTTCCGATGCGCTTCAGCGCTTCACTGCGCGACTGGGACTGGAGATCGCCGGGCTCGACGCCGACCATATCTCCCTGCGCTGTCATCAGAATACCACTGCGGAACGCTGGCGCCGCGGTCTGGAACAGTGCGGAACCCTGCTGTCGGAGAATATGATTAACGGCCGGCCTATCTGTCTGTTTAAACTGGCGGAGCCGGTCTGCGTGGCGCACTGGCGCTTCCATATCATTGAGCTGCCGTGGCCGGGTGAAAAGCGTTATCCCCATGAAGGCTGGGAGCATATTGAAATTGTCCTACCTGGCGATCCGGCAACCTTAAATGCCCGCGCGCTGGCGCTGCTGGCCGATGACGGACTCAGCCAGCCGGGGATCGTCGTCAAAACCAGCTCGCCGAAAGGGCAGCATGAGCGTCTGCCGAATCCCACCCTGGCGGTGACCGACGGCAGCGTGACGGTGAAATTTCATCCGTGGTCGATTGAACAAATCGTCGCCAGCGAGCAAGCCGATACGTAACAGTGTGAAGCCGCGCGGCGTCTGCCGCGTGAAATCATGACATGCTGCAAAGGTTGTCTGGATCAGGGAGAGAGGAATGGCGGTACTGGAAGTGTGTTGCTACAGCATGGCGTGCGCTCGGGAGGCTGAGCGCTGCGGCGCCGATCGTATTGAACTCTGCGCCGCGCCGCAGGAAGGGGGATTAACACCCTCTTATGGGGTGCTGGTCTCGGTCCGCGAGGCGATTACCCTCCCGGTGCATCCGATCGTTCGCCCGCGCGGCGGCGATTTCTGCTACACCGAAGAGGAGTTCGCCGCGATGCTTAGCGATATCTGCATGGTGCGGGAGCTCGGCTTTCCCGGGGTGGTGACCGGCGTACTGAATGCCGATGGCCAGGTCGATATCCCGCGGATGAAAAAAATAATGGCCGCGGCCGGGCCGCTGGCGGTGACCTTTCATCGCGCGTTCGATCTGTGTGCCGACCCGCGTCAGGCCTGGAAGACGCTGGGTGAGCTGGGGGTTAAACGTATCCTGACTTCCGGTCAGCAATCCTCGGCGGAGAAAGGTATTTCATTAATTACGGAACTTATTGCCGCAGGGGATACTCCAATCATTATGGCCGGTGCGGGAGTGCGCGCCGCGAACTTGCCGCTGTTGCTGCAGGCGGGGGTGAAAGAGGTTCATAGCTCTGCAGGCCAGTGGTTGCCATCGGAGATGCGCTTTCGTCATCCAGGCGTTTCGATGTCAGCCGATCCCGATGCGGACGAATACAGGCGCTACGCCGTCAATGGCGAAGCGGTGGCGGAGATGAAAGGGATTATCTCCGCCTGGAGAAGTTAAACGGTTTTTTGCTGCACATCATGTCGCCCAATATGATGATTGCCCGTACCAGGCCCCTGCCCATTAAACAGGGGCCTTTTTTTATCTCGCTTTTTTTGCCAGCGACTGCTGCGTTTCCGGTTTGGTGGCGATAATCACCGCGCGCAGCGGAGCCGGATACCCCTCCACGGTTTTGCGCTGATCCTGCGGGTCGAGGAAATCGGCCAGCGATTCACTGGTCATCCATTCGGTGCGCCGCTGCTCATCGGTCGAGGTGACGCAGGCATCGACGATGCGCACATCGATAAACCCGCACTTCTCCAGCCACATTTTCAGGGCCGCCGCCGAGGGAATAAAATAGACGTTGCGCATCTGCGCATAGCGGTCGCCCGGAACCAGCACCGTATTTTCATCCCCTTCGACCACCAGCGTCTCCAGCACCAGCTCGCCTCCCGGCGCCAGCTGATCTTTCAGCTGCCACAGATGGTCCAGCGGCGAGCGGCGGTGGTAGAGCACGCCCATCGAGAACACGGTGTCGAAGGCCTCCAGCGCCGGCAGCTGCTCGATGCCCAGCGGCAGGAGATGCGCCCGCTGGTCGTTGCCGAGCAGCTTACGCACCGCTTCAAACTGGCACAGGAACAGCTGGGTGGGATCGATGCCGACCGCCAGATGCGCGCCGGCGCCGATCATTCGCCACATGTGATAGCCGCTGCCGCAGCCCACGTCGAGGATAGTCCGCCCGGTAAGATCGGACAGGTGCGGCAGGACGCGCTCCCATTTCCAGTCGGAACGCCATTCGGTATCGATATTAATGCCGTACAGCGAATAAGGCCCTTTGCGCCACGGCATCAGGTTTTTAAGCAGGTTTTCTACCCGCAGCTGATGACCTTCGCTGAGCGGCGTTTCGCTCTCGGCGGTGACGCTGTGCAGGAGATCCAGACGCCACGGCGTTAATTCCGGAAGAAACTCAACGGCGCGCTCCCATTCGCGAAACTTGCCGTGCAGGGCCTCGCGCTGCCAGGCGGCTACCTGAGCTGGCAAGGTTTCCAGCCAGTGAGATAGCGGGCTTTTGGCGATCAGCTGATAGAAATTACTGAAGTCGATCATGCCTGCTCCCCGGATTTTACTGCCACCAGCGAGCCAAAGTTAAAGCACTGGAACCACAGTTCGGCATGTTCAAACCCAGCCTGACGCAGGCGGGCTTTATGGGTTTCCACGGAGTCCGTCAGCATCACATTTTCCAGCATGCTGCGTTTCTGGCTGATCTCCAGCTCGCTGTAGCCGTTCGCGCGTTTAAAATCATGATGCATATTGAACAGCAGCTCGCCGACGTGGGCGTCTTCGAAGCTGAATTTCTCCGAGAGCACCAGCGCGCCGCCCGGATTAAGCCCCTGATAGACTTTATTGAGGATCGCCTGGCGATCGCCCGGCTCAAGGAACTGAATGGTAAAGTTCAGGATCACCAGCGAGGCGTTTTCAATGGCCACATCGCGGATATCCCCTTCAATGACCTCGACCGGCGTCGGCGCTTTATAGGCGTCAATATGGCGACGGCAGCGCTCTACCATCGCGGGAGAGTTGTCGATGGCGATAATGCGACAGCCCGGATGACTAATATTGCGGCGCACAGAGAGGGTGGCGGCGCCCAGCGAACAGCCAAGATCGTAAACCTGGGTGTTGGGCTGAACGAAGCGCTCGGCCAGCATGCCGATCATCGAGATGATATTGGAATAGCCGGGCACAGAGCGCTGGATCATATCCGGGAAGACTTCAGCAACCCGTTCATCAAAGGTCCAGTCGCCGAGGCTGGCAATCGGCGCGGAAAAAAGCGTATCGCGGTGAGACATAACGTTAAACCCGAAAAAACGAAAACGGCGTATTGTGCGCTAACGGAGGGAGAAAACCAACTCCCAGGGCATATACCAGAGGTTGGCCAGCACCATCAGCAACAAGGCGCACCAGGTGGCGCTCATGCCGGAGCGGCGCCAGTGGTAGACGCGGTGATGAAAACCCCAGGAGTGCATCAGTCGCCCGACAATCAATAAAATGCCGCAAACGTGCACCATCCAGGTCTGGGCGCCGTTCATCTCCATAAATAACAGCAAAATGAGGCCAATCGGCACATATTCGACGGCATTACCGTGAACGCGGATGGCGACCTGTAGCTCGCTAAAGCCGCCGTCACCGTAGCCTACATGGTATTGGGTGCGTAACCGCACCACGTCGAACGAGAACTTCACTAACAATAACGCACCTAAAACGGCATACAGCGCGCTGACCATACGAAAACTCCCTTTAACTCTGGCAGATGGCTCCGATTATGATAGCAGGATATCAGAAAAGGGAGGATTGCTGCGGAATCGACGGCGCATTTCCTGCCGCCGGCAGGGCGGTGCGCAGATCGCTCCACAGCGTATCGACCAGCGTCGGCGCGTAAGCAATGTCTGGGGTATGCAGGAACAGCCACGGGGTGCCAGACTGATGCCACTTCGGCAGGGTCTGCAGCCAGACGCGAAACAGTTCCCGGTTGTGGGCCATGTCGTCACCGCCGATAAAGCGTACCATCGGCTGCCGGGCGGTCATCACCGCATGTACCGGCACTTTGGGTTTCTTTTTCTGCGCGTCGATCATCGCCGGACTGGTGGCCGCAGCGCTGTGGACCGGGCGGCTATCGAGGATCACGCGGTTAACGTTGCGCTCGTGCAGCCCGCGGTTGAGCTGCTGTTCCGCTTCGCCTTTGGCGAAGAATTCGGGGTGACGAACCTCGACGCCGTAGGTGAAATCCTTCGGCAGCCCGTCGAGAAAATGCCATAGCGCGGGGAGATCGCGAGGACCGAAGGTCGCCGGCAGCTGCAGCCAGTACTGGCCGATGCGCGAGGCCAGCGGCGCCAGGCGGGCAAAAAATTCACTGCTTAAATCGTCGCAATGACGCAGGGCGGCCTGGTGCGAGATGGTGGCCGGGAATTTAAAGCAGAAGCGGAAGTCATCATGGGTTTGTTCATACCAGCGGGTGACAATCTCCGGCTTCGGTAGCGCATACAGGGTGGTGTTACCCTCCACGCAATTGAAGTGGCGGGCGTACTCTTCAAGGCTGGTGATGCCAAGGCGCACCCATTTCGGGTGCGACCACTGGGGAAGCCCAATATAAATCATAGCGCGGCGAGGATCTCCTCGGTGCTGCGCACCCGACCGATGCGCGGGAAAATATGCGTCATGCTGCCCTGATGCTGCTCGGCGGAGGCGGCGCTGCAGGCATCTTCAGCGATGACCAGGTTAAAACCCAGCTCCCAGGCGTTGCGGGCGGTGGATTCGACGCCGATGTTGGTGGAGATACCGCAGAGAATAATGGTGTCGATACCGCGGCGGCGCAGCTGAAGCTCAAGGTCGGTGCCATAGAACGCGCCCCACTGGCGTTTGGTCACTTCGATATCGCTCTCCTGCTTACCCAGCGTGGCCGGGTAGGTCCACCAGTTTTCAGGCAGCGTATGCGCCCCGGCCTGAGCGTCGACAGGCTGTTTCAGCGCTTCGGCGAAATCGGCCGACCAGCCGACGCGGACCATGATGACCGGTGAACCCTGTTGTCGACACTTGTCTGCCAGGCGAGCGGCACGCGCCACCACCTCGTCAGCCCGATGTGGTCCGCCGGCAAAAGGCAGAATGCCTTCCTGCAGATCGATCACCACCAGCGCCGTTTTTTTTGCATTGAGTTCTAACATGGTATCCCCGTATCTTCTTCTGTTGTCAGGCGGCTACAATACCTGCGCGGCTTCAGCAAAAGGGTAACAAATATTGTTAATTTATGTGAGTGTAGACGTTAAGCGCGCAGCAAAGCAGCGTACATCGTGCGTCGGACTTATCGAACGACAGAATTTCCAGTATAATAGCCGCCTTTTTTCATTCAGTTGTGACATCAGCTAAAGCTGCGACCTCGTCGCCTGCAGGGCAGACGACAATCCGCCGACGGCTAAGTTAAGGGATATCTCATGCGTACAGAATATTGCGGACAGCTTCGACAGTCCCACGTTGGGCAGCAGGTGACTCTGTGTGGTTGGGTCAACCGCCGTCGCGATCTCGGTAGCCTCATTTTTATCGATATGCGCGACCGCGAAGGCATCGTTCAGGTGTTTTTCGACCCGGATCGTGCGGATGCGTTGAAATTAGCCTCTGAACTGCGTAATGAGTTCTGCATTCAGGTCACTGGCACCGTCCGCGCGCGTGAAGAGAAAAACATCAACGCGGACATGGCCACCGGCGCCATCGAAGTGCTGGCCTCCGATCTGACGATCATTAACCGCTCAGAATCGCTGCCGCTGGACTCCAATCACGTCAACACCGAAGAAGCGCGTCTGAAATACCGCTACCTCGACCTGCGTCGTCCGGAAATGGCGCAGCGTCTGAAAACCCGCGCGAAAATCACCAGCTTTGTGCGCCGCTTTATGGACGACCATGGCTTCCTCGACATCGAAACTCCGATGCTGACCAAAGCCACCCCGGAAGGCGCTCGCGATTACCTCGTGCCTTCCCGCGTGCATAAAGGCAAATTCTACGCGCTGCCGCAGTCCCCGCAGCTGTTCAAACAGCTGCTGATGATGTCCGGGTTCGATCGCTATTATCAGATCGTTAAATGTTTCCGCGATGAAGACCTGCGTGCCGACCGTCAGCCTGAATTTACCCAGATCGACGTGGAAACCTCCTTTATGACCGCGCCGCAGGTGCGTGAGATCATGGAAGCAATGGTGCGTCAGCTGTGGCTGGAAATTAAAGGCGTCGACCTGGGTGATTTCCCGATCATGACCTTCGCCGAAGCCGAACGTCGTTATGGCTCCGATAAACCGGATCTGCGTAACCCGATGGAGCTGGTGGACGTCGCCGACCTGCTGAAGTCCGTGGAATTCGCGGTCTTTGCCGGCCCGGCCAACGATCCGAAAGGGCGCGTGGCGGCCCTGCGCGTCCCGGGCGGTGCCTCTCTGACCCGCAAGCTGATTGACGAATACGGCAACTTTGTGAAGATCTACGGCGCGAAGGGGCTGGCCTATATTAAAGTGACCGAGCGTGCGAAAGGCATGGACGGGATCAACAGCCCGGTGGCGAAATTCCTCACCGCTGAGATCGTGGAAGCGATCCTCGAACGCACCGGCGCGCAGGACGGCGATATGATCTTCTTCGGCGCCGACAACAAGAAAGTGGTGGCGGACGCGCTGGGCGCGCTGCGTCTGAAGCTCGGTAAAGACCTGAGCCTGACTGACGAGAGCAAATGGGCGCCGCTGTGGGTGATCGACTTCCCGATGTTCGAAGACGACGGCGAAGGCGGCCTGACGGCGATGCACCATCCGTTCACTTCGCCAAAAGATATGACCGCGAACGAGCTGAAAGCTGCGCCGGAAGAGGCCGTAGCGAACGCCTATGATATGGTCATTAACGGTTATGAAGTCGGCGGCGGTTCTGTACGTATTCACCGTGGCGACATGCAGCAGACCGTATTTGGTATTCTGGGCATTAATGAACAAGAGCAGCGTGAAAAATTCGGCTTCCTGCTGGATGCGCTGAAATACGGTACGCCGCCGCACGCGGGTCTGGCGTTCGGTCTTGACCGTCTGACCATGCTGCTGACCGGTACCGATAACATCCGCGACGTTATCGCCTTCCCGAAAACCACCGCCGCGGCCTGTCTGATGACCGAAGCGCCAAGCTTCGCCAATCCGGCTGCGCTCGGTGAACTGGGTATTCAGGTTGTGGAGAAAGAGGCGAAAGCGTCTCTGGAGAACAAGTAATATGTCATTTAAGCTGCCCGTTTCGGTGCTGGTGGTGATTTACGCCGAAGATACGAAACGGGTGCTGATGTTACAGCGGCGCGACGATCCCGCGTTCTGGCAGTCGGTGACCGGCAGCCTGGAAGCAGGAGAGACCGCGCTGCAGGCCGCCGCGCGTGAAGTAAAGGAAGAGGTCGCCATTGATGTTGCCTGCGAGCAACTGACCTTAATTGACTGTCAGCGCACGGTGGAGTTCGAGATATTTTCTCATTTGCGTCATCGCTATGCGCCGGGTGTAGAGCGCAATACAGAATTCTGGTTCTGTCTTGCGCTGCCTCATGAGCGGGAGATTACCTTCACCGAACATCTGGCCTACCGCTGGGTCAGCGCGACGGAAGCCGCTGCGCTGACCAAGTCGTGGAGCAACCGGCAGGCGATTGAAGAATTTGTAATTAACGCCGCCTGAAAGGGCGCGCTTTTTGGAGAGTTTTTTATGGCAGGTCATAGTAAATGGGCCAACACCAAACACCGCAAAGCGGCACAGGATGCTAAACGCGGTAAAATCTTTACGAAAATCATTCGCGAGCTGGTGACTGCGGCGCGTCTGGGCGGCGGCGATCCGGCTTCCAACCCGCGCCTGCGTGCGGCCGTTGATAAAGCGCTGTCTAACAACATGACGCGCGACACCCTGAACCGCGCCATCGCGCGCGGCGTCGGCGGTGATGAAGACGCGAACATGGAAACCATCATTTACGAAGGCTATGGCCCTGGCGGTACCGCGGTAATGGTGGAATGTCTGTCCGACAACCGTAACCGTACCGTTGCGGAAGTGCGTCACGCTTTCACCAAAACCGGTGGTAACCTCGGTACCGACGGCTCCGTGTCCTACCTGTTCAGCAAGAAAGGCGTCATCTCCTTCGAGAAAGGCGATGAAGACACCATTATGGAAGCGGCGCTGGAAGCTGGCGCAGAAGACGTGGTGACCTATGACGACGGCGCCATCGACGTCTACACCGCGTGGGAAGAGATGGGTGCTGTGCGCGACGCGCTGGAAGCCGCTGGCCTGAAAGCCGACGCTGCCGAAGTCTCGATGATCCCGTCCACCAAAGCGGATATGGATGCCGAGACGGCGCCGAAGCTGCTGCGTCTGATCGATATGCTGGAAGACTGCGACGACGTGCAGGAAGTGTACCATAACGGCGAGATCTCCGACGAGGTCGCGGCCACCCTGTGATGCAGTCGCATCCACGGTTAACCGGAGGCGCGTGATGGCTATTATTCTCGGCATTGACCCGGGGTCGCGCGTCACCGGTTATGGCGTGATCCGCCAGGTTGGACGGCAGTTGAGCTACCTTGGCAGCGGATGCATCCGCACCAAAGTGGACGATCTGCCGTCGCGGCTGAAGCTGATCTACGCCGGGGTGACGGAAATCATCACCCAGTTTCAGCCCGACTATTTCGCCATTGAGCAGGTCTTTATGGCGAAGAACGCCGATTCGGCGTTAAAGCTTGGGCAGGCGCGGGGAGTGGCGATCGTTGCAGCGACCAATCAGTCGCTGCCGGTGTTTGAATACGCCGCCCGTCAGGTCAAGCAGACCGTTGTCGGGATCGGCAGCGCCGAAAAGAGCCAGGTTCAGCACATGGTGCGCACCTTGCTCAAACTGCCTGCCAATCCGCAAGCGGATGCGGCGGATGCGCTGGCGATTGCCATCACCCATTGCCATATCAGCCAGAATGTTGCTCAGGTCAGCGAGACCCGGCTCAATCTGGCGCGAGGGCGCTTACGATAATCGCAAATCAGGCTGGATATCTATCCAGCCTTTTTTTATGATACCGCCAGATACTTAGACCATAACGCAGGAGCCCCACGTGATAGGCAGACTCAGAGGCATCATTCTCGAAAAACAACCCCCGCTGGTGTTGCTGGAAACGGCGGGCGTCGGCTATGAAGTGCATATGCCAATGACCTGCTTCTATGAGCTGCCGGAGGCCGGTCAGGAGGCGATAGTCTTTACCCACTTTGTGGTGCGTGAAGATGCCCAGCTGCTGTATGGTTTTAACAACAAACAGGAACGTACGCTGTTTAAAGAGCTGATTAAAACCAACGGTGTGGGGCCAAAGCTGGCGCTGGCGATCCTCTCCGGCATGTCGGCGCAGCAGTTCGTCAATGCCGTTGAGCGGGAAGAAGTCGCCTCGCTGGTGAAGCTGCCGGGGATTGGCAAAAAAACCGCAGAACGCCTGATCGTCGAGATGAAAGACCGCTTCAAAGGGCTGCACGGCGACCTGTTCACTCCGGCGGCCGATCTGGTGCTGACCTCGCCGGCAGGCCCGACGGCAGATGATGCCGAACAGGAAGCGGTTGCCGCGCTGGTCGCGCTGGGCTATAAACCGCAGGAGGCCAGCCGGATGGTAAGCAAGATTGCCCGTCCGGACGCCAACAGTGAAACGCTAATCCGCGAAGCGCTGCGCGCCGCGTTGTGAGGTAAGGGATGATTGAAGCAGACCGGCTGGTATCGGCAGACAGCAGCGGCGCAGAAGAGGCCGTTGACCGCGCCATCCGCCCAAAATTGCTGGCAGAGTATGTCGGCCAGCCGCAGGTGCGCTCCCAGATGGAGATCTTTATCCAGGCGGCGAAACTGCGCGGCGACGCCCTCGATCACCTGCTGATTTTTGGCCCGCCTGGGTTGGGGAAAACCACCCTGGCGAACATTGTCGCCAATGAGATGGGGGTGAATCTGCGCACCACCTCCGGCCCGGTGCTGGAGAAAGCGGGCGATCTCGCCGCGATGCTCACCAACCTCGAACCGCACGACGTGCTGTTTATCGATGAGATCCATCGCCTCTCGCCGGTGGTGGAAGAGGTGCTTTACCCGGCGATGGAAGACTATCAGCTGGATATTATGATTGGCGAAGGTCCGGCGGCGCGCTCCATCAAAATCGATCTGCCGCCGTTTACCCTGATTGGCGCCACCACCCGGGCCGGTTCATTGACCTCGCCGCTGCGCGACCGCTTTGGCATCGTGCAGCGCCTGGAGTTCTATCAGATACCCGATCTGCAGCATATCGTCAGCCGCAGCGCCCGCCATATGGGGCTGGAGATGAGCGACGAAGGCGCGCTGGAAGTGGCCCGTCGTTCACGCGGCACGCCGCGTATTGCCAACCGTCTGCTGCGCCGGGTGCGCGACTTCGCGGAAGTGCGCCACGACGGCAGCATCTCTGCCGACATTGCTGCCCAGGCGCTGGATATGCTGAATGTCGATGCGGAAGGGTTCGACTATATGGACCGTAAACTACTGCTGGCGGTGATAGATAAATTCTTTGGTGGGCCGGTGGGGCTGGATAACCTCGCCGCCGCGATCGGCGAAGAGCGGGAAACCATTGAAGATGTGCTGGAGCCCTACTTAATTCAGCAGGGTTTTCTGCAGCGTACGCCACGGGGAAGAATGGCGACGGTGCGCGCCTGGAATCATTTCGGGATCACGCCGCCGGAAATGCCCTAGTTCGCGACGGATGTGTCGTTCATTATGAGGCCCGGTCAGCAGCGCGACCGGGCTTTTTCATTTTCAGCTGGCGGCTTTTTTTGTCATGCTGAGAATAAACAGCACGGCGGCGCACAGCACCACCGACGGCCCGGCCGGGGTGTCGTAGAAGGCCGAGAAGGTTAACCCGCCGGTAACGGCCAGCATGCCCACGCCCACTGCCACGGCGGCCATCTGCTCCGGCGTGCGGGCAAAACGGCGGGCGGTGGCGGCCGGGATAATCAGCAGGGAAGTGATGATCAGCGCGCCGACGAACTTCATCGCCACGCCGATAGTCAGAGCGGTGACCAGCATCAACAGCAACTTCACGCGCTGCAGCTTCACGCCATCGACAAACGCCAGATCCGGACTGATGGTCATCGCCAGCAGCGGTCGCCACTGCCAGAGCAGGATACCAATCACAATCACTACGCCAATGGCGATGGCAATCAAATCCTGCGGCGTCACTGCCAGCAGATCGCCGAACAGGTACGCCATCAGATCGACGCGGACGTTAGACATCAGACTGACCACCACCAGCCCCAGCGACAGTGCGCTGTGCGCCATGATGCCCAGCAGGGTATCGATCGCCAGATGGGGGCGTTTTTCCAGCCACACCAGCCCGCCGGCCAGCAGCAAAGTCACGGCGATCACCGCATAAAACGGATTGATGTTAAGTAATAAGCCGAAAGCGACGCCGAGCAGCGACGCATGCGCCAGCGTATCGCCAAAATAGGACATGCGGCGCCAGACCACAAAGGAGCCCAGCGGACCGGCGGCGCAGGCCAGCATCATCCCGGCCAGCCAGCCAGGTAACAGAAGTTCAATCATTAGCGGCTGTTTCCCCGACGCAGTACAATTCGCCCCTGAAGGTCGTGGCGGTGATTATGGTGGTGGCGGTAAATCCCCAGCTGTTCCGCGCCGCGCGGGCCGAACATGGAGATAAACTCCGGATGCATGGAGACCACCTCCGGCGCGCCGGAGCAGCAGATATGCTGGTTCAGGCACAGGACTTCGTCGGTTTTGGCCATCACCAGATGCAGGTCGTGCGATACCATCAGCACTGCGCAGTCCAGTTCATGGCGCAGCTGGTCGATAAGATCGTAAAGCGCCACCTGGCCATTGACGTCAACACCCTGGGTCGGTTCATCCAGCACCAGCAGCTGTGGGCGGTTGAGCAGGGCGCGGGCCAGCAGTACGCGCTGGGTTTCGCCGCCGGAGAGTTTTTGCATCGGCGCGTCGATCAGATGCCCGGCCTGCACACGTTTCAGTGCCGGCAGGATGTCGTCTTTGCGGGTTCCCGGGCGCAAACGCAGGAAGCGGCTGACGGTCAGCGGCAGCGTGGCGTCAAGATGCAGCTTCTGCGGCACGTAGCCAATCCGCAGGCGGTCTTCCCGCTTGATGACACCCTCTGTTGGTGCTACCAGCCCCAGAACCACTCGCACAAGGGTCGATTTACCGGCGCCGTTCGGGCCCAGCAGGGTTAATATTTTGCCTGGCGTGAGTGCCAGCGAAATGTCAGACAGCACGCGGCGTTGGCCAAAGGCCACCGACACATTTTCCAGCGTAACAAGGTTTGTCATAGTAATTTAGGGTTGCACAAGCTAGTGAATGTTATAATATCACATCACATTCACTCGTTTCGATGACTAGACGCATTATGTTACATAAAAATACGCTTCTTTGCGCTGGACTTGGCGCTGTTTTTTTGTTCGCGCAGGTTCCGCTGGCCAGCGCCGCCGTAGTGACTTCCATGAAACCGCTGGGCTTTATCGCAGCCGCCATCGCCGATGGGGTGACAGATACTCAGGTGCTATTGCCCGACGGCGCCTCAGAGCATGACTATTCACTGCGGCCTTCTGATGTAAAACGCTTACAGAACGCAGACTTAGTGGTATGGATTGGGCCGGAAATGGAAGCCTTTATGGATAGGTCGACGCAAAGCATTGCGGCGAATAAAAAGGTGACCATCGCGGAGCTGGAAGGGGTGAAGCCGCTGCTGATGACCGGGGCGGATGACGATGACGATCATGATGGTCATGACCACGGCGCAGCAGAAAAAAGTGACGGCGATCACCATCACGGTATTTACAATATGCATCTGTGGTTATCCCCAGAGATAGCGCGGCTTTCGGCGGTTGCAATCCACGATAAATTATTAGAACTTATGCCGCAGAGTCGAGCCAAACTCGACAGCAACCTGCAGCAGTTCGAGGCCGCGCTGGCGGCGACTGACAAGCAGGTTAGCAATGAGCTGGCACCGCTGAAAGGGAAGGGCTATTTCGTTTTTCATGACGCCTACGGTTACTTTGAAAAACACTACGGTTTGACCTCGCTGGGGCACTTTACCGTCAACCCTGAAATACAGCCTGGTGCGCAGCGTTTACACGAAATCAGAACACAACTGGTTGAGCAGAAGGCCACGTGCGTTTTTGCTGAGCCACAGTTCAGGCCAGCGGTTATCGAAGCTGTTGCCCGGGGCACGTCTGTGCGCATGGGAACCCTGGATCCGCTGGGTACTGGAATTACGTTGGGTAAAGCGAGTTACCCGCAATTCCTGACCCAGCTGGCGAATCAGTATTCGAGCTGCCTGAAAGGAGATTAACGAGGAAGTGAATACGTGCAACAGATAGCCCGCGCTGTCACTCAGGCATTCAACAATCTGCCACGACCTCATCGCGTCATGTTGGGGTCGCTTAGCGTTCTTACCTTAGCGGTCGCCGTCTGGCGACCCTACATTTACCACCCGGAATCCGCCCCCATCGTCAGAACCATTGAACTGGAAAAAAGCGAGATCCGTTCCCTGCTGCCGGAAGCCTCCGAGCCGATCGACCAGGCCCCGCAGGAAGAAGAAGCCATTCCTCAGGATGAACTCGACGAGAAGGCCGATACCGATGCCGGCGGTCATGAATATGTGGTGTCGACTGGCGATACGCTCAGCAGCATCCTGAACCAGTACGGTATCGATATGGGCGATATCGCCCAGCTTTCCTCCGCCGATAAAGAGCTGCGTAATCTGAAGATTGGCCAGCAGCTCTCCTGGACCCTGACCGCGGACGGCGATCTGCAGAGCCTGACCTGGGAGATGTCCCGCCGCGAAACCCGCACTTATACCCGTGTGGACAACGGTTTTAAAATGAGCAGCGAGCTGCAGAAAGGCGACTGGGTCAACAATGTGCTGAAGGGCACCGTCGGCGCCAGCTTTGTCTCCAGCGCGCGCGATGCCGGCCTGACCAGTACCGAAATCAGCGCGGTGATCAAGGCCATGCAGTGGCAGATGGATTTCCGTAAGCTGAAAAAAGGCGACGAGTTCTCGGTATTGATGTCGCGCGAAATGCTCGACGGCAAGCGCGAGCAAAGTCAGCTGCTGGGCGTGCGTTTGCGCTCCGACGGTAAGGATTACTATGCTATCCGTGCCGAAGACGGCAAATTCTACGATCGTAACGGGACGGGGCTGGCGAAAGGCTTTATGCGCTTCCCGACGGCGCGTCAGTTCCGCGTTTCCTCTAACTTTAACCCGCGTCGTCTGAATCCGGTCACCGGGCGCGTCGCGCCGCATCGTGGCGTCGATTTCGCGATGCCGCAGGGGACGCCGGTGCTGGCAGTGGGTGATGGCGAAGTGGTAGTGGCCAAGCGCAGCGGCGCTGCCGGGTATTATGTTGCTATCCGCCACGGTCGCACCTATACCACCCGCTATATGCACCTGCGTAAGCTGCTGGTGAAACCGGGGCAGAAAGTGAAGCGCGGCGATCGTATCGCGCTGTCGGGGAATACCGGCCGTTCTACCGGGCCGCACCTGCACTATGAAGTGTGGATCAACCAGCAGGCGGTCAACCCGCTGACGGCTAAGCTGCCGCGTACCGAAGGGCTGAGCGGTTCCGACCGTACCGATTACCTGGCGCAGGTCAAAGAGGTCGTCCCGCAGCTGCGGTTTGACTAACCACCGGTCAGTGGAAAGCCGGTGCCCCAGGGCGCCGGCTTTTTCTTTTGTAGGTTACCTAACGTCTCGCTACACTATCCCATTATCTTGATTAAGCAGTCGACCTGCGGATTGGGCATGGAAACGAAAAAAAATAATATTGAGTTTATCCCTAAGTTTGAGAAATCCTTTTTACTGCCGCGCTACTGGGGCGCGTGGCTGGGCGTCTTTGCCTTCGCAGGCATCGCGCTGACGCCGCCTTCCTTTCGCGATCCGATCCTCGGAAAACTCGGCCGCTTCGTAGGGCGTTTGGCGAAAAGCTCGCGGCGCCGGGCGCAGATTAATTTGCTCTACTGTTTTCCGGAAAAAAGCGAGCACGAACGGGAAGCGATCATCGACGCCATGTATGCCTCGGCGCCGCAGGCGATGGTGATGATGGCCGAGCTGGGCCTGCGCGATCCGCAGAAAATCCTTGCCCGCGTCGACTGGCAGGGGAAAGAGATCATCGACGAGATGCAGCGTAATAACGAGAAAGTGATTTTCCTCGTTCCGCATGCCTGGGGCGTGGATATCCCGGCGATGCTGATGGCCTCCGGTGGGCAGAAGATGGCGGCGATGTTCCACAACCAGGGTAACCCGGTCTTTGATTACGTGTGGAATACCGTGCGCCGTCGTTTTGGCGGGCGTATGCACGCGCGCAACGACGGGATCAAACCGTTTATTCAGTCGGTGCGCCAGGGCTACTGGGGTTACTATCTGCCCGATCAGGATCACGGCGCTGAGCACAGTGAATTTGTGGATTTCTTTGCCACCTACAAGGCGACGCTGCCCGCGATTGGCCGTTTAATGAAGGTATGCCGCGCCCGCGTCGTACCGCTGTTTCCGGTCTATGATGGCCAAACGCATCGCCTGACGGTGCTGGTCCGCCCGCCGATGGACGACCTGCTGGACGCAGACGATACGACGATCGCCCGGCGGATGAACGAAGAAGTGGAAGTGTTTGTTAAGCCGCACACCGAGCAGTACACCTGGATCCTGAAGCTGCTGAAAACGCGCAAGCCGGGTGAAATCGAGCCCTACAAACGCAAAGAGCTGTTCCCAAAGAAGTAGTCTAAAAGAGAGCCAGTGGGCGTTCCTGGCTCACTGGCTATATTGCGTCAGTAACATCAGGTTCTCGACGACAAGCCGGTAGCGATACTCCGGGCGGCCAGTGATACCGTAGTGATTGGTCGTGAAGAGCACGTTTATCTGCTCCAGCCAAATCAGGTATTTACGGCATGACACCCTGGATATCTGCAGCGCCGCCGCCAGCTCGTTTGTCGAAAAATCGCGCGCCTGATGGTCGTCAATCCACTGGCACACCAGGCGAAGGGTTTGCGGCGTCAGCCCTTTCGGCAGGCGGCGGGCGCTTTCCTGTTGCGGGATCCCGCGGCGCAGCAGGGTGTCGATATCCGCTTGGGCATAACAGGATTTCGCCTGCGTCACCTCACGCTTTTTGCGCCATGCCTGCAGGGCCTCCTCAAAGCGCGGAAACTGAAACGGTTTAATCAGGTAATCCACCACGCCATAGTGCAGCGCCGTTTGTAGCGTGAGCGTATCGGCGGCAGACGTCATCATGATGACGTCAATATTCCGCCCATCTGCGCGAAGCGCCGGCAGCAGGTCCAGGCCATTCTCCTGTTGCATATAGACATCCAGCAGCAGTAGATCGACCTGCGCCAGATGGCTTAGCATCGCTTTGGCGTCGCCGATCGTCGCCGCCACCCCGCAGCAGTGAAAATCAGCTACCCGGCTGATAAACAGCCGGTTCAGGTCGGCTACCATGGGATCATCATCGACGATCAGCACATTGAACATGCGTGGTTCCCCGGTGTGGCGGGAAGCCAGCCGGCCTCCCGTAAGATGAGCGGAGCAATGACGATCAGAATGACGATCGTTTATAGGCGGTGTAGCGCGCTCGCCAGAAGGTTTTATCGATATTCGCCGCCAGCTGTGCCTCGTCAATCTGCGGCGCAACGCCGTCCCGCTGCGCGGCGCGAGCGACCTCTGCGGCAATAGCCCGGGAAATCATTTCGATCTCTTCAACCGGCGGCAGTAAAGCACCGGTTTCACGGCTCGCCAAAGGCGAGTGGGCTGCCAGGGTTTTACTGCAGGTGATCAGCATCGCTTCCGTGACGCGCTGCGCTTTACTGGCGAGGATCCCCAGCCCCAGACCGGGAAAAATATAGGCGTTGTTGCACTGAGCGATATCGTAGGTTTTGCCGTCGTAGAAGACGGGTTCGAACGGGCTGCCGGTGGCGATCAGCGCGCTTCCCCGGGTCCACTCCAGCAAATCCTTCGGCTGGGCTTCGGCCCGGGAGGTGGGGTTAGAGAGCGGCATAATAATCGGACGCGGGCAGTGCCGATGCATCTCCTTCACTATCTCTTCGCTAAATAACCCCGGCTGGCCAGACACGCCAATCAGTACGGTAGGGTGGACGTTGCGTACGACATCCATCAGCGACAGTTGGGCGGACTCGGTATCCCAGTGGGCAATACTGGCTCGCGGCGTGACGAGGTCGCGCTGAAAATCGAGCAGATTGGGCATCTCATCCGTCAGCAGGCCAAAGCGGTCAACCATAAAGATACGGCGGCGCGCTTCCTCCTGCGAAAGCCCATCATCCACCATCAGCGCAATGATTTTTTCCGCAATGCCGCATCCGGCCGAACCGCCGCCAAGGAAAACTACCCGCTGGTCGCGGATCGGCGTCCCGGCCGCGGCCGCGGCGGCGATCAGCGTCCCTGAGGTCACGGCGGCGGTGCCCTGGATATCATCGTTAAAACAGCACAGCTGGTGACGATAGCGGTTGAGCAGTCGCGTGGCATTCTTTTGGGCAAAGTCTTCAAACTGAAGTAATACATTCGGCCAACGTTGCTGAATGGCATGGACAAACATGTCCATAAACTCCAGGTACTGCTCGTCGCTGATGCGCGGATGGCGCCAGCCCATATACAGCGGATCCTCCAGATGCTGCGGGTTGTTGGTGCCGACATCTAGCATGATAGGCAGCGTGGATGCCGGGTGAATGCCCCCGCAGGCGGTATATAACGAGAGTTTGCCAATGGGGATCCCCATGCCACCAATCCCCTGGTCGCCCAGCCCCAGAATGCGCTCGCCATCGGTCACGACAATGACTTTGATATCATTGCGGGAAAATCCCTGCAGCATTTCGTCAATCTGGTGACGGTTGGGCCAGGAAATAAACAAACCGCGTCCCCGGCGATATATTTCTGAGAAATGTTCACACGCTTCACCCACCGTCGGGGTATAGATCACCGGCAGCGTTTCTTTCATATGACTACGCAGCAGGTTATAGAATAATGTCTCGTTAGTATCCTGAATATTCCTGAGATAGATATGGCGCGAAATACTCTTTTTGAACTGGCAAAACTGGCCCCATGCGCGCTCGGTTTGTTCTTCAATGGTTTCAACATTATGGGGTAACAGTCCCTGAAGATTAAATGCCGTGCGTTCACTTTCGGTAAAAGCAAGGCCTTTATTTAATAACGGATTTTCCAGCAGGACGGCACCGTTATAGGGAGTGTATAAGGTTTCTGTGGCTAACATTGGATGACTCCTGAATATCAAATTAAAACATTGCCTGATGTCTTGGTGTTTTATTTCCGTGATTACGAAATGAGATAAATCATGATGCCTTCGGTGACGACGCCGATGGCGGTACCCAGCAAAATAGAGGATGAGGCCGGCTCAATATAGGTATCGCTGCGCAGCGCAAACATCCCTGCCGCGATGGCGGAAGGCGTCGCGCCGATGATAATAACCTGTTGCATTAAGGTATGACTGAGCCCAAAGGCCAGTCCGGCCAGGGCCATCATTGCCGGTTGGATCAGATTTTTGATACTGATATTGGTACAGGTTTGAATATTGACCGTCGGGCGTTCGCCGTAAAACAGCAGTCCCAGGGCGAACAGTGACAGACCGCCGGCGATTTTACCCACCATTTCAATAGGCATACTGAGCATATGCGGCAGCTGGACTCCCGCCAGGCTGAGCAATACGCCGGAAATCGGGATCCAGACGATGGGGTTTCTCACGGCCTTCAGTAGGTTTTGCAGGATCAGCTGCCCGGCGTGAAGCTGGGGTTCATCCACGCTCCGGTGCTTGTCTCCCATGCGAATCAGGATAATAGTCAGGGGGATCATCAATACGCTGGTCACCAGGTTTCCGATAAGCACGCCGAGAAAACCCTCCGGACCTATCAGTACCGCCAGAACGGGCGCGCCAAAGTAGGCCATATCGGGGAAGGCGCAAACCAGCGACTGAATCGCGCTGGTTTTAATATCATGACGGAAAACATAGCGTGAGATCAGCAGCGTGAGAAAATAGGACCCCATCAGGCCAATGACTAACACCGCCATAAAGGTGAAGTTTTTAATTTTATCGGGATGGGTATTTAACGCGCCGATAAAAAGATGGAACGGAAGCGCAAAGCGGATCACCACCGTGGCCAGAACGGAGGCATCCTCGCGCCGGGTATAGCCTAGTTTACCGCTAAGCCATCCCAGCAGCATGATAAATACCAATGGGAAAAGAGATTGTAAGAGTAGTGAAGGCATAAGATGTCCTGACATATTTTATCGGGTTGTTGTGTCGCCAATCTAGCGATCCCGTAATATTTAAAAGGTGATAGTCATCACAGTCGCCTGCCTTTAAATAATTTCGTCTCGGATACTTTACTTACAAATAAAGAAAACAGGGTTAAATCATGGGGTTGTATCTAAGGCATTTAAATTTCACCATTGATGAAAACTTTAGCTTTATGACGATAAATTAAATTACTTAAAATCAATTTTATAGTTTAGTCACAAAGCCAACAGAAGAAATCCGTTTGTCATTTTTTGTTTTAAACGCCTGTGCTACCGTTTTGAGTGTATTTTGGTGAGCCGGTGTTTAGTGCTATTTCATTTATGTTGCTACGCAAATTTTAATATTGCGTTACTACCCTACGCTACCTCCTTATCATTCAGGTAAAAATATGGAAAATAATTCACTCAACCACCCGATAGATAAAACGCAACCGAACGGCCAATCGACACGACTTTTATCCAATATCGACGTTGGTGCCGTACCGTTAACGCTCTTTATTGGTATCGCTGCGATCGTCGCGCTCTCTGCGAGCGCGGGCCTGCTGCCGAAAAATATGATTGGCGGACTGGCGGTCATTATGACCCTGGGATTCGCGCTGGCTAAGATTGGCCGCATGGTGCCAGTACTAAAAGACATTGGCGGGCCGGCCATATTGTGCCTGATGATGCCCTCAGTATTGGTCTACTTTGGCGTGTTTGAAGCCCATACGCTCGATACCGTGCATTTGCTGATGAAGGAGGCCAATCTCCTCTATTTCGTCATCGCCTGCCTGGTTGTCGGGAGTATTCTGGGAATGAACCGCACTATTCTGATCCAGGGGATGGTGCGTATGTTTGTCCCGCTGGTGGCCGGGACCGGGGCGGCAATATTAACCGGCCTGCTGGTGGGCAGCTTATTTGGCTACAGTATTTACCACACCTTCTTTTTTATCATCGTGCCGATTATCGGCGGCGGCATTGGCGAAGGGATCCTGCCTTTGTCGCTGGCTTATTCGGCCATTCTCGGGCAAACACCTGATGTCTATGTTGCCCAGCTGGCGCCGGCCGCGGTGGTTGGGAATATTTTCGCCATTATCTGCGCTGGTTTTCTGGCGCGCATGGGCGCACGTCGTCCGGCGCTCTCCGGCAATGGGATGCTGATCCGCAGCCATGACGATAATAGCGTCTTTGCGCAACATCAGAGTACCCAGCCCACCGATTTTCAGCTGATGGGCGCCGGGTTGCTGATGATTTGTGCATTTTTCATCGTCGGTGGTCTGCTGGAGAAGGTGGTGCATATTCCCGGGCCGGTGCTGATGATTCTGGCGGCCGTCTTCTGCAAATATACCAACGTTATCCCGGCGGCGATGGAGCTGGGGGCGCACAGCTGCTACAAGTTTGTCTCCGCCGCGCTGGTGTGGCCGCTGATGATCGGCCTGGGCATGCTGTATGTGCCGCTGGAGAGCGTGGTCTCGGTCTTCTCCATTGGCTACGTCGTGGTTTGCGGCTCCATCGTTATTGCCATGGCGCTGAGCGGTTTCTTTATCGCTACTCGCCTGAATATGTATCCGGTGGAAGCCGCTATCGTGACCAGCTGCCATAGCGGCCTTGGAGGAACCGGAGATGTGGCCATCCTCTCGGCGTCAAACAGGATGGGGTTGATGCCGTTTGCCCAGATTGCGACGCGGATCGGCGGGGCGTCGACGGTGATCGCCGCGACGCTGTTGTTGAGCTGGGTGGTGTAATCTGCCAGATAGTGGGCAAAAAAAAACCTGCCAGCGCATCGCTGGCAGGTCGACACCGAGGCTTACTCGACGGTGAGGATACGGGTGGTGTTGGTGCTGCCGATGGTGCTCATCACGTCACCCTGGGTAACGACCACAAGGTCACCAGAGACCAGGTAGCCTTTGTCCCGCAGCAGATTGACGGCATCGTGCGCAGCGGCTACCCCGTCATTCTGGCTGTCGAAGAACACCGGGGTCACCCCGCGGTAGAGTGCGGTCAGGTTCAGGGTGCGCTCGTGGCGGGAAAGGGCGAAAATCGGCAGACCGGAGCTGATGCGCGAGGTCATCAGCGCGGTGCGGCCCGATTCGGTCATGGTGATGATGGCCGTGATGCCTTTCAGGTGGTTGGCGGCATACATCGCCGACATGGCAATCGCTTCTTCCACGTTGTCGAACTGGACGTCCAGACGGTGTTTGGAAACGTTGAGGCTGGGGATTTTTTCGGCGCCCAGACACACGCGCGCCATCGCGGCCACGGTTTCCGACGGATACTGACCGGCAGCGGTTTCCGCAGAGAGCATCACCGCATCGGTGCCATCCAGCACGGCGTTGGCCACGTCCATCACTTCCGCACGAGTCGGCATCGGGTTGGTGATCATCGACTCCATCATCTGGGTGGCGGTAATGACGGAACGGTTCAGCTGACGGGCACGACGAATCAGCGCTTTCTGGATACCCACCAGCTCTGGATCGCCGATTTCGACGCCGAGGTCGCCGCGCGCAACCATGACCACATCGGAGGCGAGGATCACGTCGTCCATCGCATCCTGATCGCAGACCGCTTCCGCACGCTCAACTTTGGCGACGATTTTCGCATCGCAGCCGGCATCGCGCGCCAGGCGACGGGCGTAGTTCAGGTCTTCGCCGCAGCGCGGGAAAGAGACCGCCAGGTAGTCGACGCCGATTTTGGCGGCGGTGACGATATCGGCCTTGTCTTTGTCGGTCAGCGCTTCGGCAGACAGGCCGCCGCCCAGCTTGTTGATCCCTTTGTTGTTAGACAACGGACCGCCGACGGTCACTTCAGTGAACACTTTCATCCCCTGAACTTCGAGGACTTTCAGCTGCACGCGACCATCGTCGAGCAGCAGGATATCGCCCGGCACGACATCCGCCGGCAGGCCTTTGTAGTCGATCCCGACTTTCTCTTTGTCGCCTTCACCTTTACCAAGGTTAGCGTCGAGCAGGAATTTATCGCCGACGTTGAGGAAAATTTTGCCTTCTTTGAAGGTCGATACGCGAATTTTTGGTCCCTGGAGGTCGCCGAGGATGGCCACGTGACGGCCCAGTTTTGCCGCAATCTCACGCACTTTGTCGGCACGGAGCTGATGATCTTCCGGGGTGCCGTGAGAGAAGTTCATACGCACTACGTTTGCGCCCGCGGCGATAACTTTTTCCAGGTTGTTATCGCGGTCAGTTGCTGGGCCTAAGGTAGTAACGATTTTGGTTCTGCGAAGCCTTCTGGACATGTAATACTCCGTTGACTGATACAACTTTGGTGTTGCGTGAACATGGATTCGGTAGCGCCAGCCTGCAACGTCGCACAGCCGGATCGTTATCGAAGGTGTAATGGGGTACTGCTTGTTATCAACTTTTATTGATTATCACTGGGTACGAACGGTTCTTTATCAAAACGCGATTCCTTCAGCGCTTCCTTGACCCTCTTCAAGTTATCTCTGAATTTTGCCCCTCGACGCAGCGTAAACCCCGTCGCCAATACGTCGATGACGGTCAGCTGGGCGAGACGGGAGACCATCGGCATATAGATGTCGGTATCTTCCGGCACATCGAGGGTGATGGCGAGCGTGGCTTCCCGGGCCAGGGGGGTACCGGCGGAGGTGAGGGCGATCACCATGGCATCGTTTTCACGGGCCAGCTGCGCCAGCTCCACAAGGCTCTTGGTTCTTCCGGTATGCGAGATAATCACCACCACATCATCGTCATCGCAATTCATACAGCTCATGCGTTGCAGGACAATGTCGTCGGAATAGATGACCGGCACGTTAAAGCGGAAAAATTTGTTCATCGCATCATGGGCGACCGCCGCCGAGGAACCGAGGCCGAAAAAGGCGATTTTTTTGGCCTGAGTCAGCAGATCCACCGCGCGATTCACCGCCGACATGTCGAGAGAATGGTGGACCTGATCTAAACTCGCCATGGCCGATTCGAATATTTTTCCCGTGTATGACTCAACGCTGTCGTCTTCATCAACATTCCGGTTAACATAGAGCGTGCCGTGCGCGAGGCTCTGGGCAAGGTGCAGTTTAAAATCAGGAAACCCGCGGGTTTCGAGACTGCGGCAGAAGCGATTGACGGTCGGTTCGCTCACCCCGGCCTCAAGGGCGAGGGCGGCGATGCTCGAATGAATGGCCTGCGCGGGGGTGGCGAGGATCACTTCCGCCACTTTGCGTTCAGATTTGCTAAGGTGTTCCAGTCGGGACTGGATTTTTTCCAGCATGTTCATTAGTAACAGGGCGCTCATCAATGGAAACGATTTCATTAATGGGTGAAATCATCGGGCGTTTTAGCAAGAATATACCCCTCCGCAAGCGCAAGCGGTGAGGAATGACGTGAAATAATGTTGTTTTTTTTCATTACATGATCAGAGTCGTATTTTACTGACCTGAAACAGGTACAAACAACGAACAATATCAGCCAGATGCCCAAATCATCGCCGAATGTTTTCACCCTGTGCGGTTTTACCGCCGCAAACGAAGGGGAAGGCTTTCGGGAAATACGTAAACACAGTACAGTGCAGTGTAAGAAAATTACAAATATAGCCTGGCAGAAGCACCAGACTATCAACTGAGGAGAATGACATGGCGGTAACGCAAACGGCCCAGGCATGCGACCTGGTCATTTTCGGCGCGAAGGGCGACCTGGCGCGACGTAAATTGTTGCCTTCCCTGTATCAGCTTGAAAAAGCGGGCCAGATCCACGCCGACACCCGCATCATTGGCGTCGGCCGTGCCGATTGGGATAAAGCGGCTTACACCAAAGTCGTGCGCGAAGCGCTGGAAACCTTCATGAAGGAAAAAATTGATGAGGGTTTGTGGGATTCCCTGAGCGGACGCCTGGAGTTCTGTAATCTTGACGTCAATGACACCAGCGGCTTCACGCGTCTGGGTGAGATGCTGGATCAACAGAACCGTGTCACCATCAACTATTTCGCCATGCCGCCGAGCACCTTTGGCGCGATCTGCAAAGGTCTGGGCGAAGCGAAGCTCAATTCCAAGCCTGCGCGCGTGGTGATGGAAAAACCGCTGGGTACCTCGCTGGAAACCTCGCGTGAAATCAACGACCAGGTCGGCGAGTTTTTTGAAGAGTGCCAGGTCTACCGTATCGACCACTACCTCGGTAAAGAGACGGTCCTCAACCTGCTGGCGCTGCGCTTTGCCAACTCTCTGTTCGTCAATAACTGGGACTGCCGCACTATCGACCATGTCGAAATCACCGTCGCGGAAGAGGTGGGTATTGAAGGGCGCTGGGGTTACTTCGACCAGGCCGGGCAGATGCGCGACATGATCCAGAACCACCTGCTGCAGATCCTCTGCATGATTGCCATGTCACCGCCGTCCGATCTCAGCGCCGACAGCATCCGTGATGAAAAGGTCAAGGTCCTGAAATCCCTGCGCCGCATTGATCGCTCCAACGTGCGTGAGAAAACCGTTCGCGGCCAGTACACCGCCGGCTTTGCCCAGGGCAAAAAAGTGCCGGGCTACCTGGAAGAAGAGGGCGCCAACAAAACCAGTAACACCGAAACCTTCGTGGCTATCCGCGTCGATATCGATAACTGGCGCTGGGCCGGCGTACCGTTCTATCTGCGCACCGGCAAACGTCTACCGACCAAATGCTCTGAGGTAGTGGTTTACTTCAAAACTCCGGAGCTGAACCTGTTTAAAGAGACCTGGCAGGAGCTGCCGCAGAACAAGCTGACCATTCGTCTGCAGCCGGACGAAGGGGTGGATATCCAGGTGCTGAACAAAGTGCCGGGCCTCGACCATAAGCATAATCTGCAGATCACCAAGCTGGATCTGAGCTACTCCGAGACCTTCAACCAGACGCACCTGGCCGATGCTTATGAGCGTCTGCTGCTGGAGACCATGCGCGGTATCCAGGCGCTGTTCGTCCGCCGTGATGAAGTGGAAGAGGCGTGGAAATGGGTGGATTCCATCACCGAAGCCTGGGCTGCCGACCGCGATGCGCCGAAACCGTATCAGGCAGGGACCTGGGGACCGGTTGCGTCGGTGGCGATGATCACCCGTGACGGCCGCTCATGGAACGAGTTCGAGTAAGCTCGCCGCCTAATCCGTCAGGGTTATTTTACCGGTAACATGATCTGACGCAGAAAGTCGCACGCTTTTTAATCTTTTAAGCCCCGTGAGGATTCACCCACGGGGCTTTTTTTATTACACTGCTTTCAGACATTTTGCCCCTGAGCGCTGGTGTTGGTGGCCTTTAGCACAAAAATACGTCATCACGCAGCGGCCGGACAGATACAAATTTGAGGAGCCTTTATGAATTCGACAATGTTACGGGTAACAAATCGCATTATCGAACGGTCGCGTGACACCCGCGCGGCTTACCTCGCAAGGATTAACCAGGCCAAAACCGACACCGTGCATCGTGCGCAACTGGCCTGCGGCAATCTGGCTCACGGTTTCGCGGCCTGTCAGGCTGACGACAAAGCCTCTCTGAAAAGCATGTTGCGCAACAATATCGCCATCATTACCTCCTACAACGATATGTTGTCCGCTCACCAGCCCTACGAACACTATCCGGACATCATCCGTAAAGCGCTGCATAGCGCCAATGCGGTCGGCCAGGTGGCCGGCGGCGTGCCGGCAATGTGCGACGGCGTAACCCAGGGGCAGGACGGTATGGAGCTCTCATTGCTGAGCCGCGAAGTGATCGCCATGTCCGCCGCTATCGGTCTGTCGCATAACATGTTCGACGGCGCGCTGTACCTCGGGGTGTGCGATAAAATTGTTCCTGGCCTGACCATGGCGGCACTCTCTTTCGGCCATCTGCCGTCGGTCTTTATTCCGTCCGGTCCAATGGCCAGCGGCCTGGCTAATAAAGAGAAGGTCCGCATTCGCCAGCTGTACGCGGAAGGTAAAGTGGATCGTATGGCCCTGCTGGAGTCTGAAGCTGCCTCGTACCACGCGCCGGGGACCTGTACTTTCTACGGGACGGCGAACACCAACCAGATGGTGGTTGAGTTTATGGGCATGCAGCTGCCGGGCTCCTCTTTTGTCCATCCGGATGCCCCGCTGCGGGACGCGCTGACCGCCGCCGCCGCGCGCCAGGTCACCCGCATGACCGGCAATGGCAACGAGTGGATGCCGCTGGGGAAAATGTTCGACGAAAAAGTGGTGGTCAACGGCATCGTGGCGCTGCTGGCGACCGGTGGCTCTACCAACCATACCATGCACCTTGTGGCGATGGCCCGCGCGGCGGGGATCATCATTAACTGGGACGATTTCTCTGACCTGTCAGACGTGGTGCCGCTGCTGGCGCGCCTCTATCCCAACGGCCCGGCGGATATCAACCACTTCCAGGCGGCGGGCGGCGTTCCGGTACTGGTGCGCGAGCTGCTGAAAGGCGGCCTGCTGCATGAGGATGTTCACACCGTCGCTGGCTTTGGTCTGTCGCGTTATACCCTGGAGCCGTGGCTCAACAACGGCGAGCTGGACTGGCGTGAAGGGGCCACAGCGCCGCTTGACGATCAGGTCATCGCGACCTTCGAGAAACCGTTCTCCCGTCACGGCGGCACCAAGGTGCTGAGCGGCAACCTGGGGCGCGCGGTAATGAAAACCTCGGCTGTCCCGGTGGAGAATCAGGTGATCGAAGCGCCGGCGGTGGTGTTCGAGAGCCAACACGACGTATTGCCGGCCTTTGAAGCGGGCCTGCTGGATAAAGATTGTGTGGTGGTGGTCCGTCATCAGGGGCCAAAAGCGAACGGGATGCCAGAATTACATAAACTTATGCCGCCACTTGGTGTATTATTGGACCGCCGTTTCAAAATAGCGCTGGTGACCGATGGTCGACTCTCTGGCGCCTCCGGTAAAGTCCCGTCAGCAATCCATGTCACGCCTGAAGCCTATGATGGTGGGTTGCTGGCGAAGGTGCGCGATGGCGATGTGATTCGCGTGAACGGGCAGACGGGAGAACTGACGCTGCTGGTGGACGATGCCGAACTGGCGGCGCGTCAGCCGCATATCCCTGACCTCAGCGCGTCGCGCGTGGGAACCGGTAGGGAGATGTTTGGGGCGCTGCGTGAGAAGCTCTCTGGCGCGGAACAGGGCGCAACCTGCATCACTTTTTAAGACGATTTTATTTCTAGATCTGGCGAGAGAAAATCCTGATGAAAAACTGGAAAACAACAGCAGAAGCAATCCTCACCTCCGGTCCGGTTGTCCCGGTTATCGTGGTGAAAAAGCTGGAGCATGCGGTACCGATGGCGAAAGCGCTGGTCGCGGGCGGCGTGCGCGTGCTGGAAGTCACCCTGCGCACCGAGTGCGCCCTGGAAGCGATCCGCGCGATTGCTAAAGAAGTGCCGGACGCGATTGTCGGCGCGGGCACGGTCACCAACGTCGAGCAACTGAAAGCGGTAACGGAAGCTGGCGCGCAGTTCGCTATCAGCCCGGGACTGACCGAATCCCTGCTGAAAGCGGCGACCGAAGACGGCACCATTCCGCTGATCCCGGGGATCAGCACGGTTTCCGAGCTGATGCTGGGTATGCAGTATGGTCTGAAAGAGTTTAAATTCTTCCCGGCGGAAGCCAACGGCGGCGTGAAAGCCCTGCAGGCGATTGCTGGTCCGTTCGGCCACATTCGTTTCTGCCCTACCGGCGGTATTTCTCCGGCCAACTACCGTGACTACCTGGCGCTGAATAGCGTGCTGTGCATCGGCGGTTCCTGGCTGGTGCCAGCCGACGCGCTGGAGGCCGGCGACTACGATCGCATCACCACCCTGGCGCGTGAAGCGGTGGAAGGCGCGAAGTAAACCGCGCCTCAGGGTCGACAACCCGGTCAGCGGCAACGCGACCGGGTTTTTTTGTCTTTAGCCTTCGACGATGACCGCAGCGGCGGCGGTTTTAGCCCGCGCTACGGCCTCTTCAACCGAATCGGCAACGGCGAGGGTCACCCCCAGGCGGCGGGTACCGTCAATCTCGGGCTTGCCGAACAGTCGCAGCTGCAGGCCAGCCCCGACGGCCGATTGCAGCTGGCCAAAGCTGACGTTCTGACTGGTCAGCTGCGGAAGGATCACTGCGGAAGCGGCCGGACCGTACTGGCGGATAGCGCCGACGGGCAGTCCAAGAAAGGCACGAACGTGCAGGGCGAATTCCGAGAGATCCTGCGAGATCAGCGTTACCATGCCGGTGTCGTGTGGGCGCGGGGAAACTTCGCTGAAGATCACCTCGTCGCCGCATACGAACAGTTCCACGCCAAACAGGCCATGACCCCCCAGCGCCAGCACTACCTTGCGGGCGATGGCCTGGGCACGTTCGAGGGCCAGGTCGCTCATCTGCTGCGGTTGCCAGGACTCACGGTAATCGCCGTCTTCCTGGCGATGGCCAACCGGGGCGCAGAAATGCACGCCGTCGACGGCGCTGACGGTGAGCAGGGTGATTTCGAAATCGAAATTCACCACCCCCTCGACGATCACCCGCCCGGCGCCGGCGCGGCCGCCCTGCTGCGCATAGCGCCAGGCTTCGCTGAGCTGGTCAGCCGAGCGGATAAAGCTCTGACCTTTGCCGGAGGAGCTCATCACTGGTTTGACGATGCACGGCAAACCGATGTCGGTGACCGCCGCGCGGAAGCCTTCTTCGCTGTCGGCAAAGCGATAGCTGGAGGTGGGGAGCTGCAGCTCTTCTGCCGCCAGGCGGCGAATGCCTTCGCGGTTCATGGTGAGCTTAGCCGCCCGCGCCGTGGGGACTACTTTCTGCCCGGCCTGTTCCAGTTCAACCAGGGTATCGGTAGCAATAGCTTCGATCTCCGGCACGATGTAATCGGGTTTTTCCTGTTCAATCAGAGCGCGCAGGCTCTCGCCGTGCAGCATATTGATGACATGGGCGCGGTGGGCGACCTGCATCGCCGGGGCATCGGGGTAGCGGTCGACGGCGATAGTTTCAATGCCCAGACGCTGACATTCAATAGCGACTTCTTTGCCCAGCTCGCCGGAACCTAACAGCATTACTTTGGTGGCTGCCGGGCGCAGCGCGGTGCCTAATACAGTCATAACTCTCTTCCGCAGTAAAAAAAGATGCTGCCGATTATAAACGAAAACGTTTGCGTCTGTCTTTACGCGCGTGAGTTGAGTCCGGAGAGGAAATTTGTTATACTGTATAAAAAAACAGTATTGAGAGGCTGCAGCATGGCGGTTGAAATTAAATATGTTGTGATCCGCGAAGGTGAGGAAAAAATGTCTTTTGCCAGCAAAAAAGAGGCCGACGCTTACGACAAAATGCTCGATCTGGCAGAGGTGCTGAATGACTGGCTGGTGGCATCGCCGCTGGAGATGGATGACGCCCAGCGTGACACCATGGCGATGTGGCTGGCAGAGCGAAAAGAGGCGCTGCAGCATATCCTGCGCGTCGGCCGATTGCCGGAGCAGGATGCGTCCGCGCACGACTCACCCGCGCCGTCGGCGGCAGAAGAGGCTTCTCCAGCGGAAGACGCCGCGGCGCCAGCGACCAAAGCGCGTAAGGCGAAAGTGGCCTGACTGGCGGCAGCCAGCTATGGCCTGGCTTGGCAGGGATTTGTCTGCCGCGCCCACCTTTGCGCATCTTTAGCCAGATCTAACATTTCCTGACATCGCGTCGTTTAGGCTGATAGCAGTGTTTTATCACCTGAGAGGAAAACCATGGCTAACTGGCTTAATCAACTGCAGTCGCTGCTCGGGCAGCAGGGCGCGTCATCGACAGGCGAGTCGTCAAAAGGGAGCGCACTGCTGCCCGGCGCGATTGGCGGGCTGGCCGGGTTGCTGGTGGCCAGTAAATCCTCACGCAAACTGCTGGCGAAGTACGGCACCAGCGCGCTGCTGGCTGGCGGTGGGGCGGTGGCGGGTACGGTGTTATGGAACAAGTATCAGCAGAAGATGCGCGCTCAAAACGCGCCTGTCCCCGGGGCGAACACGCCGGCTGCCGTGCCGGCGGACGTTGATCCGCGCAGCGTGCGACTGATCACCGCGCTGGTTTTTGCCGCCAGGAGCGATGGTCATATAGATGATCACGAACGGGCTAATATTGAAGCCCAGCTGCGGGCGGCCAATATCGACGTTCAGGCCCGGGTGCTGATCGACCAGGCGCTGGCCCAACCGCTGGATCCTCAGCGTCTGGCGGAGGGCATCGTTGATCCGCAGGAGGCACTGGAGATCTACTACGTCAGCTGCGCGGTCATTGATATCGACCACTTTATGGAACGCAGTTATCTGAACGCGCTGGGAGACGCTTTGTCACTGCCAAAGGATGTCCGGGCCGATATAGAACAGGATATCCAGTCACAAAAACAAGCGCTAAGCGTCTAAATTATCACGTTTCGCTTGCATCGCCCGCGTCTTTTGCCACCCTTATAGACACGTCATCATTCAGGCGCCGCCGTGTGACCTGAATGCTCTTGTGTCACGATAAAGCAGCAGAAGAACAACATGCCACCTAAAGCCAAACGGATCCCTCACGCCATGACCTTGCATGGCGATACACGCATCGATAACTATTACTGGCTGCGCGACGATGAGCGCGCGCGACCTGACGTGCTGGAGTACCTGCACGCGGAGAACGCCTATGGCAAGCGGGTGATGGATTCGCAGCTCAGCCTGCAGGAACGTCTGCTGAAAGAAATTATCGACCGCATTCCGCAACGGGAAGTCTCCGCCCCTTACAGTAAAAATGGTTTTCGCTACCGTCAGGTTTACGAGCCGGGCTGTGAATACGCCATCTATCAGCGCCAGTCGGTGCTCAAAGAGGAGTGGGACGAGTGGGAGATCCTGCTCGACGGCAACCAGCGGGCGGCGAAGAGTGAGTTCTACACCCTTGGCGGACTGGGCGTCGCGCCGAATAACCAATTGATGGCGGTGGCGGAGGATTATCTTTCCCGCCGCCAGTATGGCCTGCGCTTCTGCAACCTTAGCAGCGATGAATGGTACCCGGAGATCCTGGAAAATGTTACCTCCGGGTTTGCCTGGAGCAATGATTCCCGCTTTGTGTGGTACGTGCGTAAACATCCCACCACACTGCTGCCTTATCAGGTCTGGCGCCACACGGTGGGTACCGCGGCGCAGAGTGATGTGCTGGTCTATGAAGAAAAAGATGAGACCTTCTACGTCAGCGTACATAAGACCACTTCCCAGCAGTTCGTGGTGATTTATCTCTCCAGCGCCACCACCAGTGAAGCATTACTGCTCAACGCCGAACTCCCTGACGCCGAGCCGGTCTGCTTCCTGCCGCGGCGGAAAGATCACGAATACAGCCTCGATCACTATCAGCACGCGTTCTATCTGCGATCCAACCGGGAGGGGAAGAATTTTGGCCTCTACCGTACTGTGCTGCGCGATGAAGATCAGTGGACCACGCTGATCCCGCCGCGTCACGACGTGATGCTCGAAGGATTTACCCTGTTTACTGACTGGCTGGTCGTCGAGGAGCGCCAGCGCGGCCTGACCAGCCTGCGGCAAATTAACCGCAAGACCCGGGAGGTGGTAGGGATCGCCTTTGACGATCCGGCCTATGTCACCTGGCTTGCCTATAATCCGGAACCTGAAACGTCGCGACTGCGCTACGGGTATTCCTCCATGACCACGCCGGACACCCTGTTTGAACTGGATATGGATACCGGCGAGCGGCGGGTTATCAAGCAGCAGGAAGTGAAGGGGCTGGACACGAGCTGCTACCAGAGCGAACACCTGTGGGTGACCGCCCGCGATGGCGTCGAGGTTCCGGTATCGCTGGTCTACCATCGCGACCATTTCCGCAAAGGGAGCAATCCGCTGCTGGTCTATGGCTACGGCTCGTATGGCGAGAGTATCGATGCCGATTTCAGCGCCAGCCGGCTGAGCCTGCTCAACCGCGGCTTTGTCTACGCCATCGCCCATGTCCGCGGCGGGGGCGAGCTGGGGCAGCAGTGGTATGAGGACGGCAAATTTCTGTGTAAGAAAAATACCTTCAACGACTATCTGGACGTCTGTGACGCGCTGCTGGCCCAGGGGTACGGCGATCCGCAGCTCTGCTATGGCATGGGGGGCAGCGCCGGCGGGATGCTGATGGGCGTGGCCGTTAACGAACGTCCTGAGCTGTTTCATGGCGTGATAGCCCAGGTGCCGTTCGTCGATGTGGTGACCACCATGTTGGACGAATCTATTCCACTGACCACCGGGGAATTTGAAGAGTGGGGGAATCCACAGGATGAAACCTATTACCACTACATGAAAAGCTACAGCCCCTACGACGGCGTCCGGGCGCAGGCTTATCCGCATATGCTGGTCACCACCGGACTGCACGATTCCCAGGTGCAATACTGGGAGCCGGCGAAATGGGTGGCCAAACTGCGGGAACTGAAAACCGACGATAACCTGCTGCTGCTCTGTACCGATATGGATTCCGGCCATGGCGGCAAATCCGGGCGCTTTAAAAGCTATGAAGGGGTGGCCCTGGAGTATGCCTTTTTCATTGCCCTGGCGCAGGGGACACTGCCGGGAAAAGCGGCTGTGTGACGATTATTCCCCGAGGTAGTGTTTGAGGGTCAGACGCAGTTCGGGGCTCATCCGGTCGAGATTGTTGAATAACCAGCGCAGGTAGCCGGGGTCGTTTTCAGCAATTTCGGCCACCGCTTTACCCCGGTATTTGCCGAAGGTAAAGGTGGTGAGCAGCGCCGGGCGGCCGGTGATATCGGCCATTTCGTCAGGCGTCCAGCCGGAAACGTTGATGATATCCAGCAGCAGCGCGGCGGTGATATAGCAGTCATACAGCGCGCGGTGGTGATGCAGCCCCGGCGGGGTCGCCACATTCAGCTTACGTGATTTATATAACCCCATATTGCTGTATTTGATCCCCGGCCACAGGCGGCGGGCCAGCTTCATGGTACAAATCCACTCGCCGCTCATCTCCGGTAACACCCGGCGGTCAAAGCTGGCGTTGTGCGCGACATACCAGGGGCTGCCAAGATAATGCGGAATAATCTCTTCAATCCACGGCTTATCGGCGACCATCTCTTCCGTTATACGGTGGATAGCCATCGCCTGCGGCGTGATGGGCCGATCAGGACGCACCAGATGGCTCATCGGGTTAGTGATTCGCCCGTCGACAATATCGACCGAGGCGATTTCGACGATGCCCCCCTGCAGGCCGCAGGTTTCGGTATCAATGACGCGCAGCATGGCTCGCTCCAGAGCAAAACAACAAGCGTAAAGGAATTGGGTGGTCTTGCCAACCGATGGGGAGCAGGCGGGCGCGCATTATTTCTGCTTCGGCTCCCAGGGCAGTCGGGAAAGCGAGACAGAGGCCAGCCGATGGGCGATCAGTCGTTCGCGGAACCAGTCGCGCAGATGGGCGGGCTGCTCACGCTCGACCAAATCAGCGACCACCGGCATGTTGTATCGCTCCTTAAAGGCGACGCCGGCGGCGGCGAGATCGACGTTGACCTTATCCATCTCAGCTTGCGAAATTTTGGCCAGATTTCTTTCCATTATTAACTCCAGTGTGCTGGTAAACCCGGTCGAGGCGCTGACGCTTAGCTCGACTCTGCCATTATACAGGGTTATTCTCTGTCCTACAGACATAACAAAAGGGAATGACGAATATGCGACTCCTCGCTGGACGCGCGTTGCGCCTCTCCGTTGCGTTTGCCGGTATGTTAACCGCGGCAGGCGCCTTCGCCCATGCTCACCTGCAACAGCAGATCCCCGCCGCGGGTGCCCAACTGACCGCGCCTCCTCAGACGCTGACGCTCAGTTTCTCAGAAGGGATCGAACCGGCCTTCAGCGGCGTGACCGTCACCGGTCCGCAGCAGCACGCGGTAGCCGCCGGTAAACTGACCCGCAGCGCTGACAACCCCGCTCAGGTCACCTTACCCCTGGCGGAAACGTTGCCTCCGGGGGAGTACACCGTAGCATGGCATGTGGTCTCGGTTGACGGCCATAAAACCAAAGGGCAATACACTTTTAGCGTGAAGTGATCGATGTTGACCGGGCTCTATATCACGCTGCGTTTTGGGCACTTTATCACCCTGATGTTGGCTTTTGGCTGCGTGCTGTATGGCGCCTGGTGGGCGCCGGTACCGCTGAGGCGCGTGCTGATGCACCGCTTTTATCCGCTATTGCGCCCCCTGATGTTGATTGGCGCGCTCTCAACCGTGGCGCTGTATCTGCTGCAGGGGGGGATAATGGGCGAGGGCTGGGCGGATGTCTGGCAGCCCGCCGTTTGGCAGGCGGTAGCGGGTACCCGCTTCGGCGGGGTGTGGATCTGGCAGATCCTGCTGGCGTTGACTGCTCTCGCCGTGGTGTGGATCCGTCCCCATCACGGCGCCAGGCAACTGATGGCCCTGCTGGCGGCCCAGCTGCTGCTTTCCGCCGGGGTTGGGCATGCTGCTATGCACGATGGCTTACTCGGCGCCCTGCAGCGGACTAATCATGCCGTCCACCTCTTCTGCGTCGCCAGCTGGTTCGGCGGCCTGTTGCCCTTCATCTACTGCCTGCGTTTGGCGCAGGGGCGCTGGCGTCAGGCTGCGGTCTATACCATGGCGCGCTTTTCGCGTTATGGACATCTGGCGGTGGCCGGCACCCTTGCCAGCGGCGTGGTCAATGCGCTGTTGATCCAGGGGGCGGTGATCGGCACCTCGCCCTGGGGGCGCATGCTGTTGATCAAATGTGCGCTGGTCGCCGGGATGGTGGTAATTGCCTTAGTGAACAGGTATGTTCTGGTACCGCGCATGTCGGCAAGCGGTTCGCGGGCGGAAAGCCTGATCCTGCGAACCACGCAGGCTGAGATAGGGCTGGGCGCGCTGGCGCTGCTGGCCGTCAGTCTGTTTGCCACCTGGGAACCTTATTGAATTAACTGGCAAAATCATGAAAAAAATTGTTCTGACCATGTTGTTACTGGCAAGCTCCGGGGCTGCTCTGGCGGCGCCGCAAATTATCACCGTGAGCCGCTTTGAAGTGGGGAAGGAGAGCTGGGCGTTCAACCGTGAAGAGGTGATGTTGACCTGCCGTCCGGGTAACGCGCTTTACGCCATCAACCCGAGTACGCTGGTCCAGTATCCGCTCAATGACGTCGCGGAACAGCAGGTTAAAGCCGGCAAGACGACCGCGCAGCCGATCTCGGTGATCCAGATCGACGATCCGCAGCATCCGGGACAAAAAATGAGTCTTGCGCCATTTATCGAGCGAGCGCAGAAGCTCTGCTAGCGTTCCGCGTTATCTTACTGTAATAGCATAAAAAAAACCGCCCTTGCCGGATAACGGCAGTGGCGGTTTTTTACTGGCTGACAGCCGTTTCCCAGGAATTATACGACCACATTGGCCACGGACTGGAAAAGCTGACGCGTTAAACTATTCTTATAGTGCAAGGCGACTTAGCCTGCATTAATGCCAACTTTTAGCGCACGGCTCTCTCCCAAGAGCCATTTCCCTGGACCGAATACAGGAATCGTATTCGGTCTCTTTTTATCGGTAACTTTCTGCTTTCGCAATAGCCAGCGACATCATGTCAGTCAAACCCCAGGCTGGCCTCTGGATGTCCCGTTATAGCACACCGTTTTTAGCATACACAATCCATTTACACACAAATCGCATCCTGAGGAAGGGTTGCGTCGGGAAGGAGAGATCTGAAGCTGGGGTGGAAAGAGAAAAGAAAAAACCTGCACCTAACCAGGCCCGGCGTGCAGGTTAACTGGCGGGCCAACATCGGAAGCCTGCTAGTATACACATTTGTATGACAAATAAAATAAGCAAAGTCTAATAGGTTTGGCAATTCATGCGATTAGCTATCAATGAACGACCGTATCGCTAAAAATAATAAGCGAATGCGCCGCTATTTACAGCGGCTAAAATTATTCAGGGACGCTAAAGGTGGGATATATTTTACTTTCGAGATAGCAGAGCAAAAGCCAAATTTCATCGCTAAAAATAAACCATACGCAGCCCAGCAGAATGACCGCAAGAAGAATCAGCAGGAAAATTTCGGTTTTACTCATCATGCCAACCACTATCCAATGGCGCCAGGGGCCATGATAGTAGCGAAATAACGACCGAATAAGCAAACGCCGCGTGTCAGCGCGGCGCTATCCGCAGCGACATTTACGCACCATGGCGCGGTTGCGTCAGGATGTCCACCTGCTCAGCCAGTTGATCCAGCAGCTGGAACCGACGCCGGTATTCGGCCCGTTTTTTGCTGGCGATACTCTCCAGTGATTTTCGTTCCAGACGCTGCGGCAGCCGCCAGCGCCATGCGCTTTCCGGCTTACCATCGATGGACTGCCAGAACTCGTCGTAGCTGGCGTGGAAATGGCGGCCCTTGCTCAGACGATAGCGCAGGGCACGGAACACATGGCCGTTATCGCTGACGCCATAAATCGACTCGATAGCGCTGCGAGCGGCCAGCAGCCAAATGAACTCCAGCAGCAGGCGCTTCGGGAACAGGCCGAAGCAGGCGCGAGTGGCCTGCTTAATCACCTCATGGGAAACGTGGCGCCGTGGCCCCTGCAGGCCGCCGATGACAAGTTGCCAGGCTTCACCGTCCCAGGTCACGCTAAAGGTTGCGCTGGCCAACAGGGTGTGATCGCCGTCGCGTAGCCATAATGTGGTTTCGCCCTCGCGCTCAGCCTTCCCGGCTGAGGAGGCGGAGAGAGTGAACGGGCTGTCGTCTTTTCCGTTCAGCGTCAGCAGCGGGACCTCGCTCACCGCGGTCATGGCATGCGCCAGCAGCGACCCTTGCAGGGTATCGATGTAGCGATAATGACTTATCACCGCCATCGCCCGCTGCCAGGCGTTAAGATCGCGCGTCAGGTACTGACGGTGCACTTTTCCCGGCAAGGTCGCCTGCGCGGTCAGAAGCTGATTAAAATCGTCACGGGCGCTAAGCGACTCAAGCATTGCTTTGGTGGGGCTATAAAATAACGCCGTACGCAGCAGAAATTTAAGGCGAAAATTTTTCTGCCGCCAGATAGGTGCAGGTATTAGTCTGCCCATCACCAGATCGGCAATAAGATGCGAGCGCGGCGCAAGCACGCTGGTTGAATGCAGGCTATTGTCTGTCACGATAAACACCTCGTTGTTATTTCCTCCTATTTTAAAGCGAGCTTCTGATAAGCTTAATCCTCTGGCCGACTATATTTCCCGTTTGTTTAAAATCGATTGAGGTGTAAATAAAAATCACCGGGGATTCGGCGCAATTACCTATAATTACAGCAGAGAGGTAATTATATGTATCAACGTATTAATGGTAGCGACTGGCGTAATATCTGGCTGATGGGCGATCTGCATGGTTGCTTTGCGCTACTGATGGACCGCCTGCGTCAGCTGCGCTTTGATCCCTGGGCCGATCTGCTCATTTCCGTGGGCGATCTGATCGATCGCGGACCGCAGAGCGCTGACTGCCTCGGCCTGCTGCGCTGCCGCTGGTTCAGGGCCGTTCGGGGGAATCATGAACAGATGGCGCTGGAGGCGCTGGAGAGCGGGGATATGGCACTCTGGCAGATGAATGGCGGCGACTGGTATGGCCGGGGCACCGCGCAGCAGCGGGCCGAAGCCGACCGGCTGTTAGCGCGTTGTCAGCGGCTACCGTTGATTATTGAAGTTGGGTGTGCAGATGCCCGGCATGTGATCGCCCATGCCGATTATCCGGCGCCAGTCTATCGCTGGCAGCAGCCGGTGGATCCCCAGCGGGTGTTATGGAGCCGTCATCGCCTGAGCGAACATCTGGCGGGACGTCATGGCGCCATCGCCGGAGCAGACCATTTCTGGTTTGGCCATACGCCGCTTCGCACGCCTTATGAACGCGATAATCAACACTATATTGATACGGGCGCCGTGTTTGGCGGAACGCTGACGCTGGTGGCGCTACAATCGGCAGGTTAAAAATCGCTGTATTCGCTGGCGGGTTGCCAGAAGCCATCAATAAAATCTTCTATCGGATAGCAGCCGCCGTGGCGGATCCGCTGATCCTCCATCGCCACTAAGCACTGCGTTTCCTCGCGGTAGACGTCAACCACAATGTCCTCGCAGCCGCCATCCAGATAGCAAATAAACAACACCAAGGCAAACATCCTGGCCTCATGCTCGGGTTCACATACTCTTTAGTGTAGGGGATGACGGCGGGACGGGGAAATAAATAACCCGTCTCAGGCGACGGGTTCATTTGAGTCAGGCAAGGCGCATGACCCAGGCATCAGACTGGCGGTCGTAATGTTTACGGTAGAGCACGGAATGTTCGCCATTGAGAATAGCGGGCACGCTGGTATCGGCATCCCAGGCGTCAAGCTGCATACATAAATCTGGATCGGATTTGCAGGGAATACTTAACGTTCGCTCTCCCTGATGTTCACCGTGCAGTTCGGCATCGTCTATCTCAAACGCGCCGATGCGGACATTGGTTTTACTCATCGCTTCACCCCATTTTTCAGCTGAGTTGTGGTACGACCAGTTGAGGCCGTCATTTTTCAGCGTAGTCAATGGGGTGAAAACCGCCAGTCAAAAAGTGCGCATTTTTTGCGCGGCGTCACACCTTGCCGGCAAAAAGTTTCCCATCGCGCACCAGTTCGCGCGGGTAGCTATTCTTCAGACGGGAGCCGACGCGCTTGGCCAGACCCAGCGGGACACCCTGGAAGGTCACGATGGCCTCATCCTGCTGCGGCGCGGTCTGCGGATAGACGTCGCGTCCGCGATACCATTCCTCCGCTTCCTCCTGGGTCAGCTCGAAGGCGCGCTGCGGCGCGGCAAAGGCGATAACCGCCTCATGCTGCCAGCGGTACCCCTTATTGTGCACCTCTGCCAGGCGTACGCCGATGCGTGAAAAACGCACCTGACCAAACAGGGGCTCCATAGCCTGCGGGAACAGCCACAGCTCTTTATCCCGCTGCCACAGCGTATGGCCTGCGTCCCACGCCAGGCCAACAGCGTTGGCGGCGGCAGTTACCGCGGCGGCCTCCCGGCTCTTCAGCGGCGTAAACGGGAATTTGCCGACCTTATAGCCTGGCGCCGGGAGCGGATCGATCGCCGCGGTCTTGCGCAGGCGAGCGACAAAGAAGCCTTCGCAATCGTAGATCTGCGGGAACACGTGCAAAAATCCTTCTGCGGTTAAGGCATCGGCCGCCCCGGAAAACAGATCTCCCAGCGGCAGGATCTCCACCGCCTGCGGATAACGGGACAGCAGCCACTGAACAACCGACTGGTTTTCCTCGCGATTCAGGGTACAGGTCGAATACACCAACGTCCCGCCAGGACGCAGGGCATGGAAGGCGCTGTCGATAAGTTCGCGCTGGGTGGCGGCAATGTCGAGGTTGCTCTCCGGCGACCAGTTTTTCAGTGCGTCAGCATCTTTACGCACCACGCCTTCGCCCGAACAGGGGGCATCAAGCAGGATGGCATCGAAAGCTTCGGGTAGCGCCGCGCCGAAAACCCGGCCGTCGAAGTGAGTCAGGGCGACGTTACTGATGCCGCAGCGGCTAATGTTGGCATGCAGCACCTTCACCCGGCTGGCGGAGAACTCATTGGCCAGAATGCCGCCCGCGTTACCCATTCGGGCGGCAATCTGGGTGGTCTTCGACCCCGGCGCGGCGGCAACATCCATCACCCGTTCAGGCTGCGGGTTATCGGCGAACAGAGCGGCGACCGGCAGCATCGAGCTTGCCTCCTGAATATAGAACAGCCCGCTGAGATGTTCGGCGGTGCTGCCCAGCGGCAGGGCATCGTCGCCGTCCCGCTCGATCCAGAATCCCTCTTCACACCAGGGGACCGGCGTCAGCTGCCAGCCATACGGGGCGACCAGAGACAGAAAATCGGCCACACTGATTTTCAGCGTGTTGACGCGAATACTGCGGCGTAGCGGGCGCTGGCAGGCGGCGATAAAGTCGTCGAAAGAGAGATGCGCGGGCATTGCCGCACGCATTTGAGCGAGAAACGCTTCAGGGAAATAGACAGTATTTTCAGCCACAGGCAGCGCACCACAGAAAAAAAGGGTGCGCAGTTTAGCACAAACGCCCCGGTGCAGGACACCGGGGCGTGCGGTGAGTCATCTTCCCGCCCCCGGCGTTGGCCGGTGCGGGAGAAGGCGTTGTGAGGGTTACTGCGGCAGGGCGGTGCCCCATTCCCGCCACTCTTTCGGCTCGCTCTCCTGCAGCAGGAAGTGCTTGCCATCCTGGGCCTTCGGCGCCAGCGGTGTCCCCGGTGGCGTGGCAAAGGCGATCCCGCCGCGGATAAACTGGTTGAAGGTCCCGGTTTTCACCACGCCGCCAATCAGGCCGAAGTCGAGGCTGTAACCTGAGGCCAGCCAGAACACCGAGTTATTGCGTACCAGATACTGGTAGCGCTTGCTGATACGCAGTTTCACCATCACCCGATCGGACATTGACCCCAGCGACAGGCCAGTGACCGTCCCCACCTCAAGGCCGCGGAACAGGACCGGCGTACCGATGCCAAGCGACCCCGCCTCCGGCGCTTCCACCACGATGTTCAGGCCGTCGATATAACGTGAGTCGCTGATCGTCGTATCCTGGATCTCAAAGTCGCGGCGCGCCGGCCCGCGTCCCGGCTCAACGTTAATATAGGACTGGAACAGGGTGTCGAGATGCTCGACGCCCGCGGCGGAGATTTGCGGGGTGATCACCGAGAAGCGGGTCCCGGCCCGGGCGAAGGTACCGACGTATTCCGGGTAGAGCACCGCTTTCGCCTGCACTTCGTTTTTGGCGGTGATCAGCTCCAGGGACTGGATCTGACCGATATCGATGCCGAGATAACGAATCGGCATCCCGGCCGCCATCTTCCCGGCGTCAAACGCGTGCAGGGTTATCTGGCCGCCCACGGCGCGCGCCGCCGTTTCCGAAGCGTAAAGGATACGTTTGTTATTCAGCCGCGCGTTGGCGCTGCTGCCATTGAGGTTATCGAAACTGATCGCCCCTTTAATGGCGCGCGCCAGCGGCGAGGCCTGAACGGTGAGTCCGTTGCCGTCAAGTTTGACCTTCGCCCCCCCTTCGGCCCAGAAGACGCTGTTGTTGGTCAGCAGGTAGCGGTACTCCGGCTTGATATGCAAATCGATATCGAAAGCGTCTTTGCGCGGTTTGACGGCGATGATCTCGCCGACGGCGAATTTACGATACAGCACCACCGAGCCGGCCTGAACGTCAGGCAGGGTCTCGGCTGAGAGGCTTAAGGTCGTGGTCGGCACTTCGCTCAGGCTGTTTTCCTGGGCCTTTTCGAGGTTGGCGTACAGCGGGTAGCTGCTCTGCATTTCGCCTTTTTCTCCCGGAATGACCCGGATCCCGCCATTAACCCATTCGCTGGCGCTGGCCCCCAGCACCTGCACGCCATCGAGTCCCACTTTGACATCCAGACGGCTGTTAACCACAAACTTACTGTCACCGCGAATGAGATCGCGGTATTCGGGGGCAATCGCGACCTGGAAGGTCACCCCTTTGGCCGTCAGTTTGCGCTCCAGCACCTGGCCGACTTTTACTCCGTGCAGCACCAGCGGTTGGCCGCCGTCAATCCCGTAGCTTTCCGGCGCCGAGAGCGTGACGGTGGCGACGTTGGGCTCCTCCAGCAGCGCTTTATCTGCTGGCATGACGGAGAAGTGGTTGCGCGGCTCGCCTTCACCGGGTACCAGTTCAAAGGTATTGCCGGTGAGCAGGGCGCTGACGCTGGGGTTATCGAGGGAAATCTTCGGCTTCTTCATCTGAATCAGCGTCTTCTCACGCAGCAGCGTCACCACGCTCGGGTCGACGGTCATCTCGCCGGTCACTTTGCCGCCGGGGTTAAGATTCAGCTTACTTAACTGACCCACTTCCAGCCCCTGATACATCAGCGGCGTCGAGCCTGCTTTCAGCCCATCGCCGTCGGGCAGGTCGAGGGTGACCAGCACACCGCGCTGGCTATGCGCCAGATCTTCGTACAGATGATAGTCATCGTTTTGCGCCGCAACCTGCGAATCGGCAGGTGAATCGAAGGCGATAGCGCCGTTCACCAGCGCAGAAAGGTTCTCCAGCTGCACTTTTGCCCCACTCAGGCCGACGTCGGCTTTGATCCCGGAGACGTTCCAGAATCGGCTGCCTTTTTTCACCAGGTTGGTAAACCGGCGCTCGATCAGGACATCGATGGTGACCCCCTGATTATTGGCATTCAGGGTGAAATCATACACGCGCCCGACCGGGATCTTGCGGAAATAGACCAGCGAGCCGCTGTTCAGGGAGCCAAGGTCCGGCGCCTGCAGGTGGATCATCAGCTCGCCGTTGTTGATGCGGTATTTCGGCTGAGTGTCGAGGGCCACGAAGTGATCTTCGGGCTCACCCTTGCCAGGCATCATGCCAATGTAGTTCCCGCCCACCAGCGCATCCAGCCCGGAGACCCCCGCCAGAGAGGCTTTTGGGGTGACCAGCCAGAACTGGGTCTCTTTGCGCAGCGCATCTTTCATATCGCGTTTGATGCTGGCGGAAACTTCAATCTTACTCAGATCTTTACTGAGGCTAATATCCTGGACGGTGCCGACCTCGACCCCCTGATAACGGATAGGCGTCCGCCCCGGCACAATGCCGTTAGCGGACTGGAAATCGATGGTAATCGTCGATCCGCGGTCGTCAAAGCTGGTCCAGATGAGCCAGGCGGCAATCAGCAGCGCGATGACCGGCAACAGCCAGAATGGCGAAATACGGCGTTTAGTTTTTATTCTGGCTTCAGTCTGCGAAGCGGGCGATTCCTGACTCATGTGCGTCCCAAAGTAAGCGGCTGTCCAGCCATTCAACTGCAAGAATAGTTAAAATTACCGCACCGCCGAAGTAAACCGCCGCCGGCCCCATGGTGAAAGCGAGGAGCTGATCGCGATTGATTAGCGACATGGTGAGTGAAATAACAAACAGATCCAACATCGACCAGCGGCCAATCCAGGTTATCAGCCGCAGCAGCAGGATGCGGGTGCGCAAGCCTTGCTCGCACTTGAATTGTATGCTGACCAATAGGGTAAATAACACTATAACTTTGGTGAATGGCACCAAAATACTGGCGATAAATACCACTCCGGCGATGGCGATATTGCTGCTGGCAAGGGAGATGATCCCGGAAAGGATCGTATCGTCCTGGCGCGCACCGTTAACAAAGATGATCGAGATCGGCAGCAGGTTGGCTGGTAAGAGAAATATCAGCGAGGCAATCAGCGCCGCCCAGCTGCGCTGCAGGCTCTGTGGCCGGCGATGATGCAGCGGGGAGTGGCAGCGTCGGCAGCGGCCACGCGCGTCGCGGTAGCCGGTGTAGTGGCAGCCGGTGCACACCTGTAAATTGTTATCGGCGCGGGTCGCTGGCCGTTCAGGATAGAAACGCTCCCACAGCTCTTCGACGTTCATGTGAATAAGCGTCAGGATGCTCAGTAGCGTCAGCGAGATAAACGCCACCAGGCCGATGCCGGGCTGCAGAAAGGCGTAATCCTGCACCTTGATGGAGGCGACGCCAATACCCACCAGATAGATATCCAGCATCACCCACTCTTTGAGCTTGCCGAGCATCAGCAGCACCGGGCGCAGGTTCATCCCCAGCACGTTGCCCAGCCAGAGATAGCTAATCGAGACCACCAGCAGCACCGGGGCGACCACCGCGCAAAACAGCACCATGGCGGCGGTAAGCGGGTCACCCTGCGCGGTCATCTGCCAGATCCCTTGCAGGACGTTGGCGTCGATGCGCACGCCCAGCAGGTGCAGGCGCAGCAGAGGCTCCGACCAGGCAAAAGGCATGAGCAGCAGCATCGCAACGGCCATGCTGCCCAAACGCGTCAGCGACCAGTCGCGCCCATCGCGCACCTTGGCGTTGCAGCGTGGGCACCAGGCGCTTTGGTTGCGTTTAAGCACCGGTAAGCGAAAGAGCATGTCACACTGCGTACAGCGCTGATAATGCGCATAGGGAAGCGGTGTGCTGACGGCATGCACGACCAACTTCTTCGCAGGTTTAATCGTTGGTGTTTTTATCGGCATTTATTACGTACAGGAATGAATGTATCCCACTATCTTAACCTATGAATGAATTCATCTTGAGCCTAAGCGCATTTAATGCTTATTTTAGTAGGCTGTACGTATCAGGCAGTAAGACAACCAAGTGAAGATATAATGAGCAAAACAGAATTTTACGCGGATCTGAACCGCGATTTCCAGGCATTAATGGCAGGTGAAACCAGTTTTCTGGCGATGATCGCCAATACCAGCGCGCTGCTGTTCGAGCGGCTGAGCGAGGTCAACTGGGCCGGTTTCTATCTTCTGGAAGGCGATACCCTGGTACTGGGGCCGTTCCAGGGCAAACTGGCCTGTGTGCGCATTCCGGTTGGCCGCGGCGTCTGCGGCGCCGCGGTGGCGCAAGCCCAGGTCCAGCGCGTAGAGGACGTGCATGCGTTTGATGGTCACATTGCCTGCGATGCGGCCAGTAATTCAGAAATTGTCTTTCCCCTGCGCGTGAACGACCAGATTATCGGCGTGCTGGATATCGACAGCACGGCGTACGGCCGCTTCACAGCTGAAGATGAGCAGGGGTTGCGCACGCTGGTCGAGCAACTGGAAAAACTTATCGCGGCCACTGATTATCAAAAAATCTTTACCCGTGTCGTGGGATAATCAACGGATAACGTAGCATTTAGCGAGGACGTCATTATAATGTCGCCTGTTCATGCCTGCGGCTTGTTGGCTACGTCCGTTGTAATCAGGAAATTTCATGGAAAATCAACCTAAGTTGAATAGCAGTAAAGAAGTTATCGCCTTTCTGGCCGAACGTTTCCCGCAGTGCTTTAGCGCTGAAGGCGAAGCGCGCCCCCTGAAAATTGGTATTTTTCAGGATCTCGTTGAGCGAGTGGGTGGTGAGATGAATCTCAGCAAAACCCAGCTTCGCGCTGCATTACGTCTCTACACGTCCAGCTGGCGTTATCTGTACGGCGTGAAAGCCGGCGCTATCCGCGTTGACCTGGACGGCAACCCGTGCGGCGAACTGGAAGAACAGCACATTGTCCATGCGCGCCAGCAGCTGGAAGAAGCGAAAGCTCGCGTTCAGACGCAGCGCGCTGCCCAGCAGGCGAAAAAACGCGAAGCCGCCGCCGCCGCAGGTCAGCAGGATGAAGGGGGTCGCCGCGAGCGTAAACCGCGTCCTCAGCAGCCGCGTCGTAAAGAAGGCGCTGAACAGCGTAAACCGCGTCCTGTTGCGGCCAAAGCCCCGCGTGAAGAGCGTCATACTCCGGTTTCGGATGTTTCCGTTCTGACCGTCGGCCAGGCGCTGAAGGTAAAAGCAGGCAATAACGCAATGGACGCCACCGTTCTGGAAATCACCAAAGATGGCGTTCGTGTACAGCTGACTTCTGGTATGTCAATGATTGTACGCGCAGAACACCTGGTGTTCTGAAACGGAGGCCGGGCCAGGCATGAACACATTTTTTAAAATCACCGCGCTTGCGGGCCTGCTGGCAATAGCAGGCCATGCTTTCGCTGTTGATGAAATAACCCGTGCAGATCAAATACCCGTGCTGAAAGAAGAGCCGCAGCACGCGACGGTGAGCGAGCGCGTGACGTCGCGCTTTACCCGTTCTCACTACCGTCAGTTTGATCTCGACAACGCCTTCTCGGCAAAGATTTTTGACCGTTATCTGAACCTGCTGGACTACAGCCACAATGTGCTGCTGGCCAGCGATGTGGCGAAGTTCGCGGCCAAAAAAGACCAAATCGGCGACGAACTGCGCACCGGGAAACTGGACGTCTTCTACGACCTCTACAACCTGGCGCAGCAGCGTCGCTTTGAGCGCTATCAGTATGCGCTGAAGGTGCTGGAACGTCCGATGGACTTTACCGGCAACGATAATTTTAACCTTGATCGCTCCAAAGCGCCGTGGCCAAAAGATGAGGCCGAGCTGAACACGCTGTGGGACGCCAAGGTGAAGTTTGATCAGTTAAGCCTGAAGCTGGCGGGTAAAGACGATAAAGAGATCCGCGACACCTTAACGCGTCGCTATAAGTTCGCGATCCGTCGTCTGGCGCAAACCAACAGCGAAGATGTCTTCTCGCTGGCGATGACCGCCTTCGCTCGCGAAATCGACCCGCACACCAACTACCTGTCTCCACGTAATACCGAGCAGTTCAACACGGAGATGAGCCTCTCTCTTGAGGGGATCGGCGCTGTCCTGCAAATGGATGATGACTACACCGTCATCAATTCGCTGGTGGCGGGCGGTCCGGCCGCGAAGAGCAAAGCGATCAGCGTCGGCGACCGTATCGTTGGCGTTGGCCAGACCGGGAAGCCGATGGTTGATGTCATCGGCTGGCGTCTGGATGACGTGGTCGCGCTGATTAAAGGACCGAAGGGCAGCAAAGTGCGCCTTGAGATCCTGCCGGCAGGCAAAGGGGCCAAGACGCGTATCGTGACCCTGACCCGCGAGCGGATCCGTCTGGAAGACCGTGCGGTGAAGATGTCGGTGAAAACCGTTGGTAAAGAAAAAGTCGGCGTGCTGGATATTCCGGGCTTTTACGTTGGTCTCACCGATGATGTGAAGGTGCAACTGCAGAAGCTGGAAAAACAGAACGTCAGCAGCATCGTCATTGATCTGCGCAGCAACGGCGGCGGGGCGCTGACCGAGGCGGTATCGCTCTCGGGTCTGTTTATTCCGTCCGGCCCGGTAGTGCAGGTACGTGATAACAATGGCAAGGTCCGCGAAGACAGCGACAACGATGGCGTGGTCTATTACAAAGGGCCGCTGGTGGTGCTGGTTGACCGCTTTAGCGCCTCGGCGTCTGAAATCTTCGCCGCGGCGATGCAGGATTATGGCCGTGCGCTGATCGTTGGCGAGCCGACCTTCGGTAAAGGGACGGTACAGCAGTATCGCTCGTTGAATCGTATCTACGATCAGATGCTGCGTCCGGACTGGCCGGCGTTAGGTTCCGTCCAGTACACCATCCAGAAGTTCTACCGTATTAACGGCGGCAGTACGCAGCGTAAAGGCGTGACGCCGGATATCATGATGCCAACCGGTAATGAAGATCGTGAGACCGGCGAGCAGTATGAAGACAACGCACTGCCGTGGGATAGCATCAACGCAGCCACCTACGTGAAGTCCGGGAATCTGACCCCGTTTGGACCGGAACTGCTCAAGCGCCATGATGAGCGTATCGCGCAGGATCCAGAGTTCCAGTACATCATGAAGGATATTGCCCGTTATAACGCGATGAAGGACAAGCGTAACATCGTCTCTCTGAACTACGCCCAGCGTGAGAAAGAGAACGAAGAGGATGATGCGATTCGTCTGGCGCGGATTAACGATCGCCTGAAACGCGAAGGCAAACCGCTGCTGAAAAAACTGGATGACCTGCCGAAGGATTACCAGGAGCCGGATCCGTATCTTGATGAAACGGTCCATATCGCGGTAGACCTGGCGCATCTTGAAAAAGCGCGCCCGGCGGTGGAACCGCCAGCCAGTAAATAAATAACAAACGGGCACCTCAGAGGGTGCCCGTTTTATTTTGTGCTTTTGTCATCACCTTTCAGCTCAACTAACAAAATGTCAACCTGTCCGGCCGCTGTCAGCAAGATGCTACAAAATGTAAAGTTGTGTTTTTATCGTGACTTAGCGGGGGTTGATGGTTGAAAATTGCAGCCTGACCCATACGATGTGGGTAATCGCATAGTGCGTTTTGTTAAATTGAGGTAAAAAGAAAATTATGATGCGAATCGCGCTTTTCCTGCTGACGAACCTGGCAGTAATGGTCGTGTTCGGGCTGGTGTTAAGCCTCACGGGGATCCAATCCAGCAGCATGACCGGTCTGTTGATTATGGCCCTGCTGTTCGGCTTCGGTGGTTCTATCGTTTCGCTGATGATGTCGAAATGGATGGCCCTGAAGTCTGTGGGTGGGGAAGTGATCGAGCAGCCGCGCAACGAAACGGAACGCTGGCTGATGCACACCGTCGCCCAACAGGCGCAGCAGGCGGGCATTGCCATGCCGCAGGTGGCTATCTATCACGCGCCTGATATCAACGCTTTTGCTACCGGCGCGCGTCGCGACGCCTCGCTGGTCGCCGTCAGCACCGGGCTGCTACAAAACATGAGCCGTGATGAAGCGGAAGCGGTCATTGCCCATGAAATCAGCCACATCGCTAATGGCGATATGGTGACCATGACGCTGATTCAGGGGGTGGTGAACACCTTCGTTATCTTTATCTCGCGCGTGATTGCCCAGATTGCGGCCGGTTTCCTCGGCGGCAACCGGGAAGATGAAGGGGAGAGCAGCAATGGTAACCCGCTGATCTACTTCGCTGTCGCCACGGTGCTGGAACTGGTGTTCGGTATTCTGGCCAGCATTATTACCATGTGGTTCTCTCGTCATCGCGAGTTCCACGCTGACGCCGGCTCGGCGCGACTGGTGGGCCGCGAGAAGATGATTGCTGCCCTGCAGCGTCTGAAAACCAGCTATGAGCCACAGGAAGCCAGCAGCATGATGGCGTTCTGCATCAATGGTAAAGCGAAATCCATGAGCGAGCTGTTTATGACTCACCCGCCGCTGGATAAACGTATTGAAGCCCTGCGTAGCGGTGAGTATCTGAAGTAATCCGTCGGTTCGACGCTAAAAATAAAAATCCGCAGCCCGAAAGCTGCGGATTTTTTTTGCCGCCGTTTATCAGGCCGCGCGCGGCTGGGTGACGCGCAGACCGCTAATCAGTGCGGCAACGGTCGCCAGAATGCCGGCCAGCAGCAGGGCGGTATGGGTGCCGCTGTTGCCGAGCAGGTTGAACAGCAGGGCGACCAGCGCCGCGCCAGTGCTCTGACCGAGCAGGCGAGCGGTACCCAGCATCCCGCTGGCGCCACCGCTACGATGGCTCGGAGCCGAGGCGACAATAGTGTGGTTATTCGGCGACTGAAACAGCCCGAAACCGGCGCCGCACAGCGCCATACGCCAGATAATATCCAGATCGGAAGGCGACTCGGGCAGCAGCGCCAGGCCGAACAGGCCGCAGGCCATAACCAGCAGCCCAATGGCCCCCAGCAGTCCCGCATGGCATTTCTCAATCAAATAACCGGCCAGCGGCGCCATCACCATGGTCGCCAGCGGCCACGGCGTCAGCAGCAGGCCGGTCTCCACTTCGCTGCGCCCCATCATCGTCTGCAGGAAGAAGGGCAGGGAGACCATCGCCAGCATCTGCGCACAGAAGGAGCAGATGGAGGTGCAGATAGAGAGTGAGAAGAGCGGGATGCGCAGCAGGTCGACCGGCAGCAGGGGGACGGGCATGCTGAGCTGGCGGCGAACGAAGAAAAAGCCCACCACCAGCATGGCGGCCACTTCCGCCAGCACCAGCTGAACAGACTGTCCCTGGGCGAACCCGCTGAGCGCAGTGATCAGCAGCCCGAAGGTGAGGGCGTTCATGATGGCGCTCGGCAGATCGAAGCGGATGATTTTGCTGCGCGCGCTGTTGGGTGGCAGAAAGCGCATGGCCAGAACAAAAGCGACGATCCCGAGGGGAACGTTAATTAAAAACAGCCATTGCCATGAGGCAAGGGAGAGGATCGCCGCGGCGATCGTCGGGCCTGCTGCCGAAGAGACGGCGACGACAAAGGAGTTGATGCCCATGCCGCGGCCGAGAAAGCGCTGCGGATAAATCAGGCGGATCAACGCGGTGTTCACGCTCATCAGCGCGGCGCCGCCCAGCCCCTGGGCGACGCGGGCGAAGGTCAGCATGTCGAGACTGCGCGACAGGGCGCAGGCCAGCGAGGTAAAGATAAACACCACCAGGCCTATCTTATAGATGCGGCGATAGCCGACCATATCGCCGAGGAAAGAGAGCGGTAGCAGGGCGATGACAATGGCGATTTGGTAGGCGTTAACGATCCAGATTGAGGCCGCCGGCGAGGCGTTAAGATCGCTGGCGATGGTCGGGAGCGCGACGTTGGCGATAGCCCCGTCGAGCACGGCCATGGTCAGCCCCAGCACGATGGTCAGAATGGCGCCATAGCGTTGCGGCAGCGGCACGCCATCGGAAGAATTTTTATCCATGGTGAATATAAGTCTTAAATGCAACGGTTTTTTGAATGATGAGTTTAGCATTGATTATTCCGCAGTATGTCGCAGATTTGTAACGAAGTGGCAGAAGAATGATTGCGGCGCAGTGGCGGCGAATTTATAATAAAAACCGGTTCTAAATTTTATAAAACAGTTACGGCGAGGTGATAAATGGCAGGTGCAGATTTGGATAAACAGCCAGATTCTGTCTCTTCGGTATTGAAGGTTTTTGGCATCTTACAGGCGCTGGGTGAAGAGCGTGAAATTGGCATTACCGAACTGTCCCAGCGCGTCATGATGTCGAAAAGCACCGTTTATCGCTTTTTACAGACCATGAAATCACTGGGCTATGTGGCGCAGGAAGGCGAGTCAGAGAAATACTCCCTCACGCTCAAGCTGTTCGAGCTGGGCGCTCGTGCGCTGCAGAACGTCGACCTGGTACGCAGCGCCGATATTCAGATGCGCGAACTCTCCCGGCTGACGAAAGAGACTATTCACCTCGGGGCGCTGGATGAAGACAGCATCGTCTACATCCACAAGATTGACTCGATGTACAATCTGCGGATGTACTCGCGTATCGGCCGTCGCAATCCGCTGTACAGTACCGCGATTGGTAAGGTACTGCTGGCGTGGCGCGATCGCAGCGAAGTGGAGCAGATCCTCGAGGGCGTGGAGTATAAACGCAGCACCGAGCGGACCATCACCAGCACGGAAGCGCTGCTGAAGGTGCTGGATGGCGTACGCGAGCAGGGATATGGCGAAGATAACGAAGAGCAGGAAGAGGGACTACGCTGCATCGGGGTACCGGTGTTCGATCGTTTCGGCGTGGTTATCGCCGGACTGAGCATCTCTTTCCCGACGCTACGTTTCTCAGAAGAACGTTTGCATGAGTATGTGGCGATGCTGCATCAGGCGGCGCGCAAGATTTCTGAGCAAATGGGATACAACAACTACCCGTTCTGACGCGGTAGCTGAAACATCCGGCGAGCGCGGTGCTATTGTCGCGCTCGCCGGAGTGATTTTAACCGTTATCAACCACGGTTGCGCTTTTACGCAGAACCGGACAGTTGCTGACGCCGATCACACCGCTGTTGGAATGCACATAAAGTGCGGTACTGACCCCGCGGGCGGTGAGATATTGACACTTAAGGCCCAGACCACCGACGTTTTCTTCACTGTGGAATAATACGCCATAGCCGCTTAATAATACGCCAATCCATAAGATAGCCACGACGACAATAGTACGAATGATTAATCGCATTGATGCCTCATTATTTGTATGATCCTTGCCGTGATTTTGACACGAACACGTTTTGAAACAAGTCGATGATTCCTAAACTTGCCGTTCGTATTACAGTTAGCCGCGGTTTAAGAAGGCCGTGTTATCCTGGTGAGATAAAGTACTAATGCGGAGAGTGGAGTGAAAAAATTACGGTGGGTTTTACTGATAGTCATCATAGCAGGCTGCCTGTTGCTGTGGACTCAGATGCTTAACGTAATGTGCGACCAGGATGTTCAGTTTTTCAGCGGCATTTGCACTATCAATAAATTCATCCCGTGGTAAGACATTTTTCTGACGACTGATTTCCTTCTGCGGTGTGGGTGGTAGAATGAACGCCTTCTCTTTGAGGTGGTGAAATGAGTGAGTTACTAAATCCTGGGATCTTAAATCTGGCTTCGCTGGCTGTATCCGTCGCGTTGCTGCTTGTCGGTCTGTTGTTATGGTTCTTCGTCAACCGCGCCAGTTCGCGGGCGAACGAGCAGATAGAACTGCTGCAAGCGCTGCTGGATCAGCAAAAGCGGCAGAATGCGCTGTTACGTCGCCTTTGCGAAGCTAATGCGCCGGAAAAAGAGGACGTGGCCGAGCCGACCGTCGCAGGCAAGGCGAAAGGAGAGGATGAGTTTATCCGCCTGGTGGCAGAGCGCTAAGTACCTCCACAGGTGTGCATCATAAGATGCGCACCTGCATGATAGCTGGCAGTAATAGCTTATTCTTATTCCATTATTCCTTTCCCCGCGCATTATTCCCTTTTTTACACGCTGTAAATAAAGTCATTCCCGCCGCGTTTATTGCCCTGGAATGTGACACTGTCATCATTTTTTCATTATTAAGGTGCAGAATTAGCTCTATTTTTAGCGTGACGACTAACAGGTTTTATTATCACTACACTGGTACGGCTTTAGCGATTTTTCGTCTGCTGTTATGAGTAATTATGCGCATTAATATTCATCGCCTTCAGCGAAGCGCCGTCAGCATGGCGGTTCGTATACGTACATACCTGGACGAAGCGAAGTTGTTGAGCTATGGTAAAAAAGTTGCAGTAATGAGGCAGCAACCAGGTGATATTAGCGAATGCTATAACGCCTTGCCAGGAGCGGCAAAGACGCATAAATGTGCAGGCGATCAAATGATTACCTTATAATTTGTGCGAACGATCGTGACACGTTTAAAAATGGCTTGCCATTATTTACGTAGTATGTGATAACACGTTTCGGGTTAAACGAGGTACAGTTCTGTTTATGTGTGGCATTTTCAGTAAAGAAGTCCTGAGTAAACACGTTGTCGTTGAATACCGCTTCTCTGCCGAACCTTAAATTAGTGCCTCATGCAGTTATGTGTCAGTTTTATCTATGTAAACGCCAGCAGGCGAAGAAAACAGTCTAAGGAATTTTGCAAATGGCAAAGATTAAAGGTCAAGTTAAGTGGTTCAACGAGTCTAAAGGTTTTGGTTTCATTACTCCGGCTGATGGCAGCAAAGACGTGTTCGTACACTTCTCCGCTATCCAGGGTAACGGCTTCAAAACTCTGGCTGAAGGCCAGAACGTTGAGTTCGAAATTCAGGACGGCCAGAAAGGTCCGGCTGCAGTTAACGTAACTGCTATCTGATACAAGACCACTCTTCTTGTATAAAAGCCTCGCCTGCGCGGGGCTTTTGCGTTTTTATTGCAAAGCATGTCATTTTACCCCCTTCCGTCGCGTCTTGTTGCAAATAGTCAACTTTATTAGCATTGTGTAGCAGTCTGTTTTGCTAATTTTCTGTTAAATCAGATGGTTGCAAAATGATGCCGGAGCTATGGTGCTAAAGAAAAAAATGAAGTCCGCCGCCAGCTTTACCCCGATTCGCTTCGGGTTACTCTGTGTGGCCATTCTTGGTTGTCTGGGACTGCTGTTGGCCCGCGTGGGCTGGCTGCAAATTGTCTCTCCCGATAACCTGGTAAAACAAGAAGACATGCGTTCTCTGCGCGAAGAGCCCGTGGCGGTGGAGCGCGGCATGATTAGCGACCGCGAAGGACGACCGCTGGCGGTGAGCGTACCGGTCAGCGCTATCTGGATCGACCCGCAGACCACCATGGAGAAGGGTGGTGTTGGTTATGGTCCTCGCTGGCAGGCAATGGCCGAAGCACTGCATCTCAACCTCGGGGAGCTGGCCCAACGGGTACAAAGTCATCCTCACGCCCGTTTTCTCTATCTGGCGCGTCAGATCAATCCGGAGCAGGCGGAGTGGATTGATAAACTGCATCTCCCGGGCGTCTATCTGCGCGATGAATCGCGACGTTTCTATCCGGCTGGTCATGTGGCTGCCAATCTGCTGGGCTTTACCAACGTCGATAATCAGGGCATCGAAGGGGTGGAGAAAAGCTTTAATGCCCAGCTGACCGGCAAACCCGGACGACGCCTGGTGCGCAAAGATAAACATGGCAATGTTATTGAAAATATTACCGAAGTGCCGCCAGTCCCGGCGCATAATCTGCAGCTGAGTATTGATGAACGTCTGCAGACGGTGACCGAAGATGCGCTGGATAATGCCGTTCGCTGGAATAAGGCGGAATCCGGGGCGGCGGTATTGATCAAAATTGATACCGGTGAGATTCTGGCGATGGCCAGCTACCCGGACTTCAATCCGAACAATCGCGACAGCGCGACGCTGGATGATTTCCGCAACCGCGCCATCAGCGACACCTTCGAACCCGGGTCGACCGTCAAACCGCTGGTGATCATGACCGCGCTCCAGCAGGGGATTGTCCAGCCGGATAGCGTGGTGGACACCCATCCGTTTGTCCTCGACGGCCACCGCATCCGCGATGTTGGCTATTATCCGGAGCTGAGTCTGACCGGGATCCTGCAAAAATCCAGTGATACCGGCGTGTCGCATCTCTCGCTCGCTATGCCGGTGCAGCATCTGCTTGATACCTATCAGGCATTTGGGTTCGGCGAGCCGACCGGATTGGGATTGACCGGGGAAAGCGCCGGGCTGATGCCGCATCGCCGCTACTGGGGGCAGCTGGATCGCGCTACCTTCGCGTTCGGCTATGGGTTAATGGTGACGCCGCTCCAGCTGGCGCACGTCTACGCGACTATCGGCGGTTTCGGTATTGAACGACCGTTATCGATAACCCGCATCGATCCGCCGGTGATAGGTACGCGGGTGATGCCGGAGAACATCGTGCACAGCGTAGAGCATATGATGGAGAGCGTGGCGCTCCCGGGGGGGGGCGGGACCAAAGCGGCAGTGCGCGACTACCGGGTGGCGGTAAAAACCGGGACGGCGAAGAAAATCGGTCCGGACGGCAAATATATCGATAAATATGTGGCCTACACCGCCGGCGTGGCGCCCGCCAGTCGTCCACAGTTTGCGCTGGTGGTGGTGATGAACGATCCGAGTAATGGCTCCTATTACGGCGGGGCGGTGTCCGCGCCGGTCTTCAGCCAGATCATGGGGGATGTCCTGCGGCTGGAGAACGTCATGCCGGACGGCATGCCGCAAGGGGCGGAGAATCTGATCGTGATGCACGACAGCCATCCGCTGGCGCCGGCGCTGTAACAGTGGTCTGCAGGGGCGAATAGCGCTACACTTTCGCCCTTTAGCAACACCGGAGCCGTCATGTCATACAGTTGCCCCCTTTGCCACGCGCCGTTAAGCCAAGGCGACAACCACTATTCCTGCCCGCAGCGGCACCAGTTCGATCTGGCGAAAGAGGGGTACGTCAATCTGCTACCGGTGCAGTTCAAGCGGTCGCGCGATCCCGGCGATAGCGCTGAGATGATGCAGGCCCGGCGGGCGTTTCTGGATGCGGGTCATTATCAGCCGCTACGGGAGGCGATCGCCGAACGGCTGCTGCACTACGCCCCTGCGGATTTACTGGATATCGGCTGTGGCGAAGGGTATTACACCCACGCGTTTGCCACCATCGCCAGCCATAGCTGGGGGCTGGACGTGTCGAAGCCAGCGATCCGCGCGGCGGCAAAACGCTACCCGCAGGTCAGTTTTTGCGTCGCCTCCAGCCAGCGTCTGCCGTTCTCCGATAACAGCTTCGATGCGGTAGTGCGCATTTACGCCCCCTGCAACGCCGAAGAGCTGGCGCGGGTGGTGCGGTCTGGCGGATGGGTGATCACCGCCACGCCGGGACCCCGCCATCTGCTGGAGCTAAAAGGGCTGATTTACGATGAGGTACGCCTGCATGAGCTGAAGACGGAAGCGATGCCGGGATTCCGCCTGGACGCTCAGCAGCAGCTGGCCTATCCGATGACCCTGACGGGAAGTGAAGCGCAGGCGCTGCTGCAGATGACGCCGTTCGCGTGGCGGGCTAAGCCTGAGGTGCACGCCGCGCTGCGTCAGCAGGCGACGTTTGGCTGCCAGACCGACTTCATGATCCATTGCTGGCAGCGCGAGGCGTAAGGCTTAACCGGCGAAATGGCTCCAGAGGATTTCGCTGCCGATGCCAATCAGCACAATACCGCCGAGGATTTCGGCCCGTTTGCCCAACAGCGGGCCAATAAAGCGACCGACCATGATCCCCAGCGTCGACATAAGAAACGTCGCGCAGCCGATCGCCAGTGCGGTGGTCACAATGCTGACCTGCAGGAAGGCCAGACCCACACCAACGGCCATCGCGTCAAGGCTGGTGGCGAAGGCGGTGGTGACCAGCAGCCAGAAACCATGACGGCGAGGCGCGTCGCACGCCTCGTCGCTGTCGCCGCGAACACCTTCCACGATCATTCGCCCGCCGAGAAACACCAGCAGAATAAAGGCAATCCAGTGGTTCCACTCGAGGACAAACTGGCTGGCCAACATGCCGAGTCCCCAGCCGACCAGCGGGGTCAGGGTTTCAATCACGCCAAAAATCAGCCCGGTGCGGACGGCTTCTGAGAATTTAGGTTTGTGCAGGGTGGCACCCTTGCCGATAGAGGCTGCAAAGGCGTCCATAGACATGCCGAAGGCGAGAAGAATGGTAGCGGATAAATTCATGTGCGTGTCCTGACCGGGGATAATCCATATGACACATCGCTGCCCCCAGTAAATATACGCGGAGCCGCTCAATGGCTGAGCAATACGTACAGCAGTGATGTATCTATGGTCTCGCCTGATTGAATCACTTCAACCCGTACGTGCCACGTTTTGCAACGAGTATGTTGACACGTACATTTCCTGGCAAACAGGAAATCGGCTACTCCCCAACGACGGGCGCAACCTTAACATATTTTTAGAATATAAAACAATAACAGAAGACGGCTATTTTAATAACCAAATGATAACGATTTTCATTTAAATTTATAAGTAAATAAATAGTTAATAAAAAAGGGAAGAGGAGGCAGGGGAAATATAGCCATGGCTATATGTTTTTCCAGAGAAAAACTGGAAAATATAGCGCTGGCTATATTTATAACTCATTGAGTTGAAACGAGAAGTTTGTAGATTTTCTCCAGGTCGTCGATATTTCGTACGCGAATAAGCAGCCGCCGTTGCTCTAATTGCATCACCAGCACGCCGTCCTCGGATAAATTCATCTCTTTAATTCGCTGATATTCTATCCACACGTTGGCGAAGAAAAAACCGCGCGGTTTAAAAATGATTTTCGGCGTACGGATCCAGAATAAATAGAGACCCATCAGCGCCAGGGCAGATAATAGCCAGGTGGTGATCGGGGTGCCGTGCTGGGTAATGTTGTTATAGATCAGAATGGCGGTGAGGCCGACAAAGATCAGACCGTCAACGCGGCTGCGGCGAAGCAGGGGAATGGCCAGCAGCACCGGGCCGTTCCGCCTCGGCATAATGAACTGGTCATACACCGCGTAGGCCAGTAGCGCAAGGATAAACAGGATGATCACCAGGTCCGTGAATGTCATTGCTTTGCGTTCCTCCTGATAAAAAAAAGCCGGGGGCAAGCCCCCGGCGTACAACCTGGAAATTACAGACCCAGCAGGCCGACAGCGTAGCCCGCGATACCGATGACGAAGAAGCCAACGATGATCCACAGTGGGTTAACTTTCTTGCGCAGCAGCCACATACAGGCGAAGGTCAACAGCAGCGGTACCAGGCCCGGCATCAACTGGTCGAGGATGGTTTGCACCGTGGTGACGTGAACCTGTCCGTCAGAACCGGTGATTTTTGACACCACCATCGGAATATTCACGTGCGTCCACTTGTTAACCAGCGCCCCCATGACAAACAGGCCGAGGATTGACGCCCCCTCAGTCAGTTTCTGCAGGAAACCGCCGCCCATATCTTTAACGATGTCCACGCCTTTGCGGTAACCATAGGCGACGCCATAGTAACGGGTCAGCAGACGCACTGCGTTGAACAGGATAAAGAACAGCAGAGGACCGAGCAGGCTACCGCTCATCGCGATCCCAGCGCCTAAGGCCGCGAACACCGGACGCACGGTACCCCAGAAGATCGGGTCGCCGACGCCGGCCAGCGGCCCCATCAGACCGACTTTGATGCCGTTGATGGCGCCATCGTCAATCTCTGCGCCATTGGCGCGCTGCTCTTCCATCGCCAGGGTTACGCCCAGTACCGGAGCGGCAACGTAAGGATGGGTGTTGAAGAACTCAAGGTGACGTTTAATCGCCTGCTTACGCGCATCATTGTTCTCCGGGTACAGGCGACGGATTGCCGGAACCATAGAGAAGCAGAAGCCCAGCGCCTGCATACGTTCGAAGTTCCATGACCCCTGGAACAGGTTAGAACGAATGAACACGCCACGAATATCACTCTGAGTGAGTTTTTTCTCGGTGGTATTTTTAGTCATATCAACCATTTCGCTCACCTGTTAGTCCAGTTCGTTATCGAGATCGTTGTTACCAGCCGCCTGAGCCGGCGCACCGGCGACGCGGTTATATTTCGGGCTCAGCTGGATGTAGAGGATAGCCATGACCGCACCAATCACACCCAGGGCTACCAGGTTGAAGTTGGTGAAGGCGGCGGTGACGAAGCCGAGGTAGAAGAACGGCATCAGGTAGCCTGCGCGCATCATGTTGATGACCATCGCATAACCGACAACCACGATCATACCGCCGGCGATGTTCAGACCGCTGGTGACCACTTCAGGGATCGCGTTCAGCAGGCCCTGGACTTCGCTGGTACCGACGGAAATGGCGACGATGACGGCCGGGATAGCGATACGCATCGCCTGCAGGAACAAGGACGAGACGTGCAACCACGACAGGGCGGTCAGGTTGCCATTCTCCGCCGCTTTATCTGCCGCGTGCTGGAAGGCTACGGTGATGGTACGAACGATAATGGTCAGCACCTGGCCTGCCGCCGCCAGCGGGATAGCCAGCGCGATACCGGCACCGATGCTCTGATGGCCGGCAATAACCAGAACGGTGGAAATAATGGACGCCAGCGCGGCATCAGGTGCAACCGCCGCACCGATGTTCATCCAACCCAGAGCGATCATTTCCAGCGTACCGCCGATGATAATACCGGTTTTCATATCGCCGAGAACGGCACCGATCAGCGTACAAGCGACCAGAGGACGGTGGAACTGAAATTCATCAAGCACCGACTCCATACCCGCAATACACGCGACGATGAACACCAGCACAATCTGAAGAAGGGTAATCTCCATTGTACTTCTCCTGTTGATTAAGTCTTAAAGTGAAAACTGGGGCGCGATCGGCCGGGTTATTTATCAACCTTGGCGATCAGATCCATCATTTTCAGTTTCGGGTCGGTGGACACTTTACGTGCCTCCAGCTCGATACCGCGTGCGTTCAGCTTGTTAAACGCCTCAATATCTTTGGCATCGACCGAAATCGCGTTGTTAACCTGGGTTTTGCCCTGGCGGAACGCCATACCACCGATGTTGACGCTGGTGATTTTCACGCCGCCCTCGACGATACGCTCAACGTCGGTCGGGTTAGTAAACAGCAGCATGACGCGCTGCCCGGCGTACATCGGGTTGTTGTAAACGCGGATCATTTTGGCGACGTCCACCACGTGGGCGGTGACGCCCGGTGGTGCAACCTGGGTCAGCAGGGTTTTGCGCACCGTATCCGCGGCCACTTCGTCGCTGACGACGATGATGCGGGTGACGTTGGTCTCTTTGGTCCAGCGGGTGGCGACCTGACCATGGATCAGGCGGTCGTCAATGCGCGCGAGGCCAATCACCATGTAGTCGTTCGGGCCCATCGGTTTGGCCGGCGCGGCGGCTTTTGGCGCCGCGGCAGGGGCTGGCGCGGGAGCCGCTTTTTCCACCGGTTTGGCCTTCAGCGCTTTCACGCCTTCGCTACCGGTCTCCACCGCTAAGGCGACCAGTTCATCAAACGAAGGGTCATCATCGCGGGCCATGAAGGTTTCCACCAGCATCGGGATGTTGACGCCAGCGATAACTTCGTAATGCTCTTTATCGACGACAATGCGGCTCGCAGCGTTGAACGGGCTGCCTCCCCATGTATCGACGAGAAATAGCACGCCTTTACTGGTATCCAGTTTTGCCAACTGGGCATTGTATTTCTCGATCAGCGTTTCGGCGTTTTCACCCGGAACGAAATCGATCCAGCCAACGTTTTCCTGCTCGCCCAACAGCATCTCTGCTGTTTTCAGCAGCTGTTCTGCAGCCCAACCATGTGTGCCTATTACAATAGCAATCGTCACTTGCTACCTCCTTTATTATCGTGAATGCATCATCTGCTTTGATACATCCTGAATCACTCTTGAGGACAAAATCGATTCAGTTAGGGTGTAAGATAGAAAATAGTTACTACCGCGAATTATTTTAGACAGTGAAAAAATAATTAATGTGATGAAGATCCGTTAATCAGGCATCGCCTGGTAATAATTTTGCAGCGCAAAAAATAGCCTTAGTTATTGCAAATTCAGGTAAATTTTTTCCAATTTCGATCTATATTTTGCTATGTTTAACTTCCGTTTAATTACTCAGGAGTATAGGGCATAGCCCGCAGTATGGACCGTCATCGACGTCTTTTCACTTTCTGGCACCTGGTTGCCACCTCCACGCATCACGCTTTTCTCTCAGCACCTATTGTCGCGCCCATGCATGACATGGCGATGACTCAGCTTGCCGCTAACCGGAGTCGTACATGGAATTGTTAATGGATCCCTCAATCTGGGCTGGCCTGTTGACGCTTATCGTTCTGGAGATTGTGCTCGGTATCGACAACCTGGTGTTTATTGCCATCCTGGCGGACAAACTGCCGCCGAAGCAGCGCGATAAAGCGCGACTGATCGGCCTTTCGCTGGCGCTGGTGATGCGCCTGGGGCTGCTGTCGGTGATCTCCTGGATGGTGACCCTGACGAAGCCGCTGATTACTATCGCTGATTTCTCCTTTTCCGGGCGCGACCTTATCATGCTGCTCGGCGGGATCTTCTTGCTGTTTAAGGCGACGACTGAACTGCATGAGCGGCTGGAAAACCGCCAGCACGATAGCGGTCACGGTAAAGGGTATGCCAGTTTCTGGGTGGTGGTACTGCAGATCGTGGTGCTGGACGCCGTCTTCTCTCTGGATGCGGTGATCACGGCGGTCGGGATGGTTAACCATCTGCCGGTGATGATGGCGGCGGTGGTGATCGCCATGATCATGATGCTGCTGGCGTCGAAGCCATTGACGCGCTTTGTCAACCAGCACCCGACGGTGGTGGTGCTCTGTCTGAGCTTCCTGTTGATGATCGGCCTGAGCCTGGTGGCGGAAGGGTTTGGCTTCCATATTCCGAAAGGGTATCTGTACGCGGCGATCGGTTTCTCGATCATCATCGAGTTCTTCAACCAGGTGGCGCGACGCAACTTTGTCCGACATCAGTCGACGCTGCCTCTGCGTGCCCGTACCGCGGATGCGATCCTGCGCCTTATGGGCGGCCGGAAACAGACCTCCGTCAGCCATGACGCCGACAGCCCGGCAGCCATACCGGTGCCGGAAGGGGCGTTTGCCGAAGAAGAACGTTACATGATTAACGGCGTGCTGACGCTGGCCCAGCGCTCCCTGCGCGGTATTATGACCCCGCGCGGTGAAATCAGCTGGGTCGACGCCGAACAGAGTGATGACGAAATTCGTCGTCAGCTGCTCTCGTCGCCGCACAGTCTGTTCCCGGTCTGCCGCGGAGAGCTGGATGAAATCATCGGTATCGTGCGGGCGAAAGAGTTGCTGGTGGCCCTTGAGGCGGGCGAAAACGTTGCGGCGCTGGCCTCTGCCTCCCCGGCGATTGTCGTCCCGGAAACGCTGGACCCGATCAATCTGCTCGGCGTTCTGCGCCGCGCGCGCGGCAGCTTTGTCATCGTGACCAACGAGTTTGGCATGGTACAGGGGCTGGTGACGCCGCTGGACGTCCTGGAAGCCATCGCCGGTGAATTCCCGGATGCCGATGAGACGCCGGAGATCGTCATTGACGGCGATGGCTGGCTGATCAAAGGCTCGACCGACCTGCATGCGCTGCAGCAGGCGCTTGGACTGGATGCGCTGGTCAATGAAGATGAGGATATTGCCACGGTGGCCGGGTTGGTGATCGCCGTCAATGGCCATATCCCGCGCATTGGCGACACCGTGTCGCTACCGCCGCTGCAGTTTACCGTGGTGGAAGCGAATGATTACCGGGTCGACCTGGTCCGCGCGGTGGTCACCCGTCCGCTGAGCGACGAAGAAGAGTAATTGCCCTGCTCGTCGGCCCCTGTGGCCGGCGAGCTATTCTCCCCCCTCGCTTTTCTGCCCCTCTCTGTCTGCCAGCCACGCCGGAAACGCCTCTATCGGCATCGGCCGGGCATAATAAAATCCCTGCAGCACATCGACGCTGTGGCCCCGGAGATAGCTTTCCTGCTCCAGCGTCTCCACCCCTTCGGCCACGGTAACGATATTCAGACGGTCGGCGAGGGCTATAATAATATCCGTCACCGTGGCATTGACGCTGTCTATCCCGACGGAACTGGTAAACGAGCGGTCGATCTTCAGCACGTCCGGCCGCAGTTTTTCCAGCCACGAGAGCGAGCTGTTACCGGTGCCAAAATCATCTATCGCCAGCTGGACCCCTTTTAAATGCAAATGTTCGGCCATGTGCTGGTCGCCATCCTGCAGGACATCGCGTTCGGTGAGTTCAACCACCAGCTGTTGTACCGGATTGACGCTAAACCAGTAATTGTGCAGGTCATGCAGCAGCAAACCGTGGGCAAAGTGACGGGCAGCGACATTAATCGCGATATGAAAATGCGGCTCGCTGGGGAAGGCATCCAGGCGGCGGGCGGTTTCGGCGATCACATAGCGGGTGAGGGGAATAATCAGATTGTCCCCTTCGGCGATGGGAATAAATACCTCGGGCGAAATCTCGCCGCGGCGGGGGTTGTTCCAGCGCAGCAGGATCTCCACCCCGCAGCAGCGTCCGCTGCGCGCATCCTGCAGCGGCTGGCACCAGAGGGTAAATTCCCGGGCCGTGATGCCGAGACTTATCTCTCGCGAGAAACTCATTCTGCCGGCGGTGGCCAGCCAGGCGATGCCGGTCATCAACAGGCTGAAGATGAGGGCCAGCGGCAGCTCACCGGGCAGCTCCTCCAGCGCGATAGTCGCGGCACCCGGACCGTTAATGTTGATGGTAAAGGGAAATTCTGTGGAGCGCTGGCGATAAATCACCGACGCCTGCGGGGCGTGCGCTTTGTCAATCAGGCCGAGGCCGCTGATAAAATAATGGTCGCCGACCTGCAGGCTGACGTCGCTGATCAGGGGCGATTTTTCCTTGAGAATTAAGGTTCCCAGCAGCTCGATATTGACAATTAACATCACGCCGTCGAAGCCGCTTTCCGAGGCTGGATACCACTGGATCAGCACCGGTGTGCCTTTGAGCAGTGAGTTGTCGGTAGAAAAGAGCAGTAAGGGGTGGTGAGCCGGAAGCGCGGGCTGCAGCTGGTGCAGATCCGCCTGCCGTTGCCCAAAGATACTGGAACAGTAGATCATCCCTGACGCCACCAGCGCGACGGAGCGGACCGTCTGCAGCGAGGCCGCCATTTTGCGCAGTGTGAGATGAATATCCATGCAGGGTTTGTCGACCAGGGAGAGTAGCGTCGCCCGCTCTGCGCTCAGTGGACGCAGGATGTTATCCAGCGCCGTGACCCGCTGGCTGGCGGCAGTGCGAATGTACTCTTCATTTACGCTACGCTGTGAAATAAATCGGATAGCTAAGGTGGTACCCAGGGTTAGCAGGGCTACCAGCAGGCAGACAATAATGCGTTTGCGACGATAGGCCGTAATGACTTTTTGTGCAGTCTGCATGTGCGACACCCTGTCGACAGGACGAGTGGTTAAGCGTGGCTTATTTAATAGAGCAATTGTAGTGGCAGAATATCGCCAGGTATAGAAAAAAGAAAATGCGCCGTTGAAGGCGCATCAGGGAGATTTCAGTCACCAGGGTTATCCCCCTGCGCGCTTTGCGGGCGCAGGGGGGGACGAACAGTTTAGTCACACTGAACTTTAATCGCCAGGCCGCCGCGGGAGGTTTCGCGGTACTTGGCGTTCATGTCTTTACCGGTTTCGTACATGGTCTCGATCACTTTGTCGAGCGAGACGCGCGGTTCGCTGGTACGGCGCATCGCCATTCGCGCGGCGTTGATTGCCTTGACTGAGGCGATGGCGTTACGTTCAATGCATGGCACCTGCACCTGGCCGGCGACCGGGTCGCAGGTCAGGCCGAGGTTGTGTTCCATGCCGATCTCCGCCGCCACGCAAACCTGTTCCGGGCTGGCGCCGAGCAGTTCAGCCAGGCCCGCCGCCGCCATCGAGCAGGCAACGCCCACTTCACCCTGACAGCCGACTTCCGCTCCGGAAATGGAGGCATTCATCTTGTACAGCGCGCCGATCGCCCCGCAGGCCATAAAGTAGCGGATATAAATTTCCGGGCTGACGGATTCGATAAAGTGGTCGTAATAGGCGAGTACCGCCGGAACGATGCCGCAGGCGCCGTTGGTCGGCGCGGTCACCACGCGACCGCCGGCGGCGTTCTCTTCATTGACCGCCAGTGCGAACATATTGACCCAGTCAACGACGTTCATCGGATCGCTGGAGAGCTTATCGCTGGCCACCAGCAGACGACGCAGCGCCGAGGCGCGACGCGGCACGCGCAGCGGACCAGGCAGCACGCCTTCGGTGTTCATCCCGCGGTCGATACAGGCGCGCATGGTCTGCCAGACGTTGGCGAAATAGTCCTCGATCTCTTTTTTGCTGTGCAGCGCCAGCTCGTTTTGCATCACCATCCCGGAGAGCGACAGGCCGGTCTCTTTACAATACGCCAACATTTCCTGCGCCGATTTAAACGGGTAGGGCACCTGCAATTCATTGGCGTTTTCTTTGCCGAAGTGCTCTTCATCGACGATAAAGCCGCCGCCAATCGAGTAATAGGTCTTGCAGTAGATCTCTTTCTCGCCGGCCCAGGCATGAATGGTCATGCCGTTTTCGTGCAGCGGCAGGTTGTCGCTGCGAAAACGCATGCCGTCATCCGCCGGGAAGTCGACCTCGTGCTGGCCGTTGGCCAGCAGCAGTCGGCCGCGCGCCTCGACGTCACGGATAAATGCCGGGATCGCGTCAATATCGACCGTATCGGGCTGATTGCCCGCCAGTCCCATGATAATGGCGATGTCCGTATGGTGGCCTTTGCCGGTTAATGACAGCGAGCCGTAGACGTCAACCGCCACACGGGTTACCGCATTAAGCAATCCTTTTTCGACCAGGTCATCGACGAACTGTTTACCGGCCTTCATCGGGCCAACAGTGTGGGAAGATGAGGGACCAATCCCCACCTTGAACATGTCGAATAGACTAATCACGATAATACTCCTGACAGGGTTACCGCGGGTGCGGTAACGATGTAATAACTGCGCATAGTGTAAGAGGGAAGCGCGCTGCCAGTTGAACTATTCACATGAATTAAACTAATGGATAACCGCGATTTTACTAATAGTGAGAGCGCTCTCTCATAAACAGTATAGCTAAGGTCGAGCGCCTATCTGCAACGCCAGCTCGCGAATGATCCCGGCGGTCATTCCCCAGACAAAATAATGCTGGTACCAGGAGAGCCAGACGCGGTGGTCGTTACCCCGACGGTGGATGTCGAGCGGATGGTAGCGCCCCAGGCGCAGGGCTTCGGCGAGCGGCATTTCAAATACCGCTGAGACTTCGTCCTGACTGGCGTGATAGTGCAGATTGGGGGGAATAATGCCCACCACCGGCGTCACCTGAAAACCGGTGACGCTGTCCACTGGCGGCAGAACGCCGATCACCTCGACGGCTTCCGGGGGGATCGCGACTTCTTCCTGGGCTTCGCGCAGGGCGGCGGCGATAAGCGTCGCATCGGTATTATCTACCGCGCCGCCGGGAAAGGCGACCTGACCGGCGTGCTTGCGCAGCAGCGGCGAACGCTGGGTCAGCAGCAGGCCGGGCTGCGGTCGGCGCACGATCGGCACCAGCACCGCCGCCTGCCGCTGATTGAGCGCATGGCGCGAAGGCTGGGGGCGCAGCAGCTGGAAGCGGGACAGAAAATCATCCAGATTGAGGGCGTGGTCCGCCATGGTCTAGTTCTCCAGTTGGTGCAGGATACGATTAACTTTATCAAAAGTTTCCTGATATTCCGCATCTTCCTCGCTGTCCGCGACGATACCGCCTCCAGCGGAGCAATACAGTTGCCCCTGCCAGGCCGTCAGGGTGCGAATGGTGATGCTGGTATCCATATTGCCGCAATAGCTCAGGTAGCCAATGCTCCCGCACCAGGCGTTACGTCGCTGAGGTTCCAGTTCATCGATAATCTCCATCGCCCGGACCTTCGGGGCGCCAGTGATAGATCCCCCGGGGAAGGCGGCGCGCAGCAGATCGCTGGCATGCAGCGTCGCCGGTAAGCGGGCGGTGATGGTGCTGACCAGATGATGGACCGCCGGGAACGGCTCCACCACGAACAGCTCGGGTACCCGCACGCTGCCCGGCACGGCGACGCGGCCGATGTCGTTGCGCATCAGGTCGACAATCATTAAATTCTCGGCGCGGTCTTTCGGGGAGTTCGCCAGCTTCTCAGCCTGCCGCGCATCTTCCTGCGGCGAATCGAGCCGCGGCAGAGTACCTTTTATTGGGCGCGTCTGGATCGCCCCCTGGCGCAGCTGAATAAAGCGCTCCGGCGACAGGCTTAAAATCGCCCCTTCCTCGAGGCGAATAAAGGCGCTAAAGGGGGCGCGGTTGGCGGTATTCAGCTGGCGGAAGGCCTGCCATTCATCACCGACGTAGCGGGCCTGAAAACGCTGGGCGAGGTTGACCTGATAGCAGTCGCCGCTGTGCAGATAGGCCTGCACCTGGCGAAATTTCTCGCCGTACTGCTGGCGGCTCATATTTGACTGCCAGGCAGAGGTCAGGGCGAAAGGTTTCATCGCCGGACGGGATTGCGCCTGCAGCCACTGCAGGCGCTGCTGCGGATCGTCATAGCTGAGCAGCGAAATTTGCTGGCGCTGGTGGTCGACGACCAGCGCCCAGTCATAGATCCCCACCGCCATATCCGCCAGCGCGATATCGGCCTGCGCGTGCGAAGGGAGACGCTCAAAGCGGCGGCCCAGATCGTACCCGAATAGTCCCAGCGCGCCGCCAAGAAACGGCAGATCGTCATGGGGCTGCGGCGTGAACGGCTGACGATCCAACTGCTGTTGAAGCAGTTGCAGCGGATCTTCCGCGGAGACAAAAGCGGTTTCGCCGTCATCGACCCACGTCTGTTCACCGCGCGTCAGCAGCGTGGCGCGCGGGGCAGCCACCAGAATATCAAAGCGGTTATGCGGATGGTCGGCAAAGCCGGAATGCAGCAGCATCGCCCAGGGCAGGGCGCTTAACGGCGCAAAATAGTGTTCGGCCGCATCCGGGCGCCAGGGCAGGGTAATAATCGCGGGGGACAACATCTTTCTCGATCCTGAACGTTGCCGTCCCTCTGGCGTAGGCGGGGACGGCGTGAAATAATTACGCCCCACAATGTAGCAGGAGTAAAAGATGTTTGCAGGTTTACCTTCGCTGAGCCACGAGCAACAGCAAAAAGCGGTCGAACGTATCCATGAGCTAATGGCCCAGGGGATGAGCAGCGGCCAGGCGATTGCCCTGGTGGCGGAAGAGCTGCGCGCAACGCATACCGGCGAGCAGATCGTCGCGCGCTTTGAAGATGAGGATGAAGATCAAGACGAAGATGAGGACGACTAATTACACCGCGGCGATAATTTTGATCTCAACTTTATACTGCGGGTTCATCAGCGTCGCTTCCACCGTGCAGCGCACCGGGGCGTGACCGGCCACCACCCACGCGTCCCAGGCTTTATTCATTGCCGCAAAGTCGCTTTTATCGGCGAGGAAGATGGTGGCGTCAAGAATACGCGACTTGTCGCTGCCCTGTTTTTCCAGCACCGCGTCAATCTGCGCCAGGGTATTGGCGGTCTGCTCGAAGGCGTCGGCATCAAGATTTGCCGGCACGCCGGTGTAGTACAGCGTCTGGTTGTGGATCACCACGTCTGACCAACGGGCTTCGGCATCAATACGCGTAATTGTCATTTCTTTTTCCTCTTTGAGCATTCCATTCGGCTGCGGCAAGACTGCCATAATGTTCCGCTCGCGTCACTACCTGGACTGGCGAAACGCCGTCCTCCCTGACATAATCACTGTCCAAATAACCAGGGGGCAATGTGATCGACGATTTTGCAGCAGACGGCCAGTTAGCCAAAGCCATACCGGGATTTAAGCCGCGCGAGCCGCAGCGCCAGATGGCGAAAGCGGTGAGCGAAGCGATTGAGGCCTCCCGACCGCTGGTGGTGGAAGCGGGGACCGGAACCGGTAAAACCTACGCTTACCTGGCGCCTGCGCTGCGGGCGAAAAAAAAGGTGATTATCTCCACCGGCTCGAAAGCGCTGCAGGATCAGCTCTATAGCCGCGATCTGCCCACCGTCGCCAAGGCGCTCAAATTCACCGGTAAACTGGCGCTGCTTAAAGGGCGCTCCAACTACCTGTGCCTTGAACGTCTTGAGCAGCAGGCGCTGGCGGGCGGCGATCTGCCGGTACAAACCCTCAGCGATGTGATCCTCCTGCGCTCCTGGTCGAATCAAACCCAGGATGGCGATATCAGCACTTGCGCCAGCGTCGCGGAAGACTCCCAGGCCTGGCCGCTGGTCACCAGCACCAACGATAACTGTCTCGGTAGCGACTGCCCACTGTATAAAGATTGCTTCGTGGTGAAGGCGCGTAAAAAAGCGATGGACGCCGACGTGGTGGTGGTCAACCATCACCTGTTCCTGGCCGATATGGTGGTCAAAGAGAGCGGCTTTGCCGAGCTGATCCCCGAGGCGGAAGTGATGATCTTCGATGAAGCCCATCAGTTGCCGGATATCGCCAGTCAGTACTTTGGTCAGTCGCTCTCCAGCCGCCAGCTGCTGGATCTGGCGAAAGACATCACCATTGCCTACCGCACCGAACTGAAAGACACCCAGCAGTTGCAAAAATGCGCCGACCGCCTGGCGCAAAGCGCTCAGGATTTTCGCCTGCAGCTGGGGGATCCCGGCTATCGCGGCAACCTGCGCGAACTGCTGGCGGATAGCCACATTCAGCGCGCGCTGCTGCTGCTCGATGACGCGCTCGAGCTATGCTATGACGTCGCCAAACTTTCGCTGGGCCGCTCGGCGCTGCTCGATGCCGCCTTTGAGCGCGCCACCCTCTATCGCGGGCGCTTAAAGCGGCTGAAAGAGATTAACCAGCCGGGCTACAGCTACTGGTATGAGTGCACCTCGCGCCACTTTACTCTCGCCCTGACGCCGTTGACCGTGGCCGAGAAGTTTAAAGAGGTGATGGCGCAGAAGTCGGGAAGCTGGATCTTTACCTCGGCGACGCTGTCAGTCAACGACGATCTGCATCACTTCACTGCCCGGCTGGGGATCGATGAGGCGCAGTCCCTGTTGCTGCCGAGCCCCTTTGATTATCAACATCAGGCGCTGCTCTGCGTGCCGCGCAATCTGCCTCTGCCGAACCAGCCTGGCGCGGCGCGCCACCTGGCGGCGATGCTCAAGCCGCTGATCGAGGCCAACGACGGTCGCTGCTTTATGCTGTGTACCTCGCACGCCATGATGCGCGATCTGGCGGAGCAGTTCCGCGCCACCATGACGCTACCGGTGTTGCTGCAGGGGGAAACCAGCAAAGGCCAACTGCTGCAGCAATTCGTCAGCGCCGGCAACGCCCTGCTGGTGGCCACCAGCAGCTTCTGGGAAGGGGTCGACGTGCGCGGTGATGCGCTGTCGCTGGTGATTATCGATAAGCTGCCGTTTACTTCGCCAGACGACCCGCTGCTGAAAGCGCGCATGGAAGATTGTCGGCTGCGCGGCGGCGATCCGTTCGATGAAGTACAGCTCCCGGAAGCCGTCATCACCCTCAAACAGGGGGTGGGGCGTCTGATCCGCGATATCGACGATCGCGGGGTGCTGGTGATCTGCGACAACCGGCTGGTGATGCGCCCCTACGGCGCGGTGTTCCTGGCCAGCCTGCCGCCCGCGCCGCGGACCCGCGATATCCGCCGGGCGGTGCGCTTCCTCGCCGTGCCGCCGGCAAGGTAATCCGCACTAAAATGTGTTAAGCTGCGCGCCATTTTGTTAATTAGCGGTTCCCAATAGACTTCGGGCGGTATGGCGGCGGGTTGGCCGTTTGCCGGAAAACAGGCTGCCTGAAGGCCTGAACTATGTAACGAGAGCGTGACCACCCATGCGAATTTTGGCTATCGATACCGCCACAGAGGCCTGCTCCGCGGCGCTGTGGAATGATGGCACCCTTAGTGCTCATTTCGAAATTTGTCCCCGCGAACATACCCAACGTATCCTGCCGCTGGTGCAGGAGGTCCTCACCGAGAGCGGCGCCACGCTGACCGAGCTGGACGCGCTGGCCTTTGGCCGCGGTCCGGGTAGCTTTACCGGCGTGCGCATCGGCATCGGTATCGCTCAGGGGCTGGCGCTGGGCGCTGAGCTGCCAATGATCGGCGTTTCCACGCTGGCCACCATGGCGCAGGGCGCCTGGCGCAAAACCGGCGCCACCCGCGTGCTGGCGGCCATTGACGCACGAATGGGCGAAGTCTACTGGGCCGAGTACCAGCGTGACGAGCAGGGCGTCTGGCATGGCGAAGAGACGGAAGCGGTGCTCAAACCGGAAGCGGTAGCCGAACGGCTGGCACAGCTTTCCGGCGAATGGGCCACCGTCGGCACCGGCTGGCAGGCGTGGCCGGATCTGGCGAAAGCGAGCGGACTGACCTTAAGCAGCGGCGAAATTGCACTGCCGGCGGCGGAGGATATGCTGCCGTTAGCCTGTTACCTGCTGGCGGCGGGGAAAACCGTGGCCGTGGAGAAAGCGGAGCCGGTTTATTTGCGAAACGAGGTGGCGTGGAAGAAACTTCCAGGCCGCGAGTGAATCTCAGTAACAAGAAGACTGAGAAAAGGAGTCGCATCATGGCGGGTCAAAAACAGGGCGTTCGCTGGCTGTTAGCCGCGGCGGTTGCCGTTGCGCTAAGCGGCTGCGTGTCAGTGCCGGATGCCATCAAAGGCACCAGCCCTACGCCGCAGCAGGATTTAGTGCGGGTGATGAACGCCCCGCAGCTGTACGTTGGCCAGGAAGCACGCTTTGGCGGCAAAGTGGTCAATGTGCAGAACCAGCAGGGTAAAACCCGCTTAGAAATCGCCACCGTACCGCTGGACAGCGGCGCACGGCCTGTGCTGGGCGAACCGTCTCGTGGGCGGATCTATGCCGACGTTAACGGCTTCCTCGATCCGGTCGACTACCGCGGCCAGCTGGTCACCGTGGTCGGGCCGATTGCCGGCGTGGTCGACGGCAAAGTGGGCAGCACGCCGTATAAATTTATGCTGATGAACGCCATCGGTTACAAACGCTGGAACGTGGTGCAGCAGGTGGTGATGCCCCCGCAGCCCATCGATCCGTGGATGCTGGGTCCGCGCCCCTGGGGTTACGGCTATGGCGGCTGGGGCTGGTACAACCCCGGCCCTGCTGAGGTGAGAAACGTCGTAACCGAATGATTTTGTTGTTTATGTTAGTTCAAAGAAACAGCGGCCGGTCCGCTGTTTCTTTGTTTTCAGTCGAATAAGAAAAAAAATAGTGACGCGCTTCGCAACCTGCTTATTGCCTAATTAATAAACTGGTACGCTGAGTTAATATAATGTTAACAAAATGTATTTGCCAGGGGCTGTGATGACGACGAATAACTATTTCAGAGGTGATGCAGTGAAAAAGGTTTGGCTAAACCGTTATCCCGCAGATGTTCCTGCGGAGATAAACCCTGACCGCTATCAATCCCTGGTTGAACTGTTTGAGCATGCCACCACCCGCTACGCCGACCAACCGGCGTTTATCAATATGGGTGAAGTGATGACCTACCGTAAGCTTGAAGAGCGTAGTCGCGCCTTTGCCGCTTACCTTCAGGAGGGGTTAGGATTACAGAAGGGCGATCGCGTGGCCCTGATGATGCCTAACCTGCTGCAGTATCCGGTGGCTCTGTTTGGCATCCTGCGCGCCGGGATGATCGTGGTTAACGTCAACCCCTTGTATACCCCGCGTGAACTGGAGCATCAGCTCAACGACAGCGGCGCGGCGGCGATCGTCATCGTCTCCAACTTTGCCCATACCCTGGAAAAAGTGGTGGCGAAAACTCAGGTTAAGCACGTGATCCTGACGCGCATGGGCGATCAGCTCTCCACCGCCAAAGGCACGCTGGTGAACTTCGTGGTCAAGTACATCAAGCGCCTGGTGCCTAAGTACCACCTGCCGGATGCCATCTCGTTTCGCAGCGCACTGCAGCATGGCTACCGCATGCAGTACGTGAAGCCGGAGATCGTTGCGGAAGATCTGGCGTTTCTGCAGTACACCGGGGGCACCACCGGCGTGGCCAAAGGGGCGATGCTGACCCACCGCAACATGCTGGCGAACCTCGAGCAGGTCAATGCCACCTACGGCCCGCTGCTGCATCGCGGCAAAGAGTTCGTGGTGACCGCGCTGCCGCTGTATCACATTTTCGCCCTGACCATGAACTGCCTGCTGTTTATCGAACTGGGCGGGCAAAATTTGCTGATCACCAACCCACGCGACATTCCCGGGCTGGTGAAGGAGCTGGCGAAATATCCTTTCACCGCCATGACCGGGGTCAATACCCTGTTCAACGCCTTGCTGAACAACAAAGAGTTTCAGCAGCTTGATTTCTCCTCGCTGCACCTCTCCGCCGGCGGTGGGATGCCGGTGCAGCAGGCGGTGGCCGAGCGCTGGGTAAAACTGACCGGACAATATCTGCTGGAGGGCTACGGCCTGACCGAGTGTTCGCCGCTGGTCAGCGTCAACCCGCACGACATCGACTACCACAGCGGCAGCATTGGCCTGCCGGTGCCTTCCACAGAAGCCAAACTGGTGGACGACGACGATAACGAAGTGGCGCCGGGTCAGCCGGGCGAGCTCTGTATCAAGGGGCCGCAGGTGATGCTGGGCTACTGGCAGCGTCCTGACGCGACGGATGAGATTATCAAAGACGGCTGGTTGCACACCGGGGACATCGCGGTGATGGATGAAGAGGGATTCCTGCGCATCGTTGACCGGAAAAAAGATATGATCCTGGTGTCGGGTTTTAACGTCTATCCGAATGAAATCGAAGATGTGGTTATGCAGCACAGCGGCGTCCTCGAAGTGGCGGCCATCGGCGTGCCGTCCGGCAGCAGCGGTGAAGCGGTGAAGATTTTCGTGGTCAAGAAAGAGGCCGCATTAACCGAAGAGGCGCTGATTACGTTCTGCCGCCGCCATCTCACCGGCTACAAAGTGCCGAAGCTGGTGGAATTCCGTGACGAACTGCCGAAATCCAACGTCGGGAAAATTTTGCGGCGAGAACTGCGTGACGAAGCGCGCGCTAAAGTGGACAATAAAGGCTAAGTAACGAATGAGTCGCCTGACGCCGGCTACGCCGGCGTTTTTTATGGGCGCAAGTTAAGAGAGTATGCTTTGAACTATCAGATGATCACCACCGACGATGGCCTGCGCGCTGTGTGCGAAGCGGCAAGCGCGGCCTCCGCCGTCGCTCTGGATACGGAATTTGTCCGTACCCGTACCTACTATCCGCAGCTGGGCCTGCTGCAGCTGTTCGACGGCACCCAGGTCTCTCTGATCGATCCCTTGACGATTAGCGACTGGGCGCCGATGCGCGAGCTGCTGCTCAACCAGGATGTGACTAAATACCTGCATGCCGGCAGCGAAGATTTAGAAGTCTTCCTCAACGCGTTCAGCCTGATGCCGCAGCCGCTGATTGACACCCAGATCCTGGCGGCGTTCTGCGGCCGCCCGATGTCCTGGGGCTTTGCCTCTATGGTGGAAGAATATTCCGGAGTGGCGCTGGATAAAAGTGAATCCCGCACCGACTGGCTGGCGCGCCCGCTGACCGAGCGTCAGTGTGAATACGCCGCAGCCGATGTCTGGTATCTGTTGCCGATCGCCAGCCAATTAATGGCGGAGACCGACCGCGCAGGCTGGCTGTCGGCGGCGCTGGACGAATGTCGTCTGATGCAGCAGCGCCGTCAGGAGGTGGTCGACCCGGCCGAGGCCTGGCGCGACATCGGCAACGCCTGGCAGCTGCGTACCCGCCAGCTGGGCTGCCTGCAGCTGCTGGCAGAGTGGCGTCTGCGCAAAGCGCGTGAGCGCGACCTGGCGGTGAACTTTGTGGTGCGGGAAGAGCATCTGTGGAGCGTGGCGCGCTATATGCCCACCAGCCTCGGCGAGCTCGACAGCCTCGGGTTGTCCGGCAGTGAAATTCGCTTCCACGGCAAGACGTTGATTAGCCTGGTCGAGAAAGCCCAGGCGCTGCCGGAATCGGCCCTGCCGGCGCCGCTGCAGAACCTCATTGACATGCCGGGTTACCGTAAAGCCTTTAAAGATATTAAAGCGCTGGTGCAGGAAGTGAGTGCCGACAAGGGCGTGAGCGCGGAACTGCTGGCGTCGCGTCGGCAGATCAACCAGCTGCTGAACTGGCACTGGCAGTTGAAAACGCAAGCCGGTGAGCCTGAGCTGATTTCCGGCTGGCGTGGCGAACTGATGGCCGGGCGGCTGAAGTCGCTGTTAAACGACTATCCGCGCTAGCGGGCGGTCTGGTTCAGGTCATAAAAAAACCGGCAGCGCAGGGCGTTGCCGGTTTTTTTCGGGGCGGAACAACAGGGTCAGGGTTTCGACTCTTCCGTTTCGGGTAGGGTCACGTTCAGCTCAAGAATCGAAATATCACCATCCCGCTGCTCCAGCTGCACGCTGACCATCTCCGGGTCGATCTGCACGTATTTACAGATCACTTCCAGAATATCTTTGCGCAACTGCGGCAGGTAGTGCGGCTCCGCGTCGCCGCGGCGACGCTCGGCGACGATGATTTGCAGGCGTTCTTTCGCAATATTAGCCGTGTTCTTTTTTCGCGAGAGAAAAAAGTCGAGTAAAGCCATAATTTATCCTCCGAACAGGCGTTTGAGGAATCCTTTCTTCTCTTCTTCAATGAAGCGGAAAGGGCGTTCTTCTCCGAGCAGACGTTCAACGGTATCGGCATAGGCTTTGCCTGCGTCCGACGCGGCATCCAGAATCACGGGCTCACCCTGGTTGGATGCGCGCAGGACTGACTGGTCTTCCGGGATCACGCCCACCAGATTAATGCGCAGAATTTCCAGCACGTCTTCCATGCTCAGCATATCGCCTTTATTGACGCGGCCTGGATTGTAGCGGGTCAGCAGTAAATGCTCTTTGATCGGCTCTTCGCCATTTTCCGCACGACGGGATTTCGAAGCGAGAATGCCAAGGATACGGTCGGAGTCGCGAACGGAGGAGACTTCCGGGTTGGTGGTGATGATGGCTTCATCAGCAAAATAGAGCGCCATCAGCGCACCGGTTTCGATACCTGCCGGTGAATCACAGACGATGAAATCGAAGTCCATTTTCTTCAGTTCTTCGAGAACTTTGTCGACGCCTTCGCGGGTCAGGGCGTCTTTATCCCGGGTCTGAGAGGCCGGGAGAATGTAGAGATTTTCCGTGCGCTTATCTTTGATCAGCGCCTGGTTCAACGTGGCATCGCCCTGGATGACGTTGACAAAATCATAAACGACGCGACGTTCGCAGCCCATAATCAGATCGAGGTTACGCAGGCCGATGTCGAAGTCGATAACGACGGTTTTCTTTCCCTTCTGGGCCAAACCTGTAGCGATGGCCGCGCTGGAGGTGGTCTTGCCAACGCCCCCTTTACCCGAAGTCACAACAATAATGCGTGCCATAGAAATTCCTTGTTAAAAAGGGATTAATTCAACGGTTGAACTGTCAAAGCGCTTTCACCTAAACGCAGGCGTGCCGCTTTGCCATAAAATTCGGCCGGGATGTTATCGCTCAGCCAATATTCCCCGGCGATGGAGACCAGCTCCGCCGCAAGGTGGGTACAAAATATCTGGGCGTCTCTGTCGCCACCGGCGCCTGCCAGCGCGCGTCCTCGCATCATGCCATATACATGGATATTGCCGTCAGCGATAAGTTCCGCACCGGCACTCACATGATTTGTAACAATAAGATCACAGTGTGGCGCATAAATGCGCTGACCGGAACGTACCGGCTGATCAATCAAACGCGTTTTTGTGATCTGGTTAGCAACTGGCGGCGGCGGAGGGGTGGGTTCGGACGGTGCCGGACGAGGGGCTTTCTCTTTCCCTTCGGTTAATAACGGGATCCCGGCGCGATCGATTTCGGTTTTCAGGCGCGGGATTTTGCATCCGCTGACGCCCATAATGCGTAAACCGGTCGCGGCGATGGCCTCGTTAATGGCGCGCCATTCGACCTCCTCCTCCACGCTGGCGATATTCACCACCACCGGCGCATGGCGTAAAAAGGCGGGAGCCTGGGCGATTTTGTCTTCTAACGCCTGACGAATAACCTCGGGATTTGCATCGTGCAAATGAACGACAGATAACGTGAAGCTACTGCCTTTAAGTTCGATTGGCGTATTTGACATCCTGGCCTTACTCAATTTGCTGTTTATCAACCGCAGAAGTGCGGTGATATTCCGAAGACTAAAAGGCATGTTATAGTCACTCATATATTGAGGCAAGTGACCACGGGTCTAATTCCGAGTAAAACTATGTTTTGTGTGATCTATCGAAGTACTAAACGTGAACAAACCTATTTATACGTCGAAAAAAAAGACGATTTCTCACGCGTTCCTGACGAGCTAATGCGCGGCTTCGGCACGCCGCAAATGGCGATGCTGCTGCCGCTGGATGGGCGCAAAAAGCTGGTTAACGCCGACCTGGAAAAAGTGAAACAGGCGTTGAGCGAGCAGGGCTATTACCTGCAACTTCCCCCGCCATCTGAAAATCTACTCAAGAAACACCTGGCGGAACAGGGGAAACAATCCGATTAACCCACGAGGGAAAATAATGTACCAACATCATAACTGGCAGGGTGCGCTTCTGGATTATCCAGTGAGCAAAGTGGTTTGCGTCGGCAGTAATTATGCAAAACACATCAAGGAAATGGGCAGTGCGACGCCGGAAGAGCCGGTGCTGTTTATTAAACCTGAGACCGCGCTGTGCGATCTCCGTCAGCCGTTGGTGCTTCCTGAAGGGCTGGGCTCAGTGCACCACGAAGTCGAGCTGGCGGTGCTGATCGGCAGCACGCTGCGTCAGGCGACGGAAGAGCATGTGCAGAAAGGGATCGCCGGCTATGGCGTCGCGCTGGATCTCACCCTGCGCGACCTGCAGGCTAAGATGAAAAAGGCCGGGCAACCGTGGGAGAAGGCGAAAGGCTTCGATAACGCCAGTCCAATCTCCGGCTTTATCCCGGCCGCTGAGTTCCACGGCGACCCGCAGAATACGCCGTTAAGCCTGAAGATTAACGGTGAAGTGCGCCAGCAGGGAACCACAGCCGACATGATCCATAAGATTGTGCCGCTGATCGCCTATATGTCGCGCTTCTTTACCCTCAAAGCCGGGGATGTGATCCTCACCGGCACCCCGGAAGGGGTGGGGCCGCTGCATAGCGGTGACGAACTGGAAGTTGGCTTCAACGGCCTGTCGCTCACCACCCGCGTGCTGTAAGCGCTGCTTGCCGCCTCTTGGGGCGGCAAAACTTGCATCGGCGTGCCAGACTGGTTATAAGGTGCACCCTTAACTGGCAACGACGGACACTCCGATGAGCGAACAACCTTTCTGGCAACAAAAAACACTGGATGAAATGACCGACGCGGAGTGGGAATCGCTGTGTGACGGCTGCGGCCAGTGTTGCCTGCACAAGCTGATGGATGAAGACACCGATGAGATCTACTTCACCAACGTCGCCTGCCGTCAGCTTAATATCAAAACCTGCCAGTGCCGTAACTACGAACGTCGCTTCGAGTACGAGCCAGACTGCATCAAGCTTACCCGCGAAAACCTGCCAACCTTCGAATGGCTGCCGCCGACCTGCGCCTATCGCCTGCTGGCGGAGGGCAAATCGCTGCCGGCCTGGCATCCGCTGCTGACCGGCTCAAAAGCGGCGATGCATGGCGAACGCATCTCTGTTCGCCATATTGCGGTGCCCGAGTCCACCGTCGTCGACTGGCAGGATCATATCCTCAATCTGCCTGACAGGGCGCGTTAAGCGCCGGATCACGCTTTCTTCGCGTGAAACAGCCCGTTTTCACCGTCGGTTTCTTCGGCCACCCAGAAGTGAATATTGAAGCGGGCGTCGTCACTGAGTTCGACGCGGTGCCAGTACTGCGGCGGACTGGTGGCAAACTGTCCGGCATGAATGACCACTTTCTTTTCCGGCTCCGTCGCCTGCTCATTGGCAAAACCGTAATAGGTGACCGTTCCCTCCATGACGCACAGCTGACCGAAGACGCCGGCCGCGGTGTTGTGATGGCTCAGCAGGGCGGCGGGGACGTTCTCTTTAGTAAAGAACGGGGTGGAGCGTTTAACTTTCCAGTCTGCGGGGATCAGTAAAGATGACATGTGAGCTCCTGTGGGGCTTTAAAAGATGTATTTAATATGCACCTTTTAGGGGCTGTGGTCAACCACAGGCAGGAAACGATGCAACGATGCGCAGCAGACATAAAAAAACGCCCCGCAGGGCGTTTCATTGTGTGCGGTACTCGCAGCGGCTTAGCGGCCAAACAGATCGCGTTTTTTCGCTTTGAAAGGCTGAGCAATGATCACCAGGATGGCGACCAGCAGATAGGCAGCAAAAATACCGACCAGCCATTGCGGCATCTCCAGCGACAGGAATTGCCACTGACGCACTGAACAGTCGCCGGACGCGACGAAAACCTGCGGCAGCCATTTATCCAGCGGCAGCCAGGTTGGGAAGCGGGCGGCGAAATCACAGGTCTGGAACGGCGAAGGGTGCAGCTGGATCATCGTATGCTCCCACGCCAGCTGCAGTCCACGTATTGCGCTGTACAACCAGATCACCATGGCGACATAGCGCAGCGGCGTTTTGGGGGCGATGGCGCCGACCAGCCCCGCGCCCATGATGCCGAACAGTGCGCAGCGTTCGTAAATACACATCACACACGGCTGCAGCAGCATCACATGCTGGAACCACAGCGCAACGAGTTCGAGAATAAAAGCGGTTAATGCCATCAGGAGCCAGGCACCGCGTCCCCTTGAGCACTGGTTTAAATATTGCAACATAATCATTTCCCTGGAAGATGCTAAATCATGGCAGTGTAAACGAAAACCGAACCGACGCCAGCGGCCCGGCAGAAAATATTACGTAACGGGTTATTGAATGGCCCGGATGAATCCGGGCCAGGATCGGGTCAGGGCAGCGTGGGCGTGGTCACCCAGCCGTGCGCCAGTAGCCAGTTGGTGACCGGCATCAAGGTGAACTCGACGCACAGCAGGCCGACCAGCGTCAGTACGAGAGTGTAGGGCAGCGCCATCCATACCATGCGGCCATAGGAGAGTCGGATAAGCGGCGCCAGCGCGGAGGTCAGCAGGAACAGGAATGCCGCCTGGCCGTTGGGGGTGGCGACCGACGGCAGGTTGGTGCCGGTATTGATCGCCACCGCCAGCATCTCAAACTGCGGCAGGCTGATAACGCCATGTTCGAGGGCGGTTTTCGCTTCGTTAATGTAGACCGTGCCGACAAAAACGTTATCCGAAATGGACGACAGCAGGCCGTTAAACAGGTAAAAGAGCGACAGCTGCGCGTGCGGCGAGGCCTGCAGCACAAATTCAATGACCGGGGTGAACAGCCGCTGGTCGATGATCACCGCCACAATGGCAAAGAACACCGTCAGCAGCGCGGTGAAGGGCAGCGCCTCGGTGAACGCCTTGCCAATGGCGTGCTCATCAGTCACCCCGGAAAACGTGGTGGCGAGGATGATCACCGACAGACCAATGAGCCCGACTTCGGCCAGATGAAAGGCGAGGGCGACGATCAGCCAGACACCAATCACCGCCTGGGCAATCAGCCGCAACTGCTCCTGACGGCTGCGCTGGGCGCGGCTGCGGTCGTCAAAGTCCTGCAGTACCTTCCGCACCGCGGGCGGCAGCGGTTCGCCGTAGCCAAACAGGCGATACTTTTCGACCAGCAGACAGGTCAACAGCCCACACACCATCACCGGCACGGTGACGGGTGCCATGCGGATAAAGAACTCGCCAAAATGCCAGCCCGCCGCTTTGGCGATAATCAGGTTTTGCGGTTCGCCAACCATGGTCATGACTCCGCCGAGGGCGGTCCCGACGCCGGCGTGCATCATCAGGCTGCGCAGAAAGCCGCGGAATTGCTCCAGCACCTCGCGGTAGTGCTGCTCGATATGGCTGTCGTCCAGCAGATCGTTATCATCAGGGCGAGCTGAAGCGACGCGGTGGTAGATGCCGTAGAACCCAACGGCGACGCTAATCACCACCGCCACCACGGTAAGCGCATCGAGAAAGGCGGAGAGGAAGGCGGCCGCCAGGCAGAAGGCCAGCGACAGCAGCATCTTGCTGCGGATCCCCAGCAGCAGGCGCGTGAAGACGAACAGCAGCAGTTGTTTCATAAAGTAGATGCCCGCGACCATGAAGATCAGCAGGAGCAGCACTTCAAGGTTGCCGGCGATCTCTTCCCGCACATGCGCCGGGCTGGTCATGCCGATCAGCAGCGCTTCAATCGCCAACAGGCCGCCCGGCAGCAGCGGGTAGCACTTCAGCGCCATGGCGAGGGTAAAGATAAACTCAACCACCAGCAGCCAGCCGGCGACAAACGGCGCCACGGCAAACACCAGCGGGTTTACGATTAAGAAAATGATTAATGCCAGCTTGTACCAGTCCGGCGACTGGCCAAGAAAATTGCGCCACAGCGCGCGGCCATATGAAATTTCCACGACAGAATCCTTCCCCGTCAATTAGTACATGATTTTGTGCGTAACTATTGGCAAGAGTATCAGTTGAGCAAAATGAGAAGCAACTTTCTTCGCACCGCGGCGGCGGTGACGGGTGATAAGGAAAAGCGCAAAGTAAAAACGGAAAATGAAACGGCGATCCCTTTTTAATTCACTTGCGATGCTATCTGCGCTATAGCGGCTCTGGTATGATGAGTGCAATTGCAACAATGTGTAATGGAAATATTATTATGGTCATTAAGGCGCAGAGCCCTGCGGGTTTCGCGGAAGAGTATATCATTGAGAGCATCTGGAATAACCGCTTCCCACCTGGATCGATTCTCCCCGCTGAACGCGAGCTTTCTGAGCTGATCGGTGTCACCCGCACCACTCTGCGCGAAGTGTTGCAGCGTCTGGCGCGTGACGGCTGGTTGACCATTCAGCATGGCAAGCCCACCAAAGTGAATAACTTCTGGGAGACCTCCGGGCTGAATATTCTCGAAACGCTGGCGCGCCTCGATCACGACAGCGTGCCGCAGCTGATTGATAACCTGCTCTCCGTACGCACCAATATTTCCACGATTTTTATTCGCACCGCGTTCCGTCAGCATCCGGATAAAGCGCTGGCGGTACTGGACAGCGCCCGGGAAGTGGAAGATCACGCCGACGCCTTTGCCGACCTCGATTACAATATCTTCCGCGGTCTGGCGTTTGCCTCCGGCAACCCGATTTACGGCCTGATCCTCAACGGCATGAAGGGGCTGTATACCCGCATCGGCCGCCACTATTTCTCCAGCCCGGAAGCGCGCAGCCTGGCGCTGGGCTTTTATCATCAGCTGGCGAAGGTGTGCGAAGGCGGCCTGCACGATCAGGTGTACGAGCTGGTCCGTCGCTACGGCCATGACAGCGGGGAGATCTGGCATCGGATGCAGAAATCGCTGCCCGGCGATTTAGCCATGAATATGCGTTAAGCCGGATATTGGCGATCGATAAACACAATAAGGGGGCCAGTGGCCCCCTTCGTCGTTTTCATCGTCCCGCAATGTTATAGCGCGTTCGGGCGCGCCGGGCAGCGGTCCAGCAGCTCAATGCTGCCGTCGGCGTTCTGCTGCTCCAGCAGCACATCGAATCCCCACAGACGATGCACATGTTTCAGCACTTCGCGCCGGCCTTTGTCCAGCGGGACGCGGTTGTGTGGCACATAGCGCAAGGTCAGCGAGCGGTCGCCGCGCAGGTCAACGTTCCACACCTGGATGTTCGGCTCAAGATTGCTGAGGTTATACTGCGCCGAGAGCTTGTTGCGGATCTCGCGATAGCCCTCTTCGTTGTGAATCGCCGAGATCTCAAGATAATTGTTGTGATCGTCGTCGAGCACGGTAAAGAAGCGGAAATCGCGCATGATCTTCGGCGACAGGAACTGGCTGATAAAGCTCTCGTCCTTGAAGTCACGCATGGCGAAATGCAACGTTTCCAGCCAGTCAGAACCGGCGATATCCGGGAACCAGTACTTGTCCTCTTCGGTGGGCGACTGACAGATGCGCTTGATGTCCTGGAACATGGCGAAGCCCAGCGCGTAGGGGTTAATCCCGCTATACCACGGACTGTTGTACGGCGGCTGGAACACCACGTTAGTGTGACTATGGAGAAACTCCAGCATAAAGCGCTCCGTCACTTTCCCTTCATCATAGAGATGGTTGAGGATGGTGTAGTGCCAGAAGGTGGCCCACCCCTCGTTCATCACCTGGGTCTGTTTCTGCGGGTAGAAATACTGGCTGACTTTACGCACGATGCGCAGGATCTCGCGCTGCCACGATTCGAGCAGCGGGGCGTTCTTCTCCATAAAGTACAGCAGGTTCTCCTGCGGTTCGGAAGGGTAGCGACGGGCGGACTCAATCGCTTTTTCTTCCTCGCGCTTCGGCAGGGTGCGCCACAGCATATTCACCTGGCTTTGCAGATACTCTTCCCGGCTTTTCTGCCGCGCTTTCTCCTCCTGCAAGGAGATTTTTTGCGGACGTTTATAGCGGTCGACGCCGTAGTTCATCAGCGCGTGGCAGGAGTCGAGGAGTTTCTCCACTTCGTCGACACCATAGCGCTCTTCACACTCGGTAATGTATTTGCGGGCGAAGATCAGGTAATCGATGATCGAGCTGGCGTCGGTCCAGCTGCGAAACAGATAGTTATTTTTAAAGAATGAGTTGTGCCCATAGCAGGCGTGCGCCATGACCAGCGCCTGCATGGTGATGGTGTTTTCTTCCATCAGGTAGGCGATACAGGGGTTGGAGTTGATGACTATCTCATACGCCAGGCCCTGCTGGCCGTGCTTATAGGCCTGCTCGGTCTCAATGAATTTCTTGCCGAACGACCAGTGCGGATAGTTGATGGGCATGCCGACGCTGGAGTAGGCGTCCATCATCTGCTCGGAAGTAATGACTTCGATCTGGTGCGGGTAGGTGTCAAGACGATAGAGCTTGGCGACCCGGTCCACTTCGGCCAGGTAGGTCTCCAGTAACTCGAACGTCCAGTCGGGTCCATCGCTTAAACGGGTGGTGTCCCTGTTCATGGAGTCAATCGTAGCCATTAGCGCGCCCTCGTTGTTGTTGGTTTTCTCTGAACGGAAAACCTCTAAACAAGCATAGAACACCGGATGGCAAACTGTATCGTCAGACAATTTCTTTTCTTCGCGATTTCCCCATCTCAAAGCCGTTTTTTGCGCTTATTTACAGAATTTAATGCTGGGTAAAAATAAAGCGCAGCATGAGATCGTAAATCTCGCAGCGCAGGGCTGGTGCGGTTTGCTGTGAGTTAAGTCACCATAAATAAAGCGTATGTTGAATAATATTTTCAACTGAGTTATCAATTTGTAATTAGATGATTGTTCTTTAACTGTTACGGAGTCGCTATGCGTGTCGTCATACTGGGAAGTGGGGTGGTTGGGGTAGCCAGCGCGTGGTATTTGAGTCAGGCGGGTCATGAGGTGACGGTTATCGACCGTCAGCCTGGTCCGGCAGAGGAGACCAGCGCGGCCAACGCCGGGCAGATTTCTCCCGGCTATGCGGCGCCCTGGGCGGCGCCGGGGGTGCCGCTGAAGGCGATCAAATGGATGTTTCAGCGCCATGCGCCGCTGGCGATCGGTCTTGACGGCACGTCGTTCCAGCTGAAGTGGATGTGGCAGATGCTGCGTAACTGCGACACCCGCCACTATATGGAGAACAAAGGCCGTATGGTGCGCCTGGCGGAGTACAGCCGCGACTGCCTGAAAGCGCTGCGCGACACCACCGGCATTCAGTATGAAGGGCGTCAGGGCGGGACGCTGCAGCTGTTCCGGACCGCCAAACAGTATGAAAATGCCACCCGCGACATCGCGGTGCTGGAAGACGCCGGCGTGCCGTACCAGCTGCTGGAAGCGAAGCGGCTGGCGGAGGTGGAGCCGGCGCTGGCGGAAGTCAGCCATAAACTGACCGGCGGCCTGCGCCTGCCCAACGATGAAACCGGCGACTGCCAGCTGTTTACCACCCGTCTGGCGGCAATGGCGGAACAGGCCGGGGTCACTTTCCGCTTCAACACCGCAGTGGACGCCCTGCTACAGGAGGGCGATCGCATTGCCGGGGTGAAATGCGGCGATGAGATTATCAAGGGCGATGCCTATGTGATGGCCTTCGGCTCCTACTCAACGGCGATGCTTAAAGGGCTGGTGGATATACCGGTCTATCCCCTGAAAGGCTACTCATTGACCATTCCGATTGCCCAGGAGGACGGCGCGCCGGTTTCCACTATCCTTGATGAAACATACAAAATCGCTATTACCCGCTTCGATCAGCGCATTCGCGTCGGCGGCATGGCCGAGATCGTCGGTTTTAACAAAGCGCTGCTGCAGCCGCGTCGCGAAACCCTGGAGATGGTGGTGCGCGATCTGTTCCCGCGCGGCGGCCACGTGGAGCAGGCGACGTTCTGGACCGGCCTGCGGCCGATGACACCGGACGGCACGCCGGTGGTCGGCCGCACGGCGTATAAAAATCTGTGGCTCAACACCGGCCACGGCACGCTTGGCTGGACCATGGCCTGCGGCTCCGGGCAGCTTATCAGCGATCTGATCTCCGGGCGCACGCCGGCGATCCCTTACGACGATCTGGCGGTCGCCCGCTACAGCCCCGGGTTCACCCCGGCGCGTCCGCAGCATCTGCATGGCGCACACAACTAAGGAGCTTGCATGACCCGTCCGGTAGTGGCCAGCATCGACCTGCTGGCCTTGCGGCAGAATTTACAGATAGTGCGTCGCGCGGCCCCTGGGTCGCGCCTGTGGGCGGTGGTCAAAGCCAACGCCTACGGCCACGGCGTGGCGCGCGTATGGAGTGCGTTAAGCGGGGCGGATGGTTTCGCCTTGCTCAACCTGGAAGAGGCGATCCTGCTGCGCGAGCAGGGCTGGAAAGGTCCGATCCTGCTGCTGGAGGGCTTCTTCCATGCCGATGAGCTGGCGGTGCTCGATCAATATCGCTTAACCACCAGCGTCCACAGCAACTGGCAGATTAAGGCGCTGCAGCAGGCGAAGCTGCGCGCGCCGCTGGATATCTATCTCAAGGTGAACAGCGGTATGAACCGGCTGGGCTTTATGCCGGAGCGGGTGCATACCGTCTGGCAGCAGCTGCGGGCGATAAGCAACGTCGGCGAAATGACGCTGATGTCGCACTTCGCGGAGGCGGAGAACCCGCAGGGGATTGTCGAGCCGATGCGCCGTATCGAACAGGCGGCGGAGGGGCTGGATTGCCCGCGCTCGCTGGCCAACTCGGCGGCGACCCTCTGGCATCCGGAAGCGCATTTTGACTGGGTGCGTCCGGGCATCGTGCTGTATGGCGCGTCGCCTTCCGGGCAGTGGCAGGACATCGCGAACACCGGGCTGAAGCCGGTCATGACGCTGCGCAGCGAAATCATCGGCGTGCAGAACCTGCGCCCCGGCGAGGCGATTGGCTATGGCGGCCTGTACCGCACCAGCCAGGAGCAGCGGATCGGCATCGTCGCCTGCGGCTATGCCGATGGCTATCCGCGGGTGGCGCCGAGCGGCACGCCGGTGCTGGTGGATGGCGTACGCACCACTACCGTTGGACGCGTATCGATGGATATGCTGGCGGTCGATTTAACGCCTTGTCCGCAGGCCGGGATCGGCGCGCCGGTCGAGCTGTGGGGCAAAGAGATTAAAATCGACGACGTGGCGGCCAGCAGCGGCACCGTCGGCTATGAGCTGATGTGCGCCCTGGCGCCGCGGGTGCCGGTTGTGACCCTGTAACCTATTCCGGGGCGGATCACTCCGCCTCGTCTTCCGCGACCCGCACCCCAACCTTCAGCACGTGATCGTTCTCTTTTTCCGCCACCGTCCACACCATCCCGGCGAACTCCACCTGGTCCCCCACCACCGGCGCCGCGCCCAGCAGCTGCTGCACCACTTCCCCGAGCGACTGCTGATGCTCGCGGAACTCCTCTCCGCCGTCGAGGCCGTAGATTTGCGCCACATCGGCGAAGCGGGCCTCGGCATCAAGAATAAAGTCGCCGAAAAAGCGCTGATCGAGCGCCACCGGCGGCGACTGGCTGAACATTTTGCCCAGCGCCGGCAGGTCGTGCTCCCGACCAATGACGCACAGGATATCGCCTTCCCGCAGGCGGGTGCTGCCGGTGGGGTGCAGCAGGGCATTGTTGCGAAACAGCGCCGCAATCCGCGTCTCCGGCGGCATATGCAGATCGCGCAGCGCCGCGCCGATGCACCACTTATCGGCGCCCAGCTGATAGACAAACTGCTCCCACGGGTTTTCCGGGTGAATATCCAGCCCGACGCGGGAGATGGGCCAGCTGATGGGCGGCACCACCACTTTGGCTTTCTTCGCCGCCCACGATAGCGAGGTGCCCTGCAGCAGCAGCGACACCAGCACCACGAAGAAGGCGACATTGAAGAACAGACGGGCGTTGTCCAGCCCGGCCATCATCGGGAATACCGCGAGAATAATGGGCACCGCGCCGCGCAGGCCAACCCAGCTGATAAACACCCGTTCGCGCAGGTTAAAGCCGCGAAACGGCAGCAGGCCGGCAAACACCGACAGCGGGCGGGCAATGAAAATCATCCACATCGACAGCAGCAGCGCCGGGATGGCGATCGGCAGCAGGTCGGATGGCGTCACCAGCAGGCCCAGCACCAGGAACATGGCGATCTGCGCCAGCCACGCCAGGCCGTCGAAGTTCTGCAGGATACCGTGTCGGTTGCGGATCGGCCGGTTGCCCAGCAGAAAGCCGCAGAGATAGACGGCAAGGATACCGCTGCCGTCGAGGGTGGTGGTGACGGCAAAAATCATGATCCCGCCGCTCAGCGCCAGCAGTGGATAGAGCCCGGCGGGCAGCACGATACGGTTGATCATCTGCAGCAGCAGGTAGCCTCCGCCGAGGCCGATGGCGATCCCGAGACCAAACTGCTGGATGATATGCACGGCGAACATCCAGCTGAGGCCGGTCTGGTGCTGCTGGATCATTTCGATCAGGGTGATGGTCAGGAAGACGGCCATCGGGTCGTTACTGCCTGACTCAATCTCCAGCGTTGAGCCGACGCGCTCGTTGAGCCCCTTGCCGCCGAGCAGCGAGAAAACCGCCGCAGCGTCGGTGGAGCCGACAATGGCGCCGATCAGCAGGCCTTCGATCATATCCAGCTTGAACAGCCAGGCAGCCATCATCCCGGTCAGCGCCGAGGTGATCAGTACCCCGACCGTCGCCAGCGATAGCGCGGGCCATAGTGCGACGCGAAAGGAGCTGGCCTGGGTGCGCATCCCGCCGTCCAGCAGGATCACCGCCAGCGCCAAGTTACTCACCATATAGGCGAAGGGGTAGTTGTCGAAGGGGATGCCACCGATGCCGTCAATGCCTGCCAGCATCCCGATGGCCAGAAAGATGACCAGAATCGGGATGCCAAGGCGCGAAGAAAAGGAGCTCAATAAGATACTGCAGGTTACTAAAACAGAACCCAGAATAAACAGACTAATGACCGCAGCGGCGTCCAATGTTCACGTACTCCCTGACTGGCGTGAAAAAATGGCTAAAAGTGACACTATTTTAACAATTCGCAGGGGATCCGCCTATGCGTCCGGGAAATTTATTCTGTCAGCACCGGGTGGCCGCTGATCGTCAGAGTGGTGGTAGCTGCCTGATTCACCAGTCGCGCGCGGGCGCCCAGCGGCAGGGTCACCGTGCGCTGCTCGTGGCCAAACTCCAGTCCGCTAATCAACGGCAGGGAGAGCTGCTGGCGCAGGTAATCAAAGACCTGCGGCAAATCGTACCCCGCGTCATAGTCGTTTGGCGCGCTGCCGGTGAAGCTGCCGAAGATCACTGCTTTCTGCGCCGCCAGCACGCCGCTGTGCAACAGCTGAAGCAGCATGCGCTCGACGCGGAACGGGTGCTCGTTGATATCCTCCACCACCAGGATGCCGTCGCGGATCGCCGGTAGCCACGGCGTGCCGATAAGCGAGGTCAGCATCGCCAGATTTCCTCCCCACAGGGTGCCTTCCACCTGGCAGTTCGGCCCTTCGCCCGGCCATTCGAGGGTAAATTCCGCCTGGCGTAGCGCCTGCCAGAAATGGTGCTCGGTATACGGATCGAGGGTCTCCGCGCCGAAGTTGCCCGCGAGCATTGGCCCGCTGAAGGTGATGACGTTGCCCGTAGCCAGCAGGCCCGACTGGATAGCAGTGAAATCGCTGTGGCCGCAAATCAGCAGCGGGTCGCGCTGCTGGCGGGCAATCAGTCCCTGCCAGTCGATATGCGGCAGCAGGCGACTGGCGCCGTAGCCGCCGCGCACCGCGAGGACGATACGGTTGCGCCCGGGCAGCTGGGCCAGCTGGTTAATATCGGCCAGGCGTTCCTGTTCAGTCCCGGCGAAACGCTGCTGCCGGCGGGGAATGACCTGCTGGTGGGCCACCTCATGTCCGGCCTGCTGCAGACGCTCGACGCCGCGGGCTGCCGCCTGCTGGTTGATGCAATAACCCGATGGCGCGACCAGATAAAACTGAGACATGATAATTCCTTGCTATGAATGAAAGGGTTATGATGCCGCCTGGAATGGCGATTGTCATCTCCAGGTGGCTAACTTCAGTCCGCACCCGTCATCCTTCAGGTTGTCGGCCGGCGGGGGACGTACCGCTGCCGTCGTTCTGCAGCATGATGGCGTTTGGGTAGATAAGGATAGATGTGTGAAATTGAGATGGTTGCTTATTTTAGTCGTTTTTCTGGCCGGTTGTAGTTCGAAACATGATTACACTAACCCGCCGTGGAACCCCGAGGTCCCGGTGAAGCGGGCGATGCAGTGGATGCCGATCAGTGAAAAAGCCGGCGCCGCCTGGGGCGTGGACCCGCAGCTGATCACGGCGATCATCGCCATCGAGTCGGGCGGTAATCCAGCGGTGGTGAGTAAATCCGGCGCCGTCGGGCTGATGCAGCTCAAGCCGTCGACCTCCGGACGCGATGTCTACCGGCGGATGGGCTGGCGCGGCGAGCCGTCGGTCAGTGAGCTGAAAAACCCGGAACGTAATATCTCGATGGGGGCCGCCTATCTGAGCATTCTGGAGAACGGTCCGCTGGCGGGGATCAAAGACCCGCAGGTGATGCGCTACGCGGTGGTGGTCTCCTATGCCAACGGTGCCGGCGCCCTGCTGCGCACCTTCTCGTCGGATCGCCAGGACGCCATCGATGAGATTAACGATCTCGACGCCGATGAGTTCTTCGAGCATGTGGTGAAAAAACACCCGGCACCGCAGGCGCCGCGCTATATCTGGAAACTGCAGAAAGCGCTGGACGCCATGTAGGCCTACGCTCACCCCGCTGACCTGGCGGGGTGAGTGCTTCTCACTCGCCTAATCCTCGGTACGCAGCGAGGAGATAGCGCTCATCGGCGCAATGAGCGTTTTATAGTCCCGGTAGCGCTCGGGAAGGGATCCTGGGCCGTTCACCGCCACGCAGAGCATGGCTGTCGCGTCATCTTCCTGATCGCCTTTCAGCGCTAACGCTTCTCGTAACGCATCGATGCAGGCATGGGCGTCATGATGTGAGATGCCGCAGATATCGAGACGAATGGTTTTGCTAATGGCTTCTATCCATAACCCGCCCCACAAAACGCAACCCGTGGGCATGAGCAGGCAACTAAAGATGCTGTACGCGGTGAAGTCGAGCCAGATAAAGGTCTTACTGAAAACGATAATGCCGAGGGCGAGCGAAGGGATGCTGATGGCCAGCATATTACACCCGCGGCGCAGCGGACTTAAGGCTAAGCCCGCGCTCGCTATCTGTTCCTGCCAGAGGTTACGTCCGGCAATACTCAGGCTGCAGGGCAGATCTTCATGACACGGCTTTCGCACCTCAAAATGGTCAAACAGTATTCTTTCAATGACGTTCATTTCCTGGTTTGCATAGCGTCCGTTGGCCAAAACCTGCCCGGCCTCCGGGATCCACAGATACTTTTTACTGAGTAAGCTGAACATCGCCAGCTGGATCACCCGGGTCCCTTCTCCGGTCAGCCAGGCCAGCAGCCATGGACTGACCTCCGTCGCGTGCGGCTGGGGCTGAGCCGCTGGCCGTGTCACGACGATCGTCGTACCGATAGCAATATAGATACCCGGGACGATAAACATAAATCCGCCAAGAAACAGCAGTGGATGCAGATGCATCATAAAATTCCACATACTGTCCCCTCGTTAATCCAGGCGCTGCAGACAAAAGGGATACTGAATAAGGTTGATGATTTTTACATATTCAGCAAATCTTTCGGGAAGCAGGGTGGTTGTACCAATCGCCACGCAATAATCGGCGTTTTCATCGGTCAGGGTATCTGCGTCAGCAATAAGCGTCTCTTTCAGGGTATCAATATAGTGGTGAAGAATATTAATAGCGATCCCCTCCCGGTCGAGCCGGGTGGCATTTAAGGTGATGCATAATAGCCACAGCCACCACAGTCCGGAAACCATAAACATCACCAGCCAGCTCAATACGCTGGAGTGAATTATCGCCTGATGATCAAATAGTGTTTTCCAGACGAGCACAGCGATTAACAGCAGGGAGGGGGCGGCAATCACTATCATGTTCCACGTTTGGTGCGTTGGGCTTAGCCGTAGTCCACTGCTGTGGGGATCGGTAGCCCAGTGGTTTTGTTCAGCGACGTGCAGAGAAAGCGGGAGATCCTGGTGACAGGATTTTGGCGTAGCGAAATGGTCAAACAGTATTTTTTCCACGCAGGTCATTTTGCATTCGGCATACTGCTGATTGGCGCAGAGCTGAATATCTTCAGCAGAATGGATGAGGGTGACATAGTTTTTTCTTAACAGCCGGAACATGGCCAGCTGAATGACGCGGGTGGCGCGATGACGTAGCCAGGCTAAAAAAGAGGGGGAGATAGAATAGGGCGCCGGAACGGCGGTGGTATTTTTAGCGGGGCGGGTCTTCACAATAATCATATTCAGCAGAATATATATCACTGTGGTGGATAATACATAATAACCCATAAATGATAACGGGTGTAAATTGGCGATATAGCTAATGACGGGGTTCACTTTTATTCCTTGTGAGCGCTATAACCGGTTTGCGCCAGCATAGTAAGCTTTCTCATCCACGGGGGGCAAGTGAAATAATGGGGTGGCATTTTTAAGTTAATTTCAGCAATAAAAGCGAGACAAAAGTCTTCATGAAAGCCTCCGCCGTCATGGCCGGAGGCTTATATTGCTGCGGTCAGTTAAAAGTCGTAGCCCACGGTGGCCATGACGCTGCGCTCTGCTCCCCAGTAGCAGTTGCCGGTGCCGTAGCAGCCGGAAATATACTCGCGGTCGCCGATATTGTTGGCGTTAACCTGCACATAAGCGCCTTTCAGCGTTGGCGACCAGACACCGAGGTCGGCCCGCATCATGGCATCCATCAGCGTGACCGACGGCAGCCGCGCGGTGTTGGCATCATCCGCCCACTGTTTGCCGATGTAGCGGACGCCAGCGCCCACCGAGATCCCCGCCGGGAACTGATAGCGCGCCCAGAAGGAGGCCATCTGATCCGGGGTCAGCTGCGGCGTGTTGTTATCGGTACCGTCCCTGGTGTCCTGGAAGCGCAGACGATTCCAGGTATACGAGGCGATAGTACTCAGCTGCGGGGTGATCTGGTGGTGTGCTTCCAGCTCAACGCCCTGGGAATGGACCTTACCCGCCGGAATATAGGTGGCGGTGGCGATGTTCGGGTCGCGGGTGGCGACATCCTTTTGCGTCAGGTCGTAAATTGCAATGCTATAGAGGTCGCGGCTGCCCGGCGGCTGGAACTTCAGACCGGCTTCGACCTGCTCGGCGGTGGTCGGTTTCAGCGGTTTGCCGTCCGCGCCCGGCAGCATCGCCGGGGTGATCGCCTGGCTGTAGCTCAGATAAGGCGAAAGGCCATTATCCAGGGCGTACAACAGCGAGGCGCGGCCGCTGATATGGTCGTCTGAACGGCGGTTTGAGGTGCCGAAGGTATCGCTGACCTGCTGGGAAACGATGCGGTCGTAGCGTGCGGAAACATCCACATGCCAGCGGTTCCAGACCATCTCATCCTGCAGATACAGCCCGGTCTGGTAGTAGCGGCGATTATTGTCGTCGCTGTAGGTAACTGTATGCCCGGTCTGCGCGGTATAGCCGGTAAACGGGTTTAGCGGCGCCGCACCGCCGGCGCCGGTCCACAGATCGTTGCGGAAGCGATGATATTCGGCGCCGAGGATCAGGGTATGCGCCAGGTCGCCAGTATTGAAATCGGCGCGCAGGCGGTTATCGGTCGACCAGCCGTCCAGCGAACCGCGCGAACCGCTGTAGCCGCGGGTCAGCATGTCGCTGTCATCTATCCAGCCGACCTGGTAGACCTGATCGAGGGAGACGTTGGTGTGGGTGTAGCTCCCGGCGGAATAGACCGACCAGACGTCGGTGAACTGGTGGTCAAACTCATAGCTGTAGATCTGCTGGCGGCGCTGATAGCCATCTCCCGGATCGCCCTCGTTGGTGCTGGGGGAGAGCTTACGACCATTATGCGCGTAGCGGGTGCCGTCCAGCGGCAAAGAGCCGTGGTAGCCGCCGGAAGGATCTTTTTGCAGATAGGCGCGCAGCAGCAGCGAGGTGTCGCTGTCCGGCTGCCATAGCAGGGAAGGCGAAATCGCGTAGCGCTCTTCGCGGGTATGGTCATACTGCGTGTCGCTGCTGCGGGTCATCCCGATCAGCCGCCATGCCCACTGCTCGTTGATGGCGTCGGTGTAATCGAAGGCCGCGCCTTTGGTATTTTGCGTACCGCCGGTCAGGCGGACGTGGCCCTGCTGGCTAAACTGCGGGCGTTTGGAGGTCAGGTTGACCACGCCGCCCGGCACGCTCTGCCCGTAGAGCGCGGAGGAGGGGCCGCGGATCACATCGACGCGTTCGATAAACCACGGGTCGATTTGCACAACGTTATGACTGCCGCCGTCGCTCATCAGGCGCATACCGTCGAGGAACAGGTTATCGACGTCGCCGCCGTGGTAGCCGCGCAGGGAGATAGCGTCGAACCGGGTCGCGCCGCCGCCGAAGCTGGAGTAGACCCCCGGGGTATATTCCAGCGCCTGGCTGATGGTATTCGCCCCCTGGTCCGCCATCTGCTGGCGGGTGACCACCGATACCGACTGGGCGGTGGTGATTAACGGCTGGTCGGTTTTCGTCGCCCCGAGCGAAGTGCTGGCGCTGTAGCCTTCAGTCGGCGCGCTGGCGGACGCCGGCGGGCTGGCAGTGACCACCACGGTCTCTTCAGCTTGCGCGGTGAGGGGAAGGGCGACCACGAGGGCGTACAGCAGCCTCGGGCGTTTTCGGAAAATAGCCACGTTCATAAGATCATCCTGAACCAACGCGGTCTGGTACTCCTGTACGCCGCCGCGGGAAAAACGAATCTGTCATTGTTCGTTAAAAAGTAATGCGAATTATTATTGTTTGTATTTATGTGATCAAGCGAAAGGTGACCGGTTCAGGGCGATGGGGGGAGTGACATGCTTCCCGCGGGCCGCAGAGCGGGGCTGCACGGGGACGTTGTCAGCAGGGAGATAACTCCCCCTACTGATTTTGGTAGGGGGAGGGACGGGCCGGAAAAGCGTCAGGCGCCGGTTTTTTGCGCTGCCGCCGGTGCGGGGTCGTTGGCGGCTGGCTTGCTCTGCGCGGAAGGGGCCGCCGCCGGGCGCGTGGCGGGCAGGGCATCGCAGGGTTTCTCTTGCGGGCAGATCAGATCCAGCATCTTCAGGGTGACACCGTTGGTCCAGCCAAAGCCATCCTGTAGCGGATATTCGCCACCGCCGCCGCCGGTCCCGGTCGAGCTTACGTCATACTTCTCCACCAGCTTTTGCTTGCTGTCATAGGTATGCTGAACGTTGCTCAGGAAGCGCCAGCTGACCTCCATGGCGATCTTTTGTTGGCCGTAGTTTTGCAGGCCCTCGACCGCCACCCACTGCAGCGGCGCCCAGCCGTTCGGGGCGTCCCACTGCTGACCGCTGTTGACGGTGGTGGTGGTCAGCCCACCGGGTTTGAGCAGCCGCGACTCAGCGGCGGCGGCCACTTTCGTCGCCCGCTCGCGTGACGCCGCATTGACGTACAGCGGGAACAGCGCCGCCGCGGTCAGCTGATTGCGCACCTTGTGGGTTTTCAGATCGTAATCGGCGTACCATCCCTCTTTATCATTCCACAGATATTTCTCGATGGCCTGCTGGCGGGCATTAGCCAGCGCATCGTACTGCGTAGCGCCGGCGCTGTCCCCGGATGCCTTGCTGGCGCGGGCGAGGGTTTTCTCCAGATGGAACATCAGGGCATTGAGATCGACCGGGACAATCGAGGTGGTGCGAATGGTGGCGAGCTGCTGCGGATTATCCATCCAGCGGGAGCTGAAATCCCAGCCGGAGGCGGCGGCGGAGCGCAGGTCGCGATAGATCTCGGTTGCCGGACGATTCGGGTTGCTTTTGGCGGTTTTGACGTCGTCAAGCCAGGACTCGGGGCGCGGGGTGTCGTTATCGTCCCAGTAGCGGTTGAGCAGCGCGCCGTCCGCCATCCGCACCGCCCGTTTGTCAGCGCTGCCGGGGGCCAGCGCGTCCGCTCCGGCCATCCAGTAGCGATACTCCTTCTCCAGCTGCGGCTGGTAGGTTTTCAGTACCTGGTCGCCATCGTGCGTCGCCAGCAGGCTCACCATAAAGGAGAAGAAGGGGGGCTGCGAACGGCTGAGGTAATAGGTGCGGTTGCCGTTGGGGATATGGCCCCAGGTGTCAATTTCCGCGGCGAAGTTGGCGACCATATCTTCGACTTTATCCCAGTGACCGCTTTCGGCAAGACCCAGCATGGTGAAATAGCTGTCCCAGTAATAGACTTCGCGAAAGCGTCCTCCGGGGACCACGTAGGGCTTAGGCAGCGGCAGCAGCGAGTCCCATTTTTCCACCTCGACGGTGCTGCGGGTCAGGACCGGCCACAGGCCATCGATATGTTGACGCAGGGTTTGCCCTTTAGGCGGCACATAGGTGTCATTTTCTTTCGGCAGCGTGAAGTTCAGCTCGACGAAGTGGCGCAGGTCAAAGCTGGCCTGGTTTTTCTGCATCCGGTAATCGGCAAGGATCATCAGCGGATCGCTGTTAGGGATCGCGTCGGCGAAGGTTTTTTGATCGGCAAAGAGCTTCGCGCTCTGGACATCATTGAACAACGGGCCCAGCAGAATATCCGGCGAGGGGGGCGGCGCGGTTTTGCCGTCTTCCGCCTGGACATTCAGGCTCATCAGGGCGAGCAGGGCGCCGCCGATCGCCAGGCGCAGGGTACAGGGCAAAGCAGCGGGACGATGTGCATCAGTACTCGTCATGGGGAGTTCTCCTTATCATTATCGACTGCGGGCCACGACGTTTGGCCATCCAGAAACCTTAGACGAATATCTGCCGCTGCGCGTGTCAGGGGTAACATTTTGCGCGAAAACAGAGGATTTACCTGCCAGGTTTTCTGATATAACCACCGGCAAAGCGGTTTGGTTTACAGGCAAGCCAACGCGCCCGGGAGCCAGTCATGAATCGACGTCAATTTCTGCTGTTTAGCGCCGCTGCGCTGTCTGCGGTGCTGGGCGCGGCGGCCACTGCTCCGGCGCTGACGCTGCCGCTGTGGCCGGATCAACCGCCGGGGGGAGGCGGGCCGGGGGGCGAGGCTCGGTTATCCGCCCGCGGCGCGCTGAGCCATATCCCTCGTCCTGTGCTGACGGTCTGGCAACCCGCCCGGGCCACTGGCCACGGAGTGCTGGTGGCGGCCGGCGGCGGATACCAGCGGATCGAGATGGGCAGTGAGGCCTGGCCTGCGGCGCACTGGCTGACGGCGCACGGCTATACCGCCTATGTCCTGAGCTACCGCTTGCCGGGGGAGGGCTGGCAGGCCGGTGCGCTGGCGCCGCTGCAGGATGCGCAGCGGGCCCTGCGGCTGATCCGCGCCCGGGAATCGCAGGTCAGCGTGCTCGGTTTTTCGGCGGGGGGACATCTGCTGGGGATGGCCGCCTGTCGGCCGGCGTTTACCAGCTACCCGCCGGAGGATGCGCTGGACCACCAGCCCGCCACCGCCGACGGCGCCGCGCTGATCTATCCGGTGATCACGCTCCTGCCGCCCTGGAGCCATACGGCGACCCATCGTCTGCTGGTGGGGCCGCAGGCGAGCGAGGCGGCCGACCGCGCCTGGTCGGTACAAACCTGGGTGACAACGGCCACACCGCCCTGTTTTCTGGTACAGGCGCAGGACGATCCGATTTCCGATCCGCACAATACGCTGTTGATGGCTAACGCCTGCCGCCAGCATCAGGTTCCTGTGCAGCTTTTCCGCTATACCCGCGGTGGCCATGGCTTTGGTATGGGGCGCCCGGGAACGCCGACGACCGCCTGGCCCACGGCCTATGCCGCCTGGCTGAAGGCGCTGGCGTCCACGATGGCGCAAAAATCGTAGCGCTGCCTCACGACGGTGCAACCGCAGCCGGGCGCGGGCGGCTGTTCTGGCGATTTTTTGCACAATCAGACGGCGGGTCAGAACAGATTTGCACAACGCCGCGGCGGTAGATGACCTGGCATAATTAATGCTTATCTCTTACCGGGATTACCACAAAGTGAGTACAACCGGAGGGGATAGCCATGATTAAAATTACGCTACCTGACGGGCATTATTATGACGAGATGCTGACCGCGCAGGGTGAACAGCGGCCGCACTATAATGCCTGGTGGCAATGGTTTCGCAACACCGATCAATTCTCTATCCGGCAGAAAAAAGCGCAAGCGGAACTGCTTTTTCACCGTATCGGCATCACCTTTAACGTGTACGGCGAGGATGAGGGAACCGAGCGGCTGATCCCGTTTGATAGCGTGCCGCGGATCATACCCGCCGGGGAGTGGCAGCGCATTGACCGCGGCATTCGCCAGCGGGTGAAAGCGCTCAACGCCTTCCTCTATGACATCTATCATGAGCAGAATATTCTGCGCGCGGGGCTGATCCCGGCCGAGCAGGTGCTGGCCAACGAGCAGTATCAGCCATGCATGCAGGGCATCAACCTGCCAAACAACACCTATGCCCATATCACCGGCGTCGATATGGTGCGCAATAACGACGGTCAATACTACGTGCTGGAGGATAACCTGCGTACGCCGTCCGGCGTCTCCTACATGCTCGAAAACCGTAAGATGATGATGCGCCTCTATCCGGAGATGTTCGAGCAGCATCACATTGCGCCAGTGGAGCGTTACCCGAGCTACCTCCTGCAGACCCTGCGCGAAAGCTCGCTGGTGGATGACCCTTGCGTCGTGGTGATGACCCCGGGGCGCTTCAACAGCGCCTACTTTGAGCACAGCTTCCTGGCGCAGCAGATGGGGGTCGAGCTGGTGGAGAGCGCCGACCTGTTCATTAAGAACGGCGCGGTGTATATGCGGACCACCGAGGGGCCGCGGCGAGTGGATGTGATTTATCGCCGCATCGACGACGCCTGGCTCGACCCGCTGGCCTTCCGCGCCGATTCCATGCTCGGCGTACCGGGGCTGCTGTCAGTCTATCGCGCCGGCGGCGTGGTGCTGGCCAACGCTATCGGCACCGGCGTCGCCGACGACAAATCAATCTACCCGTACGTTCCGGAGATGATCCGCTTTTACCTCGGCGAACAGCCGATCCTCAGCAATATCCCCACCTGGCAGTGCCGGAAAGCAGAGGACCTGCGCTATGTGCTGAGTAACCTTGAGCTGATGGTGGTCAAGGAGGTCCATGGCGCCGGGGGTTACGGCATGCTGGTTGGCCCGCGTTCGACTAAAGAGGAGCGAGAGGCCTTCCGCCAGCGCCTGCTGGCCAATCCGGCCAACTATATCGCCCAGGACACCCTCGCGCTGTCGACCTGCCCCACCTTCGTTGATGAAGGTCTGTCGCCGCGACATATCGATTTACGGCCCTACGTGCTGTCCGGGCAGGAGATGCGGCTGGTGCCCGGCGGCCTGACCCGCGTGGCGCTGACCGAAGGGTCGCTGGTGGTCAATTCGTCGCAGGGCGGCGGAACCAAGGATACCTGGGTGATGGAGGATGACGCATCATGCTAAGTCGTACGGCGAGTGAATTGTTCTGGATGGCCCGCTATCTCGAGCGGGCGGAAAGCTACGCCCGGGTACTGGACGTGACCTGGAAATTATCGATGATCCCCCGGCACAGCCAGCAGTCGCGGGATCTGGCGCTGCCGCTGAATTTGTCGATGACCCACGAGCTGTTTCAGGCGCGCCATGCCCGCTTTACCATGAGCAACCTGCTCAACTTTTTTGCCCTCGATGGCAACAACCCCTGCAGTATTTACAGCTGCGTGGAGATGGCGTGGAACAATGCGCACGCGGTGCGCGGCAGTCTGTCGGCCGAGGTGTGGGAGAGCATCAACGCCACCCGAATCGAGCTGCGAACCCTGCGCCAGCAGGGGCTGGGCGAACTCGGCAGCGACGGCTTTTTCGAGTGGGTGAAAGAGCGGGTGCATCTGTTTCGCGGGGCGGTGATTGGCACGCTGCTGCGCAACGACGCGCTGAGCTTTATCGGTATCGGCACGCTGATAGAGCGCGCCTTCGCCACCACCCAGCTGCTGCTGATTAAGGATCAACAACTGACCAACGACCCGGATCCGGTGCGGGAATACTATCGACTGGATACCTTGCTCAATGCGGTCAGCGCCCGCGAAGCCTACAACAGCCTCTATCGCCAGCCAGTCAGTCGCGAAACGGTGATGGAGCTGCTGATCCTGCGTAACGATATTCCGCGTTCGCTGCGCGCCAGCATTGCCGATCTGGTCGGCGAGCTGGAGAAGATCGCCAACGATCGCTCCTATCAACCGCTGCGCCTGGCCCATCAGCTCAACGTTGACCTGCGCTTCAGCACCCGCGACGACCTGGCGCAGGCGGACCTGCAGACAACCCTTAACGGCCTGCTGGCGAGAATTAACGCGCTGTCCGACAGCATCAGACAAACCTATCTGGAGGCCTTATGAAACTGGTCATCGATCATCTCACCCGCTATGGCTACGATGAAGAAGTGAAGTTTTCCACCCAGTATCTGCGCCTGACGCCGCGCAGTACCGGCCGGCAGACCATCACCGCCTGGACGCTGACCCTGCCGGACGGGGCGGCGGTGACCACTACCGACGGCTGGGGCAATGTGCTGCATGTGCTGACGCTGGATAACCCGCACAAGGAGATCACTATCCGCGCCAGCGGGATTGTCGATATCGCCGATGAAGGGGAGGAGACGCGTGATGAAGAGGCCGAGCTGCTGTCGCCGCTGGTTTTTCTGCGCTGTACGCCGCTAACCCGCGCCGATACGGCGATCCGTGAGTTTGCCCAGCGCCTCTATCGTCCCGATGCGGCGGAAGAAAGTCTGAATCAACTGATGGCGGATCTGCTGTTAAGAATGCCATACTCCCCCGGCGCGACCCAGGTGCAGGACTCCGCCGCCGACGCCTTCGCCCGCGCGAAGGGAGTGTGCCAGGATCATACCCATGTTTTTCTGGCCTGCTGCCGCGCACTGGAGATCCCGGCGCGCTACGTCAGCGGCTATGTTTACAGCGATAACGCTCAGCATGTGGCGATGCACGCCTGGGCTGAAGTCTGGCTCGACGGCCGCTGGCTGTCGTTTGATATCACCAATAATACCCGTCGCCTGAATCAGCATTTGCGGCTGGCGACCGGGCTGGATTATCTCGACGCCTGCCCGGTACGGGGCACCCGGCTGGGCGGCGGCGGGGAGATTATGTTAACCAACGCTGAAGTGCGCGAACACAGCCAGCAGGCGCAGCAGCAATAATACGGGAAAAACCGCAATGACCTACTGTGTGGCCATGTGCCTGGCGGATGGACTGGTGTTTGCTTCCGACTCCCGCACCAACGCGGGCGTCGACCATATTGCCACTTTTAAAAAGCTGCACGTTTTCCATCAGGAGGGGGAACGGGTACTGGTGCTGCAATCCGCTGGCAACCTGGCCACCACCCAGAGCGTGATAAGCCTGCTCAGCGCGCGCATCCGTACCCAGCAGGAGCCGAATCTGATGCAGGTCACCTCCCTCTACGACGCCGCGATGCTGATCGGTAAAACGCTGCTGGAGGTGATCCAGCGCGACAGCAGCAACCAGCAGAACTGCAGTAACACCAACTTCAACTGCAACCTGCTGCTTGGCGGCCAGATCGCCGGCGAAACCCATCGTCTGTTCCATATTTATCCGGAGGGCAACTTTATTGAAGCCACCCGCGACACACCTTATTTCCAGATCGGCGAAAGCAAGTACGGCAAGCCGATCATCGATCGGGTGCTGACCATCGATACGCCGCTGGAGCAGGCGATGTGCTGCGCGTTGATCTCCATTGACTCGACGCTGCGCAGTAATCTGTCCGTCGGCCTGCCGCTGGATACGCTGCTCTACCGCAGCGGCAGCCTGAGCAGTGCCGGGCAGCATCGCATCACCGACAGCGATCCTTACTTCAACCGCATCCGCAAGGCGTGGTCCGAAGGGCTGTTGCACACCTTCCAGACGCTGCCGACCTGGACCCCAGCGGAGCGGGAAGAGGAGTAGCCCTGGAACTCGAGCTCGCCCGGAGCCCGGCCACACGGATGATGACCGGCTCCCTTCGCCCTTAGCGCGTCTCCGCCAGCCGCTCGCCGCTGGCGGCATCAAACAGATGCAGGTTTTCGCGGCGGAGAGTCAGCCCCAGCGTCTGCTGCGCCGCGACCGCCACCCTGCCGGCAACCTGCACATGCACCGGAAAACCCTGCCAGTCGAGATGCAGCAGGGTGGATTCCCCCGTCACCTCCATGATGTTTACCGTTGCCGGCGCGCCATGCGCATCCGGCAGAATATCCTGCGGGCGCAGACCGACAATCAGCGGGGCATCGCCCTGCTGCGCCACGGCCTGATGCCAGCGTTCGGCCAGCGGAAACCACAGCGCGCCGCAGGCGACCCCGGGCTGGCCGTCGCGCACGGCGCGCTGACCGGGCAGGAGATTCATCGGCGGGGAGCCGATAAAGCGGGCGACGAAGGTATTGCAGGGCTGGTCGTAAATGGCCAGCGGCGCCCCCTGCTGGACGATCTGCCCGTCGCGCATCACCACAATCTGATCGGCCAGGGTCATCGCCTCCACCTGGTCATGGGTGACATAGATCATGGTGGTATTGATGCGCTGGTGAAGGGATTTGATCTCCGCGCGCAGCTCCATCCGCAGCTGGGCGTCAAGGTTCGACAGCGGCTCATCGAACAGGAAAACCTGGGGGTTTCTGACCATGGCCCGGCCCATCGCCACCCGCTGGCGCTGGCCGCCGGAGAGCGCTCGCGGATAGCGAGCCAGCAGTTTATCAATCCCCAGCAGGCTGGCGACCTGCTGCACTTTGCTTTTCTGTAACTGCTTATCCACCTTTTTGACCTGCATATGAAAGGCGAGATTTTCCGCCACCGTCAGGTGGGGGTAGAGCGCGTAGCTCTGAAAGACCATCGCCACATCGCGGTCGGCCGGATCCAGATCGTTGACCGGCCGCTTGTTCATCAGAATGGTGCCGCCGGAAAGCGTTTCGAGACCGGCCAGCAGGCGCAGCAGGGTCGACTTGCCGCAGCCGGAAGGGCCCACCAGTACGGTAAAGCTGCCATCGGGGATGGTGAGGTCCAGCGGCTGGAGCACCGTCTGTTTGCCGTAGCGCTTGGCGACATCGATCAGTTCAACACTGGCCATCGGTGGCCTCCTCAAGGTGATGTTGCAGGGTATGCCAGTCGGGATAGCGGCGCGGGGAGGTGCCGATCGCCTGCGCGGCGACGGTATTTCCCCAGCGCAGCGCGGCTGCCGCAGGTTTACCGCTCAGCAGCGCGGCAAGGAATCCTGCGTTAAAGCTGTCGCCAGCGCCGATGGTATCGATCACGGTGACTGGCCGGGTCGGCGCATGGTGATGGCCGTCGGTCGTCCAGCAGTCCGCGCCGTCGGCGCCGCGCTTTACCACGCACCCGCCGCGGCCGCTGAGCCGTGCCGCCAGGGCTGCGGCGGCTTCGGCGAGGGTCGGGTGGCCGGCCAGCTGCAGGGTTTCAACGTCGTTGAGCAACAGCCAGTCGCAGTCGCCCAGCCAGCGGTCGACCTCATGACGCAGCGGGTCGCTCCAGCCCTGAGGCGGCCAGCCGGTATCGACGGCAAGGGTAAAACCGCGCTGGCGGAGCGTGGCGAGCAGCTGCGGATAGTCGGATAGCAGCCCGGTACAGAGAAAGGTACCGCAGAGCAACACGATATCGCCCTCGCCAGCGGCGGCCGGCAGCTGGCTCAACACATCCCCGGCGGTCAGGCGGGTAATATGTCCGTGGTTGCTGAGGAAGGAGCGCTCTTTGTTGGGATGGGTGATCGCCACCGTCAGCGAAGTTTCACAGGGATACTGCGGCCAGCGTGCGCTGCCGCCGGGAAACTGTGCCGCCAGCCACGGAGTAAACGCGTCGTCGCCCTGGCAGCCGACCGCGCAGTGCGGAAGCTGCATGGCGGCGGCGGCCAGCGCGCAGTTGCCGGCAGAGCCGCCGGGCCGCAGCGCGCTGTGCTCGAGCATCATCTCAGTCCCCTGAGCAGGCCAGTGGGTCAGGGTTCCCATCACTAAGTCAATATTGTAATTGCCCACGATATAGAGCACAGGTGTCCTGGTGTTATCCATAGTTATCCTTTACTTCCCCCGTTAGTGAGGCCGCTGACCAGCGTTTTTTGCAGCCAGATAGCAATCAACAGCGGAGGGACTGAGGCCAGTATGCCGACCGCCGCCACCAGCCCGTCATCGGTGGCGCGGCCGGCGGTGAAGCCGGCGATGGTCACCGGCAGCGTTTGGGCGGCGAGGTTGCTGGTGAACAGTAGCGCATAGAAAAACTCGTCCCACGCCAGCAGCCAGCCGAACAGCGCGGCGGCGCCAAGCATCGGTTTCGCCAGCGGTAGAGTGATGCGCAGCAGGACCTGCCAGATGCGCAGACCGTCAAGCCGGGCCGCCTGTTCGATATCCTGCGGCAGGGTATCGAACTGGTTTTTGACCATCCACGTCAGAAACGGCACGATCAGCGAGCAGTAGACCAGCACCAGCCCGCTGCGGGTGTTGAGCAGGCCAAAGTGTTCAAGAATAAAATAGAGCGGCAGCACAAAGGCCACGGGCGGCACCATATAGATGCCGAGGCCGGCGTACAGCCAGCCGTCGCGGCCGGGATAACGCGAAAAGCTGAAGGCGGCGGGGATCGCCAGCAACAACGACACCAGCGTCGCCCCGGCGGCCACCAGCAGGCTGTTGCCCAGCGCGGGAAGAAACAGCGCCCCGGGTTCGCCAGGGGCCAGCGACAGCAGATGGCCATAGCGGCTGAAGTCCCACTGCCGCGGGAGCCACTCCAGCGGGACGCGGGTGAGGTCCGCGGTGGTGCTGACGCTCATCAAAAACAGCCACAGCATCGGGGCGAGGATCGAGATCGCCACCGCCAGCGCCGCCAGGTAACGCAGTACGATGTACCCTTTACGCTTCATCATCAACACTCCGGCGCCGCTGACGCAGCAGCAAAAACAGATACAGGGCTATCAGCACGGCGCACATCAGGCTCATCAGCATGGCGTAGGCCGCGCCGCTGCCGGCGCGCAGGTAGCTGAAGGACTCCTGATAGACAAAAAAGCTCAACGTTTTGGTACTGTCGAGCGGGCCGCCGCGGGTCATAACATAGATAATGTCGAACACTTTGAAGGCATCGATGGTGCGTAGCACCAGCGCGACGCCAAGGGGACCCACAATGGCCGGAAAGGTAATGGCGCGAAAACGCCGCCAGGCCGAGGCGCCGTCGAGCCGCGCCGCCTCGTACAGATCGTCGGGAACAGACTGCAGGGCGGCCAGCACCAGCAGGGTGACCAGCGGGTAGTTTTTCCAGATATCCGCCAGCATCACCGTGTGCAGCGCAGAATCCGGCGAGCCCAGCCAGCTGCGATAGCTGTCAATCAGCCCCAGCTGGCTGAGCAGAGCATTAACGCTGCCGTAGTCGGGATTAAAGTTAAGCCGCCACATCATGGCGTTGACGATAGTCGGCAACGCCCACGGCAGGATCACCAGCACCCGCAGGACATTTCGCCCGACAAAACGCTGATTCAACAACAGTGCCACCAGTACGCCGATCGCCCCCTCAATCGCCACCGAGACCACGGTGAAATAGAGCGTTCGCGCGAAGGCCGCGCGAAAGTCCGGGTCGGTCAGGGCATAAAGATAATTATCCAGCCAGACGTAGTGGGTCACCTCGCCGCTTCCCGCCAGCGCGGTATCGGTAAAACTCAGCCACAGTGTGCGCGCCAGCGGCCATGCGGTGAGGATAAACATCGCGATAAGCATGGGCGCTAACAGCACCCATGCCTGACGATGCTCGCGTCGTTGCAGACTCAGCATCATGCCTCCTTAACGCAGACGGGCCGCGCTGGTGTCGACCGCCTTGAGGGCGACGTCGGGCGTGGCTTTACCCTGCAGTACCGACTGAAGCTGCTGTTGCAGGGTGTTTGACAGGCGCGAGTAATCTGCCGTTTCGGGACGAGAGAGCATCACGTTCAACGACTTGTCGGCGGCGGCGATCAGGCTCTCCTGGCCTTTGGCAACGGCAGGATCCTGGTACGAGGCTTTCCACACCGGCAAGCTCAGTTTGGCATACTTGTCCTGTACCGGCTGGGAGGTCAGATAGTGAATATACTGCCAGGCCTCTTCCGGATGCTGACTGGCTTTGGCGATGCCCAGCCCCATAGAACCGTTGACGGCGCCGGGTTTATCCAGGGTATCGCCTGGGGCGGGGACAATGCCAACATCACCTGCGACTTTACTCTGTTTCGGATCGTTGGCCATGTTGTACATATAGGTCCAGTTGAGCGCAAAGGCGGCGTCGCCATTGGAGAAAGCCTTACGCACATCCTCCTCAAGATATTCACGTGATGCCGGGTTGCTCAGCCCCTGATCGAGCGAGGTTTTCATCAGCGTGACCGCTTTCAGCGAGGCGGGCGTCGAAAAATCGAGCTTACCGTTCTGGTAGAAGCTCCCGCCGAAGCCGGAGACGAGGGTGGTGTAATCGCAGACCAGCGCTTCCGCTTGCGACCAGCTCCAGACCAGAGGATATTTAACAATCCCTTTGTCCTTAAGCACTTTGGCGTCGTCCATTACCTGCTGCCAGCTGGCAGGCGGCGTTTTGATCCCCGCTTTGTCCAGCATGGCTTTGTTGTAATACAGATATTTGGTGTCGAGGATCCACGGCATGCCGAGGGTTTTGCCTTGATACACCACGGTATTCATCGCCCCGGGGAAAATCTTCTCGCGCTCGTCGGCGGCAATCCGTGAGGAGACATCCTGCAGCAGATCGAAGCGGCTAAACTCCGCCGGCCAGATCGCGTCGAACAGCACCACGTCGTAGCCGTTACCCCCTGCGCCGCGGGCGGCGACGATCTTGTCGTGCAGCGCTTCATAGGGGACGAATTCGAGATTGACCTTCACGTCAGGGTGTTGCTTTTCGAAGTCACTGGTCATCGCGCGAATGTCGTTTTCGCTATAGGCCGCCTGGGTCATGAACAGGGCATTAATCTGGGTCGCTGCGCTGACGCTCCCGCTGATAACGAGCATCGCCAGCAGACAGGCGTTGACCCGTAGTGCGCTGTGGTATTTCATCTTTGCTCTCCGCTGTGCTGTACTGAAAGGGGTTATGATTTATTAAATCAATTTGATTGATTTAATCAGGGCGACAATATCGGCGACATCTCCCGAGGGGCCCCAGCACTAAGCGTAGCAAAGGGTATGCCATCGCGAAGACCCGCCTGCGCGGGTCGTTGTCAGATCTGTGATGCCGGCTAAAATTTCACCAGTCCAGCCTGGAAGGGAAACGATGAAAACATCAGGTACAAACCTTGAACATGCCCGGGTGCATAACCGCCGGGTGATCATTGAGGCGGTGCGTTTACATGGCGAGCTGACCCGCGCCGAGCTGGCGCGGCTGACCGCGCTGACCCCGCAGACCGTGTCGAATATTGTGGCGGAGCTGGAGCAGATGGATCTCCTGACCAGCCACCAACCGCGGCGCGCCAGCGGCCGTGGACAGCCAGCGGTGCCGGTGAGCCTCAATCCCGCCAGCGCCTGGTCAATTGGCATCCATCTTGATCATCAGACGCTGATTGTGGTGCTGGTGGATCTGGCCGGCGAGGTCCATTTTCGCCGACTCATTCTGGTGCAAAAGCCCCAGCCTGGTGCGACCTTTGCCCGCCTCGCTGAGGTGCTGAATGAGATCCGTGCGCTGCCGACGCTGGACTGGTCGCGGGTGCTGGGGATGGGGGTCGTGATGCCGGGGCCCTTTGGCGTGGAAGGGATCTCGTCGACGGGGCCCACGACGCTCAACGGCTGGGAAGGGGTCGATGTAGCGGCGGAGCTCGGGCGACTCAGCGGCCTGCCGGTGACTCTCGAAAACGACGCCACGGTGGCCGCCATTGGCGAACGCTTTCACGGCGTGGCGCGGCAGCTCAACTCTTTTGTCTATCTCTATATTGGCACCGGTCTGGGCGCCGGTATTTTTACCGATGGTCATGTGTATACCGGCCATGCCCATAACGCCGGTGAGGTCGGGCATATTGTGGTCGCGCCGAACGGTCGCCCTTGCTATTGCGGGAATGAGGGATGCCTTGAGCGCTATGTTTCGCTGCAGGCGGCCTATGAGTTTTGCGGCCTCGACCCCTATCGCGCGCTGCCGGAAGATCTGCTGTCGGTGGACGCTGCGCTTTTCGACCAGTGGATCACCAGCATCCTGGCGCCGTTGCGTCAGGCGATCAATTTGCTGGAGTGCGTCTTCGATGCCGAGACGGTGGTGGTGGGCGGTATGATGCCCGCCCCCTTGCTGGAGAAAGTGCTGGCGCGGCTGCCGCCGCTGTATCAGTCTGTGCGCGGGCGTTACCTGCCGGCGCAGCGTGTCAAAATGGGGATGACCGGCACCGATACCGCCGCGCTGGGCGCCGCTGCGCTGCCAATCTTTGATGAATTTAATCCGCAGTTTCAGGTGTTGATGAAAGCGGTGAATACAAACGCGCTTTTTGGCAAAGCTAAGTAAATTAAATACTTTGTTATTTAACGTGTTATCTCACATCTTCGGAGGGAATGAGGCAACACGGCAAGGTATCGGAAGTGACGGAAAAGAAGACGGCTGTCTATGTGGATGATCAACAGCGCATCCTGATCCGCCAGCTGGCGCGCAGCTGGCTGTGGCGCAGCGAGCTGCCGACATGGCTGCTGATTGTGACGGTTTACGGCGGCTGGTTTGCCTGCGTGGCGGGCTGGCAGACGCTGGGTTTGATGCCGGCCACGCTGCTGCTGATCTGGTTTACCACCTGGTATATGTCCTTACAGCACGAGCTTATCCATGGGCATCCCACCCGGCTGGCATGGTTTAACCAGCTGTTGGGGACGCTGCCGCTGGCGGTCTGGTATCCCTATGGCATCTACCGCGACAGCCACCTGGCGCACCATCGCAACCATCTGCTGACGCACCCCGAGGACGACCCCGAATCGTACTATGTGACGGCGGAAAGCTGGCAGCGCTTCTCAGCCTGGCAGCGCCGTCTTATCCACCTGCGCAACACCTTCTGGGGGCGTCTGCTGCTGGCGCCGCTGATGGATATTATTCACACCCTGAACCGCGCGCTGCGGGCTTTCCGCGAGGGCGACCGCCGCGCTATCGCCATGTGGAGTCTGCATCTGTTGCTGCTGACGGGCCTGCTGACCTGGATGGCGGCGCAGGGTTTTTCCCCACTGTGGTTTGTGCTGGCGGTGAGCTACCCGGCGCTGGCCCTGACCAAAGTGCGCTCTTTTCTCGAACACCGCGCCGCGGATGACCCGCTGGCCCGCTCGGTGATCAACGAGGCCGGGCTCCCCTGGCGGGTGCTGTTCCTCAATCTCAACTACCATGCGGTGCATCATGACCTGCCAGGGGTCCCCTGGTACGCTTTACGTCAGCTGTATCTGCATCGCCAGACGGCTTATCTGCAGCGTAATCAGGGGTTCCTGGTGCGTGGGTACGGCGAGTGGCGACGCCATTTTGGCCGCCGGGCGGTGGCGGTGAACGCCCATCCGGGCTTTGGCGAGCAGGCGCAAGCGGGAGGAGAACATGGCTGAACGCATGACCTTTCCGATGTATGCCATCCACCGTCAACAGACCCAGGCCCTGTGGCAGGCGGTGCAGTCGCTGCTGGCCGAACGCGGCGTGACCGTGACGGGAGATCCTCCGACGGCTGACCCCGAGGATCTGCTGGACCACTGGCGCCAGCCGACGCTGTTGCTGAGCCAGACCTGCGGCTACCCGCTGGTGACCCAGCTGCCGGAGGTGCAGACGGTGGGCTGTTTCCACTACGCCGCGCCCGGTTGTGAAGGGCGCCGCTACCGCAGCCTGTTGGTGGCCCGCGAAGCGGATAGTCATCGGATGCTGGGGGACTTTTTTGGCCGTCGGGCCGCGTGCAATGCCGAGCACTCGCAGTCCGGCTACAACGTGCTGCGTAAAATGGTCGCGCCGCTCTCCCGGGAGGGGCGATTTTTTTCGGCGGTGGTGTTCAGCGGCAGCCATCGGCAGTCGCTGCGCGAGCTGCAGCAGGAAAACGCCGATATCGCCGCCATCGACTGCGTGACCTACGCGCTGCTGCAGCGCCATCAGCCGCAGGTCCTGGCAGGCCTGGTGGCGATCGGCTGGAGCCCGGCCGCGCCAGGGCTGCCGCTGATCACCGCCGGCGCCACTCCGGCGGCGACGCTGAATAGCCTGCGCGAGGCGCTCCAGCAGTTAGTGAGCGATGCGCGCTATCGTCCCCTGTGCGATGCCTTGCTGATCTGCGGCTATAGCGATATGCCGCGGGAGGCCTATGCGCCGCTGCTGGCGTGGCGGGATGAGGCCGCGGCGCTGGGAGTCAGCCAGCTATAGGTAAAATGCCCCGGCCAGCGGTCTGTGCCGGGGCGGGCCACGTCGGGCTACGGCGCGGTGAAGCGGTTTTCCACCGCGGGCAGACCGAGCTTTTCACGCAGGGTGCCGGGCGGGTAGCGATCGCGCATGACGCCGTTACGCTGCAGAATCGGCACCACCTGGTCAACAAAGCGGTCAAAGTCTCCCGGCAGCAGCGGGAACATCAGGTTGAACCCATCGGCGGCGCCCGCCTGCCAGGTCTCCGTTAAGGCGGCGGCAATCTCCTCGGCGCTGCCCAGCAGCAGCCAGCTATCGGAACTCTGTAATAACAATTTCCCCAACTCCAGCAGGGTGAGCCGCGGATCGTACTGGCGGATAAGCTTCAGCGCCGTGCGGATGCCATCAAAGCTCTCTTCATCGGGGAGCGGCGGCAGGGGTTGGTCCCGTGGCAGGGTGCTGAGATCCATCCGAAGATAAGAGGAGAGCAGGTCGATAGCCATCTGGTCGCTCATCAGCTGCTCGTTAAGCTGCTGGCGGGCCGCCTTTTCCTCGCTGGAGTTCACCACCACCGGCAGGACCCCGGCGATAATTTTGAAATGGGCCGGATCGCGCCCGTGCTGGCGCAGCCGCTGGTTCATCTCTTCGCGATAGGCCAGCCCTTCGGCGATCGAGTGAATAAACACGAAGTGCATATCAGACCAGGCGGCGGCCAGCGCTTTTCCCGCCTCTGAAGAGCCGGCCTGCACCAGCAGCGGATGGCCCTGCGGCGGGCGAGGGACGTTGAGCGGGCCGCGCACGCGAAAGTACTCGCCCTGATAGTCGAGGTGATGCACCTTGCCGGCATCGGCGAATAATCCGTGCGCTTTATCGAAGATCGCCGCGCCATCTTCCCAGGAATCCCACAGGCGAGTGACCACGTCGATGAATTCACTGGCCCGCTGGTAGCGGGTGCCGTGGCGGGGAAGCTGCTCCAGACCGAAGTTTGCCGCCTCTTCTTCCAGCCACGACGTCACCACATTCCAGCTGGCCCGGCCATTGCTGAGGAAATCCAACGAGGCAAAGTAGCGCGCCAGGTTATAGGGTTCGTTATAGGAGGTCGACGCGGTGGCCATCAGGCCGATATGCTCCGTCACCGCGGCGAGGGAGGAGAGCAGCGTCAGGGGTTCAAGCCGGGCGTTGGCATAGTGGGTCAGGCCGCTGGGCACCGTATCCCACACCGCGATATGGTCGGCGACAAAGATAGCGTCGAGGGTCGCCGCTTCGGCCTTGCGCGCCAGACTGGCGTAATAGTTGAGGGTAAATATTTCCGCTTCTGGTGCGTCAGGGTGACGCCAGGAGAAACGGTAATCCCCCTGCGGGTTATAAAAGAACAGGTTCAGGATCATGTGTCGGGTAGACATAGCGTGGACTCGCGGCTGAACGCCATCCGTGGCGGGGTGACGGTCAGTGTTGGGTGAGGTTGGCATTAACCCATTGCTCGGCGACGGCTGCCGGATCTTTATGCTGGAGATCCACCTGCTGGTTGAGGGCAATCAGCGTGGCATTGTCCAGCTTGCCGGAAACCTCATTGAGCACGGCGCTGATCTCCGGCGTCAGACTGGCTTTGCGCACCAGCGGCACCACGTTCTGACTCGGTTGTTCATGTTTATCATCCTCGAGGACCACCCATTTCTCCTTCGCCAGGTTGCCCTGGGTGGAGACGACCGTCGCGACGTCGATTTTGCCCGAATTGAGCGCCAGCCGGGTCAGCGGCCCGCCCATGTCCAGCGATTTCACCGCTTTGAACTCAAGTCCATAGACGCGCTTCAGCCCCGGCAGGCCCAGGGCGCGTACCGCCAGCTCCGGTGGTCCGCCGATCACCAACTGCGGGGCGACGGGCTTCAGGTCGGAGAGGGTGCGCAGATGGTATTTCTCCGCGGTCTCGGCACGTACCGCCCAGGCGGTGATCGAGGTGGCCGGGGCCGGGTTCAACAGGGTGAAATCGGCGGGCAGGGCCTGGGCCAGCTCAGCGCTAACGGCCTGCTGGCTGGTGGCCTCGGTCTTGCCGTTATAGAAATTGAGCAGGGCGCCAAGATATTCCGGAACGATATCGATCTCACCGCTCTGCAGCGCCGGAATAATAATTTCCCGGTTGCCAAGGTTGAGACGGGTGTTGGCCTCGATATGATTTTTCTTTAACGCGCTGGCGTAGATGTTGGCGAGAATGGAGCTTTCGGTAAAATTGGCCCCGCCCACCGTGACGCTGGCGGCAAAGGTGCTAACGCTCAGGCTGAAGAGCCCGGCGGCCAGCAGCGAGAGACGAAATCGACGGGCGGTGACGGCCTTGCCAAATAATTGCTTCATAATACCTCTTTTATTTTCAGGTTAATCAGCCCCAGGCGCTGGGGTCATGTCAGTTTCACGCTAATAAGGCGCGGCAATACGGCGATGAACCAGGCGGCCGGCGCAGCGGGCGAAAAGCAGTTCACCGCCTATCGCCAGCAGGGAAACCACCAGCGAGCCGCCGATCACCTGCGGGATATCCCGCTGCCCGAGGCCGTCAATCAGAAATCGTCCCAGCCCACCCAGACCGGCATAGGCCGCGACCACCGCCGTGGCGATAAGCTGAACCAGCGCCGTGCGCACCCCGGCGAGGATCAGCGGCGCCGCCAGCGGGATCCGCACCTGCCACAGGCTTTGCCAGGGGGTCATGCCCAGCGCGATGGCCGCATCGCACAGCGGGCGGTCGGCGTGATAAATCCCCACCCAGGTGTTAGTGAGGATGGGCGGAATCGAGAGCGCGATAAGCGCCGCCAGCACCGGGATATCGTTAAAGCCAAAAACGATGATGCATAATAAAATCAGCCCTAACGACGGAATGGCGCGGCCGAGATTAAACAGGTTGATCACCACAAAGGCCCCTTTGCGCCAGTAGCCCAGCGCGATGCCGAGCGGCAGGGCAATGGCGCAGGCCACGGCCATACTGACCAGCACGTAATAAAGGTGTTGGCCGAGGCGCAGCAAGATGCCCTCGTCGCCCAGCCAGTGCTCCGGTTGGGTTAGCCAGTGAAAGGTGGCGAGAAGCAGAGTCATCATTCGGTCCACGGCGTTAGCCAGTCGCCAAGACGGGCAATCAGCCCGTCAAAGACCAGCGACAGGAGCAGGCTCAGGACCAGGCTAACGACTATCGGCGTCAGAAAGTCCTGATTAAAACCCGCCAGCAGTAGCTGCCCCAGCCCGCCCTGGCCGATCAGCGCAGTGACGGTGACCAGGCCGACCAGCGTCACCGAGGCAATGCGCAGCCCGGCAAACAGAGAGGGCAGTAGCAGCCACAGCTCGATATCGAAGAAGCGGAACCCGCGGGTATAGCCGAGCGCCCGCGCGGACTCCAGCGCCGCCTGCGGCAGCTTCTCCATGCCGGCCAGCACGTTGCGCAGCAGGATCAGCAGCGAGTACAGCGTCAGGCCAATCAGCGAGGTGGTCAGCGACAGCCCGGTAAACGGCAGCAATAAAATAAACAGCGCCAGCGAGGGAATGGTAAAGAGCACACCGCACAGGGTGATGAGCGGCTGCGCCGTCGCGGGCCAGCGTAAGGTCACCGCTAACAGGCCGCCGGTGAGCAGGGAGCCGAACAGCAGGGCCAGCAGGACCATCCGCGCATGCTGCCAGAGCAGATCGCCGATCATCGCGTGGTTATCGATAACCCAGCTCCAGTCAATCATGAGATCGCACCCCCACCGCGCCGTCGAGCACCTGCTGCAGCAGGGTGTGGGATACCGCCCCCTGGTATTGGCCTTCGTCATCCACATGCACCAGCACGCCGGTCGCCACGTCGAGCAGCGCGCTGTAGGCAAAACGCAGGCTGTGGCTGCTGGCGAGTGGGCGCTCCACCGGCAGGGTGAGGCCCCGCTGCGGATCGAACCAGTGCAGCGGGCGTCGCTGGCGGTCAAGCACCAGACGCAGCGGGCTGGCCAGCGGTGGATGGGTACTGGCGATCGGCGTCAGCGCTTCGTCGAGCAGGGGGACATCGTGACGCGGCAGCTGGCCGACCTGTATCATGCCCAGCCGCTTCAGATTGGGCTCCGGGCCGATAAAGCGGCGCACGAACTCGCTCGCCGGGTGGGCCAGAATACGGTCGGGTGTATCAAACTGCGCCAGCACGCCGCCTTCCTGGAAAATGGCGATTTTATCGCCGAGACGGATCGCTTCATTGATATCGTGGGTCACTAATACAATGGTTTTCTGCAGCCGCTGCTGCAGGAGCAAGAGCTCATCCTGGAGGCGTTCGCGGACCACCGGGTCGATGGCGGCGAAGGGCTCATCCATCAGTAAAATGGGCGGATCGGCGGCGATAGCGCGGGCGATGGCCACACGCCCCTGCTGGCCGCCGGAGAGCTGATGCGGATAGCGATGCAGCAGATGACTATCGAGCGACATCAGCGCCACCAGTTCGTCAATCCGCGCGCGGATCCGCGCTTTGCTCCAGCCCGCCAGCCGCGGCACGGTCGCGATATTTTGCGCCACGGTACGATGGGGAAAGAGCGCAGCGCTTTGCATCACGAAGCCGATCTGGCGGCGGATCTGGATAATATCAGCGTCAGCGAGGCGGACCCCCTGAATATAGACGTCGCCGCTGTCGGGAATATCCAGCTGGTTAATCATCCGCAGGATAGTCGTTTTTCCGCAGCCGCTCGGGCCGACGAAGGTGCAGAATTCGCCATGATCAATATCCAGACTGAGGTCGCGAATGGCCGGCTGGGCGCTGCCTGGATAGGTTTTAAAAAGATGCGCTAATTTTATCATGGCGGAATTTAACACTCTGAATAATAAAGTCCTGACCCGGATAAAGTGGCGCCGGGATCCTGGCTCAAACTACAGAGCGCCTGCGGGGAGGGCAAATACGTTATTTGCATTTGCATAGTGAAAAGCTGGTTAATCAGTTGCTATGGAAGAGAGGCCTGGCCGTTGTTTTATGGATTTGTGATCGGCAACACAAATGACTCTCCATTGGCCGCCGTAAAAGATAAATTACCAGGGTTGATTTTAATCAAAGTATGACCGCCTGCGATATGGCGGAAAAAACAGCGCTGCCTATCGCAACCCAAAAGAAAAATTGTGAATTTAATGTTTCTATCGTGTAAATAATGACCGCGCATTTTGCCCAACCGCCGGGGATAAAATGTGATGCCCGACCGGCTTGTCGTTAAATAACGGCGTTTATTACGTCTGCTTTTTATTGTTTACAGCATTAATTTAATTTTCGGCTTTCTTCTCACCCTGATAACGCGGGTCGAATAACGTACAAAAGGCGTATTTTTTATCGCCATTTCGCTGTCGATGTTATCGCCATCAATTATTTTTATCCCCGCATTCGGCCACGGCAAAAGGCGCGCAAATAGCGTTTATGATGCTTGTAATATGTTGATTTTAATTTACTTATTCTGACTCGTGGCTCCTGCTTATCCGCCGCGGCGGAGCCTTTGTGAGAGCTCTCACATAACCCGGTGATCGCGATTTGTTACACTTTCCGCCGTCAACAAAGGAATGAAAGTGAGACGCGATGAATACTTTTTCTCTGCCTAAAACACAGCATCTGGTGGTTTTCCAGGAAGTGATCCGCAGTGGGTCAATCGGGGCCGGAGCAAAAGCGTTAGGACTCACTCAGCCGGCGGTCAGTAAAATCATTGGTGACATGGAAAGTTATTTTGGCAGCGAATTAATCGTCCGGCGAAATACCGGCGTCTCGCTCACCGAGGCCGGGCAGGTATTTCTCAACTGGTCAGAAGCGATCACCCGTGAAATGAAAAATATGGTCAATGAAATGAATGCTCTGACCAACAGCGCGGTGGTGGATGTCTCCTTTGGTTTCCCTTCGCTGGTCGGGTTTACCTTTATGTCGGAGATGGTGCATCAGTTTAAAATGACCTTCCCGAAGGCGCGGGTATCGATGTATGAAGCGCAGCTCTCCGCTTTTTTACCGGCGATCCGCGACGGGCGTCTCGACTTCGCCATCGGGACGCTGAGCGATGAGATGAAACTGCAGGACCTGCACGTCGAGCCGCTGTTTGAGTCTGAGTTTGTGCTGGTGGCGAACCGGGCGCGGATCGGCAACGGCACCGTCCGTCTGGCCTCGCTCCAGCATGAGCAGTGGGTGCTGCCGGAGACCAATATGGGCTATTACAGCGAACTGCTGGCCACCCTGCAGCGCAGCGGCATCCGCCGCGAAAATATCGTCAATACCGATTCGGTGGTGACGATCTATAACCTGGTACTCAATGCCGATTTTCTGACGGTGATCCCCTGCGACATGACCACGCCGTTCGGCTCGAGCCAGTTTGTCACCATCCCCATTAAAGAGGCCTTGCCGGTGGCGCGCTATGCGGCGGTATGGTCGAAGAATTACCGGCTTAAAACCGCGGCGGCGTCGCTGGTGGAGATGGCGAAACAGTACTCTTCGGGGCAGGGAAACCGCCACTGGCAGCCAATAGAAATTGCCTGACTGATATTGATTAAATAACCCAACACACGTCCTCGCTGTTATCAGCAGGATGACGCCCGGTCATTGACTTTATATTAAGATACAGAGGCCATCATGCATATTACCTACGATCTTCCGGTATCCATTGACGATATTCTCGAGGCGAAGCAACGCCTGGCGGGAAAAATATATAAAACGGGCATGCCCCGCTCGAATTATTTTAGCGAACGCTGCCAGGGGGAAATATTCCTTAAATTCGAAAATATGCAGCGCACGGGATCATTTAAAATTCGCGGCGCGTTTAATAAGCTCTGCGGTTTAACCGCGGCGGAAAAACGCAAAGGGGTGGTGGCCTGTTCGGCGGGCAACCATGCGCAGGGGGTCTCGCTCTCCTGCGCCATGCTCGGCATTGACGGGAAAGTGGTGATGCCGAAAGGGGCGCCGAAATCGAAAGTCGCCGCCACCTGCGATTATTCGGCAGAGGTAGTCCTGCATGGCGATAACTTTAACGATACCCTCGCCAAAGCCAGCGATATTGTTGAACTTGAGGGCCGTATTTTTATTCCCCCCTATGACGACCCGCAGGTTATTGCCGGGCAGGGCACCATCGGTCTCGAAATATTAGAAGATCTGTATGACGTGGATAATGTCATCGTGCCGATTGGCGGCGGTGGTTTAATTGCCGGCATCGCGATTGCGATTAAATCCATTAACCCGACGATCCGTATTATCGGCGTTCAGTCGGAGAATGTTCACGGCATGGCCGCCTCCTGGTACGCCGGGGAGATCACCAGCCATCGCCACGCCGGCACTTTAGCCGATGGCTGCGATGTCGCCCGGCCAGGGAAACTGACTTATGAAATCGCCCGCCAGCTGGTGGATGACATCGTCCTGGTCAGTGAGGACGACATTCGCCAGAGCATGGTCGCCTTAATTCAGCGCAATAAAGTGATCACCGAAGGGGCCGGGGCGTTGGCCTGCGCCGCGTTATTAAGCGGCAAATTAGACAGCTATATCCAGAACCGCAAAACGGTCAGCCTGATTTCCGGGGGCAATATCGATCTCTCGCGGGTATCGCAAATTACGGGTTTTGTTGACGCTTAATTCAATACATAAGTGAGGACAGGATATGAGTACGACTGAGAGCATTGCATCCAGCCAGACAAGCCTTTCGTCCTGGCGTAAATCTGACACCACCTGGACCCTGGGCCTGTTTGGCACCGCTATCGGCGCCGGGGTGCTGTTTTTCCCTATTCGCGCTGGCTTCGGCGGGCTGATCCCGATCCTGGTGATGCTGGTGCTGGCCTATCCCATCGCCTTTTATTGCCATCGGGCGCTGGCCCGGCTATGCCTGTCGGGGGCTAACCCCTCCGGCAATATCACCGAAACGGTGGAAGAGCATTTTGGCAAAACCGGCGGGGTGGTGATCACCTTTCTGTACTTCTTCGCCATTTGCCCGCTGCTGTGGATTTATGGCGTCACGATCACCAATACCTTTATGACCTTCTGGGAGAACCAGCTGCAGATGCCGGCCCTCAACCGCGGGGTGGTGGCGCTGCTCCTGCTGCTGCTGATGGCGTTTGTCATCTGGTTTGGTAAAGACCTGATGGTCAAGGTGATGAGCTATCTGGTGTGGCCGTTTATCGCCAGCCTGGTGGTGATCTCCCTGTCCCTGATCCCTTACTGGAATAGCGCGGTGATTGACCAGGTCAACCTCAGCGATATCGCCTTAACCGGTCACGACGGCATTCTGGTGACGGTATGGCTGGGCATCTCCATCATGGTGTTCTCCTTTAACTTCTCGCCGATCGTCTCCTCGTTTGTGGTCTCCAAACGCGAAGAGTATGAAGCGCAGTTTGGCCGGGAGTATACCGAACGCAAATGCTCACAGATCATCTCCCGGGCCAGCATGCTGATGGTGGCGGTGGTGATGTTCTTCGCCTTCAGCTGCCTGTTTACCCTCTCGCCGCAGAACATGGCGGACGCCAAGGCGCAGAATATCCCGGTGCTATCCTATCTGGCGAACCACTTTGCCTCGATGTCGGGCACCAAATCCACGTTTGCCACCCTGCTGGAGTATGGCGCGTCGATCATCGCCCTGGTGGCCATCTTCAAATCGTTCTTCGGCCACTATCTCGGCACCCTCGAGGGGCTGAACGGTCTGATCCTGCGCTTCGGCTATAAAGGGGATAAAACCCGGGTCTCCAGCGGCAAGCTCAATACCCTGAGCATGGTGTTCATCATGGGCTCGACCTGGGTGGTGGCGTATGCCAACCCCAATATCCTCGACCTGATTGAGGCCATGGGCGCGCCGATTATCGCCTCGCTGCTGTGCCTGCTGCCGATGTACGCCATTCGTAAAGCGCCTTCGCTGGCCAAATACCGTGGACGTCTCGATAACCTCTTTGTGACCGCCATTGGTCTGCTGACCATCCTCAACATCGTTTACAAACTGTTCTAATCCGGCTCAGGCCACGCGGAGTACAACATGACTGAATTTCCGGTAGTACTGGTGATCAACTGCGGCTCGTCGTCGATCAAATTTTCCGTCCTGGACGCCGCCAGCTGCGACTGCCTGCTGAACGGCGTGGCCGAGGGCATCAACGCGGAACGGGCGTTTCTCTCGCTCAACGGCGGCGAGCCGGTGGCGCTGGCGCAGCGCGGCTATGAAGGCGCCCTGCAGGCGATTGCCGGAGCATTAGCCCAACGCGACCTTATCGACAGCGTGGCCCTGATTGGCCACCGCGTCGCCCACGGCGGCGACCTCTTCACCGAGTCGGTCATTATTAGCGAGGAGGTTATCAATAACATTCGCCAGGTATCATCCCTGGCCCCGCTGCATAACTACGCCAGTCTCAGCGGCATCGCCTCGGCGCAGCGGCTGTTCCCGCACGTGATGCAGGTGGCGGTCTTTGATACCAGCTTTCACCAGACCCTGGCCCCGGAAGCTTTTCTCTATGGTCTGCCGTGGGAGTATTACCAGAACCTCGGGGTACGCCGCTACGGTTTCCACGGTACCTCGCACCGCTATGTGTCCCGGCGCGCCCTGGCGCTGCTCGGGTTGCCGGAGCAGGAGAGCGGTCTGGTGATCGCCCACCTGGGCAATGGCGCCTCGATCTGCGCGGTGCGCAACGGCCGCAGCGTGGACACCTCGATGGGAATGACGCCGCTGGAGGGGCTGATGATGGGCACCCGCAGCGGCGATGTCGACTTCGGCGCCATGGCGTGGATTGCCGGGGAGACCCGGCAGACCCTCAGCGACCTGGAGCGGGTGGCCAACACCGCCTCCGGCCTGCTGGGGATCTCCGGCCTTTCCTCCGACCTGCGGGTGCTGGAGCAGGCGTGGCATGAGGGCCATGCCCGCGCCCGCCTGGCAATTAAAACCTTTGTCCATCGCATCGCCCGTCATATTGCCGGTCACGCCGCGGCGCTGCAGCGTCTCGACGGCATTATTTTCACCGGCGGGATTGGCGAGAACTCGGTGCTAATCCGTCGGCTGGTGAGCGAGCGGCTGGCAGTCTTTGGCCTTGAGATGGACGTCGCCCGCAACCAACAGCCGAATTCGGTCGGCGAACGCCTGATCTCCGCCGACGCCAGCCGGGTGCGCTGCGCGGTTATACCTACCAATGAAGAGCGCATGATTGCCCTCGATGCGATCCGCTTAGGGCGGATCCACACGGCGGCGGCGCTGGCCTGACTTTTTATTCTGTAGAGAGACGATGTTCATGAAAGTAGATATCGACACCCACGACGCACAATACGCCGACGCCTGGCAGGGCTTTCGCGGTACGGCGTGGCAAACGCAGATCGACGTCCGCGACTTTATTCAGCATAACTACACCCCTTACGAGGGCGATGAGTCTTTCCTCGCCGACGCGACGCCAGCGACCACCGCCCTCTGGGAGCAGGTGATGGCCGGGATCCGCGTCGAGAACGCCACCCATGCGCCGGTGGATTTCGACACCAATGTCGCCACCTCCATCACCGCCCACGCGGCGGGCTATATCAACCAGCCGCTGGAAAAGATCGTCGGCCTGCAAACGGACCAGCCGCTGAAGCGCGCCCTGCATCCTTTTGGCGGCATCAATATGATCAAAAGCGCCTTCGAGGCCTATGGCCGCGAAATGGATCCCGCCTTTGAGTATCAGTTTACGGCGCTGCGCAAGACCCACAATCAGGGGGTATTTGACGTCTATTCCCCGGATATGCTGCGCTGTCGCAAGTCGGGGGTGCTGACCGGGCTGCCGGACGGCTATGGCCGCGGACGGATCATCGGCGATTACCGCCGCGTCGCGCTGTACGGCATCCGCTATCTGGTTCGCGAACGTGAGCTGCAGTTTGCCGACCTGCAGCCAGCCCTTGAGCGCGGCGAGGCGCTGGAGGCCACCCTGCGCCTGCGCGAAGAGCTGGCCGAACAGCGGCGCGCGCTGCAGCAGATGCAGGAGATGGCGGCCCGCTACGGCTGCGATATCGCCCACCCGGCGCGCACTGTCCGGGAGGCGGTGCAGTGGCTGTACTTCGCCTACCTGGCGGCGGTGAAGTCGCAGAACGGCGGTGCCATGTCGCTGGGGCGCACGGCCACCTTCCTCGACATCTATATCGAACGCGATCTGCGGGCGGGTCGGCTCAATGAACAGCAGGCCCAGGAGCTCATTGACCACTTCATCATGAAGATCCGCATGGTGCGTTTCCTGCGCACCCCGGAATTTGACACGCTGTTCTCCGGGGATCCCATCTGGGCGACGGAGGTGCTGGGCGGTATGGGGCTGGATGGCCGCACCCTGGTCAGTAAAACCACCTTCCGTTACCTGCATACCCTGCACACCATGGGGCCGGCGCCGGAGCCCAACCTGACCGTGCTCTGGTCGCAGGCGCTGCCGGTGGCGTTTAAAAAATATGCCGCCCGGGTCTCTATCGCCACCTCGTCGCTGCAGTATGAGAACGACGATCTGATGCGCAGCGATTTTCACAGCGACGACTACGCCATCGCCTGCTGCGTTAGCCCGATGGTGATCGGCAAGCAGATGCAGTTCTTCGGCGCCCGCGCCAATCTCGCCAAAACGCTGCTCTACGCGATTAACGGCGGGGTGGATGAGAAACTGAAGATCCAGGTGGGGCCGAAAACCGACCCTCTGCGTGATGAGGTGCTGGACTATGACACCGTGATGGCGAGCCTCGACCACTTTATGGACTGGCTGGCGGTGCAGTACATCAGCGCGCTGAACATCATCCATTGTATGCATGATAAGTACAGCTACGAGGCGGCGCTGATGGCCCTGCACGACCGCGACGTCTACCGCACGATGGCCTGCGGCATCGCCGGCCTGTCGGTGGCGGCGGATTCGCTGTCGGCGATAAAGTACGCCCGGGTGAAGCCGGTGCGCGATCACCACGGGCTGGCGGTGGACTTTGTCATTGAAGGCGACTATCCGCAGTACGGCAACAACGACGATCGGGTCGATGCCATCGCCTGCGACCTGGTGGAGCGCTTTATGCGCAAAATTCAGGCGCTCCCCACCTGGCGTCAGGCGGTGCCGACCCAGTCGATCCTGACCATCACCTCCAACGTGGTGTACGGGCAGAAAACCGGCAACACGCCGGACGGACGTCGGGCGGGGACGCCGTTCGCCCCGGGGGCCAATCCGATGCATGGCCGCGACCGCAAAGGGGCGGTGGCGTCGCTGACTTCGGTGGCGAAACTGCCGTTTACCTACGCCAAAGATGGCATCTCGTATACCTTCTCCATCGTGCCGGCGGCTCTCGGCAAAGCCCCGTCGGCGCAGGAAAACAACCTGGTGGGGCTGCTGGACGGCTACTTCCACCACGAGGAGACGGTGGAGGGGGGACAGCATCTTAACGTCAATGTGCTGAACCGGGAAAAGCTGCTCGATGCGATAGAACTCCCGGAGCAGTATCCGAATCTGACGATCCGCGTCTCCGGCTATGCGGTCCGCTTTAACGCGCTGACCCGCGAGCAGCAGCAGGATGTGATCTCCCGAACGTTCACCAGTCAACTCTGAGCGGCCGCCAGGCCACAGGAGAGCCTTTAACGGGCTCTCCTGTTATCATCTTCACATTACCGCAACAAAATAATCACCACTGTTGATCATATTCGCATTTTTGCACCACGCTGGCGCGCAGCGACCGCTAACTGCATCTATGTTTAGCTCACGGGCCGGTACGGATACCGCGTTGTCCGGCTCGCCACGTGATGGCAACCGATCTCCTGACCTGAAAGGGAATGCGCCCTTGCCGGATGCGGCACGGGTTGCCGTCGCGTGCGCACTGACCGGGGCGTCCGCGCTCCGGCGCGACCTCTCTACCTGGCGGGATTTTTGCTTCTTCCACCCTGGCCGTCCTGGCGCTGCGCCAACGTCGGCACCACACGGTAAGTGATATTTTCTGCGTCATTCCATGACGCCAGGCTTTACATCGCTGAGGAATATCCGAATGTCTTTGAAACTGAAAACAATGACGCTTCATGTTGTGATAGCAGGTTGTATGAGCATGGCCTTTTACGCCCAGGCAGACGTGAAGATCGGCGTCGCCGGGCCCTTTACCGGACCCAACGCCACCTACGGCGCCCAGTACTGGAAGGGGGCTTCACAGGCGGTGGCCGATATCAATGCCGCCGGCGGTATCAAAGGCGAAAAGATTGTGCTGGTGCAGGGGGATGACGCGTGCGAACCGAAGCAGGCGGTGGCGGTGGCCAACCGGCTGGTGGACGAAGCGAAAGTCTCCGCCGTGGTGGGGCACTTTTGCTCTTCCTCAACGATGCCGGCCTCCGAGGTATATGACGAAGCCGGGATCCTGACCATTACCCCCGGCTCGACCAACCCGCAGATCACCGAGCGCGGCATGAAGGACCTTTTCCGCATGTGTGGTCGTGACGATCAGCAGGGGGCGATTGCCGCCAACTATATGCTGGACGTGCTGAAGGCGAAGAAAATTGCCGTCATCCACGATAAAGACACCTATGGTCAGGGGCTGGCCGATGCCACCCGCGCGGCGCTGGCGAAGCGGGGCACCAAAGAAGTGTTGTACGAAGGCCTCTCCCGCGGTGAAAAAGACTTTAACGCCCTGGTGACCAAGATCGGCGCCCTCAAGCCGGACGTGGTCTACTTTGGCGGCTGTCATCCGGAAGCGGGCCCGCTGGTGCGTCAGATGCGCGAGCAGGGGGTGCAGGCCAAATTCTTCTCCGGCGACTGTATCGTCACCGAGGAGCTGGTGACGGCCGCCGGCGGGCCGCAGTTCACCAACGGCGTGCTGATGACCTTTGGTCAGGATCCACGCACTCTCCCGGAAGGCAAAGCGGTGATCGAGAAGTTCCGCGCCAGCGGCTTTGAACCAGAAGGCTATACCCTCTACGCCTACGCCTCCATTCAGGCTATTGCCGCGGCCTGGAACGCCGTGGGTACCGATAACGCCAAAGCCAGCGACTGGCTGAAGAGCCACGATGTCGAGACGGTAATGGGCAAGAAAGCCTGGGATGGCAAAGGCGACCTCAAGGTGTCCGACTACGTGGTCTATCAGTGGGACGACAAGGGCAAATATCATCAGCTCTGATCGGCCACGACCTGAGGACGCTCTGTCCTTTTGACTTGCGAATCGTCACACGGCGGCGGTCGACCGGGAACGGAACCCGGCGGCCGTCTGCCTGGCGGCTGGAGGGGCTATGACGGCGTTTTTTCTGCAACAACTGATCAATGGGCTGACGCTGGGCGCAGTGTACGGCTTAATCGCCATCGGCTACACCATGGTGTATGGGATCATCGGCATGATCAACTTCGCCCACGGCGAGGTGTATATGGTCTCCGCCTATCTGTGCGCCATCGGCCTGGCGCTGCTCTCTTTCTTCGGGATCCACTCCTTTCCGCTGCTGATTTTCGCCACCCTGGTGTTCACCATCGTGGTCACTGGCGTATATGGCTGGGCGATCGAGCGCATCGCCTACCGGCCGCTGCGCAACTCGACGCGGCTGGCGCCGCTGATCTCGGCTATCGGAATGTCGCTGATCCTGCAGAACTATGTCCAGCTGAGCCAGGGGCCGAACCAGCAGGGGATCCCGACGCTGCTCAGCGGCGCGCTGCGCATGACGGTGGGCGATGGGGTGGTGCAGATCACCTGGACCAAGGTGTTTATTCTCGTCGCGGCGCTGGTGGGGATGCTGACCCTGACCTGGATTATCCAGTACACCCGGCTGGGGCGCATCTGTCGCGCTACCCAGCAGGACCGGCGTATGGCGGCGATCCTTGGCATCAATACCGACCGGGTGATCTCCCTGGTGTTTGTCATCGGCGCGGCGATGGCCGGTCTGGCCGGCGTGCTGGTGACCATGAACTACGGCACCTTCGACTTCTATATCGGATTTATTATCGGCATCAAAGCCTTCACCGCCGCGGTGCTGGGCGGGATCGGCTCGCTGCCTGGCGCGATGCTAGGCGGACTGCTGCTCGGGGTGGCCGAAGCCCAGTTCGCCGGGCTGGTGAATTCGGATTACAAAGATGTCTTTTCCTTTGCGCTGCTGGTGGCGATCCTGATTTTTCGCCCGCAGGGGCTGCTGGGACGTCCGCTGGTGGCCAAGGTCTAAGGAGGCTTTATGGGTGAATTTACGCGCCAGCCTGCGCGGGATATCAAAAGCGCGCTGATCGACAGCGTGCTGGCCGGTCTTTGCGCGTTAATTGTCTTTGGCCCGATCGTCGGCGTGGTGCTCAAAGGGTATGGTTTTACCCTCGCGCCCGCGCGGGTGGCGATCCTCGTGGCGGTGGTGATGGCCGGCAGGCTGGCGCTCAGCCTGCTGCTGCAGAGCCGTCGGGGAAAAGCCTTTATTGCCCGCTTTGAGGGGGCGGATGACGGGGTGTACGTCCGGCCGCCGGGCTACCGCTCGCGGCTGCGCTGGATAATACCGCTGCTGGTGGGGCTGGCCATTGTCTTTCCGTTTCTCGCCACAAAATATCTGCTGACCGTGGCCATTCTTGGGCTGATCTACGTTCTGCTTGGCCTGGGGTTGAATATTGTGGTGGGCCTCGCGGGTCTGCTCGATCTGGGCTATGTGGCGTTTTACGCCATCGGCGCCTACGGCCTGGCGCTGGGCTACCAGTACCTGGGCCTCGGCTTCTGGGCGATGCTGCCGCTGGGGGCGGTGATGGCGGCCCTCGCCGGGGCGTTGCTGGGCTTTCCGGTGCTGCGCATGCATGGCGACTACCTGGCCATCGTCACCCTCGGCTTTGGCGAAATCATTCGCCTGGTGCTTAACAACTGGGTGAGCTTCACCGGGGGGCCCAACGGCGTACCGGTGCCGTCGCCCACGCTGTTTGGCCTCGAGTTTACCCGCCGGGCCAGGGATGGCGGCATCCCTATCCATGAGTTTTTCCACGTCAGCTACAACCCCAACCTGAAATTCATCTTTCTCTACGCCGTGCTGTGCCTGGTGGTGATGCTGGTGCTGCTGGTGAAACATCGTCTGACGCGGATGCCCATCGGCCGCGCCTGGGAGGCGCTGCGCGAGGATGAGATCGCCTGTCGGGCGATGGGGCTCAACCACGTGCTGGTGAAGCTCTCGGCGTTTATGCTCGGCGCGTCGACCGCCGGCATCGCCGGGGTGTTCTTCGCCAGCTATCAGGGGTTTGTTAACCCGACGTCGTTCACCTTTTTTGAGTCGGCGCTGATCCTGGCGATTGTGGTGCTGGGGGGAATGGGCTCCACCCTGGGGGTAGTGCTGGCGGCGTTTGTCCTGACGGTCACCCCGGAGCTGCTGCGCGGTTTTGACGAATATCGGGTGCTGCTGTTCGGCGTGCTGATGGTGGTGATGATGATCTGGCGGCCGCGCGGCCTGGTGCGCACCAGCCGCAGCGGGGTTGCGTTGCGAAAAGGAGTCGCGCCATGACCGACAGCATCTTACGCGTTGAGCATCTGATGATGCATTTCGGCGGCATCAAAGCGCTGAATGATGTCAATCTGGAGGTGGAGCGGGGGTCGATCACCGCCCTGATCGGCCCCAACGGCGCGGGCAAGACCACGGTGTTTAACTGCCTGACCGGTTTTTACCGGGCGACGGGGGGGAGCATCGTGCTGCGGGCGCGGGAAAAGGTTACCGATGTCATTCAGGTGCTGGGGCAGAAGCTTCACCCGGACGATTTTCTCCACCCGGCGCAGCTGGGGCGGCGGATCTATTACAAGATGTTCGGTGGCACCCATCTGGTGAACCGCGCTGGCCTGGCGCGCACCTTCCAGAATATACGTTTATTCCGCGAGATGTCGGTGATTGAGAACCTGCTGGTGGCCCAGCATACCCAGGTTAACCGCCATCTGCTGGCCGGGATCCTCAATACTCGTGGGTATCGGCAGGCGGAGAGTCAGGCGCTGGATCGCGCTTTTTACTGGCTGGAGGTGGTGGAGATGGTGGACTGCGCCAACCGTCTGGCGGGGACCCTCTCCTATGGACAGCAGCGGCGGCTGGAGATCGCCCGCGCCATGTGTACCCGCCCGGAGATGATCTGTCTGGACGAGCCGGCCGCCGGCCTCAACCCGGTGGAAACCCAGGCGCTGAGCCGGATTATTCGCTTTCTGCGCCAGCAGCACGGCATCACGGTGCTACTGATCGAGCATGATATGGGGATGGTGATGGAGATTTCGGATCATATCATCGTCCTCGATCACGGGGACGTCATCGCCCGCGGCGTGCCGCAGGCGATCCAGGCTAACGCCAGCGTGATTGCCGCCTATCTTGGCGCTGAGGAAGAGGAGACGCGCCGATGAGCCAGCCATTGCTTGCCTTTAATGAGGTGGATGTCTTCTACGGGCCGATCCAGGCCCTGAAGCAGGTCTCCCTCACCGTCAACGAGGGAGAGACGGTGGCGCTGATCGGCGCCAACGGCGCCGGTAAATCAACGCTGCTGATGTCGGTCTTCGGCCAGCCGCGCATTGCCGGCGGGGAGATTTTCTATCGCGGGGAGGCGATCAGCCGGAAATCGACCCACTTTATCGCCAGTAACGGCATCGCCCAGGCCCCGGAAGGGCGGCGCATCTTTCCCGATATGACCGTCGAGGAGAACCTGCTGATGGGGACCATTGCCATTGGCAACCGCTATCAGGCCGAAGACAAGGCGCGGATGTATCAGCTGTTCCCCCGGCTGGAAGAACGGCGGGGACAGCGGGCGATGACCCTCTCCGGCGGCGAGCAGCAGATGCTGGCCATCGCCCGGGCGCTGATGAGCCGACCGCGCCTGCTGCTGCTGGATGAGCCAAGCCTGGGGCTGGCGCCGCTGGTGGTGAAGCAGATTTTTCAGATCCTGCGCGAGCTGACGGCCCAGGGGATGACGCTGTTTCTGGTGGAGCAGAATGCCCGCCATGCCCTTAACCTGTCGGACCGCGCCTATGTGATGGTGAACGGCCAGATCCGCCTGAGCGGCAGCGGCCAGGCGCTGCTCAACGACCCGGAGGTGCGTAAGGCATATCTGGGGATCAGCGGCTGAGGGGGTTATTCCCGCGGTTCGTTACGGGTTTTAATGTGCTGCCAGAAACGTTCGGCGGCCTGGTTAAGCCGCGAGCCGGAGCGGTAGAGCCAGGCGCCGATCGGCAGCGACAGGCGGTCATCGAGGATGGTCAGTCGGCCTTCGTCCAGCTCGCGCTGAATAGAGTATTGCGGCAGCCAGCCCACGCCATCGCCATTGAGGATCATGCGCTTGAGCAACTCGCTCATGGAAGAGACGAAGGTGAGGGAGAAGGTGATCTCCGGCGTGCGGTCGATCACCTGGTTCACCTGGCGCCCCATATAGCTGTCGTTGGCGTATTTCATCAGCGGCAGCACGCCGCGATGTAAATGAAACAGCGGGCGGCCATGTTCGTCGCAGGGGGAGACCAGGTGCAGGTAAGAATCAAAAATTTTATGATTAATAAACGGATAGTTCATTAATTCTTCATTATAGAAGGAGAGGATAAAATCGCTTTTTCCCTCTTTCAGGTTAAATACGGCGTCGTTGACGTTAATCGATTCAACATGAAAAGTCTTATTTTTACGGTCGGTGTAACCGGCGATGATTTCCGGCAGTAATAACACCGACAGCGAAGGGGCCGCGTCGATTCTTATTTTCTGGGTCGTGTTATTTAAACCCTTAATACGACTGATCTGAAAATCCATGTCATCGAGCATATTTCGCGCATAGCCGACAAAAATTTTCCCGCGGTTGGTCAATTGCAGGGGGTTGGCGCTACGATCGAAGATGCTGAATCCGAGGGAGGCCTCCAGCGACTGGATGCGTCGACTGAACGAGGACTGAGAGATGTTGCGGGCTTTGGCCGCCAGTGTAAAGCTGCGCGACTCCTCAAGGGCAATCACATCATACAGCCATTTAACTTCCAGATTTGCCAACACCGATCCAGTCCTCAAAAACGCAATAAAGGCTATGCAATTTTAGCATAGCGCATAGAAACTATGCAATTAACATAATTATCGACAGGTGTTAACATTTTTTGGAAAGTTGAGATTTATGAATGCATATCGGCGACCCTACATGAGCACGATATGAAATCGCGACTCACGGTTATTTATTGCTTTATTTTATTGTCCAGGACTTATCTTATTAAATCGCCGGCGACGATGACGAAAGCAATGAATAACCCAGGCCTCTTACCTTAAATAGTTTGTCAGGAGTTCCATGTCACAACAAATTGAATCAGTTAAAATGGCTCTGCAGGAGCTGGGGATTAATGCAAGCGGCGAATTCTTTTACAACCCTGATTACGATTTGCTTATTGCACATGAAACCGCTCCTGAGCTGACCGGCGCGGCCCGCGGCGTGATGACCGACTCTGGCGCCGTAGCTGTTGATACCGGGATCTTCACCGGCCGTTCACCGCGCGATAAATACATCGTCCGCGACGAACAGACTCGCGACACCGTCTGGTGGGCAGACTCCGGCCTCGGCCGCAATGACAACAAACCGTTATCGCCAGACGTGTGGCGCAGCCTGAAAAGCCTGGTCGCGGGCCAACTGAGCGGTAAAAAACTGTATGTCATCGACGCCTGGTGTGGCGCCAGCCCGGATACCCGCCTTGGCGTACGCTTCGTCACCGAGGTGGCGTGGCAGGCTCACTTTGTCAAAAACATGTTTATCGTGCCGAGCGCCGACGAGCTGGCCAGCTTTACGCCAGACTTCGTGGTGCTCAACGGCGCGGGCTGCACCAATGCCAACTGGCAGGCGCAGGGGATGAACTCCGAGAACTTCGTCGCCTTTAATCTCAGCGAGCGTATTCAGCTCATCGGCGGCACCTGGTACGGCGGCGAAATGAAGAAAGGGCTGTTCTCGGTCATGAACTACCTGCTGCCGCAGAAAGGCATCGCGTCGATGCACTGCTCGGCCAACCGTGGCGAAGCAGGGGATGTGGCGCTGTTCTTCGGCCTCTCCGGTACCGGTAAAACCACCCTGTCGACCGATCCGCATCGTCAGCTGATTGGCGATGACGAGCACGGCTGGGACGATGACGGCGTGTTTAACTTTGAAGGCGGCTGCTACGCCAAGACCATCAATCTCGACCCGCAGGCGGAGCCGGAGATTTATGGCGCCATCCGCCGCAATGCGCTGCTGGAAAACGTGGTGGTGCGCGCCGACGGTAGCGTGGATTATGCCGACGGCAGCAAAACCGAAAACACCCGCGTCTCCTATCCGCTGTCGCATATCGACAATATCGTCAAGCCGGTATCCCGCGCGGGCCATCCGTCGAAGGTGATTTTCCTTGCCGCCGATGCGTTTGGCGTCCTGCCGCCGGTCTCCCGTCTGACCACCGAGCAGATGCAGTACCATTTCCTGTCGGGTTTCACCTCGAAGCTGGCGGGTACCGAGCGCGGCATTACCCAGCCGACGCCGACCTTCTCCGCCTGCTATGGCGCGGCGTTCCTGCTGCTTCACCCAACCCAGTACGCCAGCGTCCTGGCGGCGAAGATGGCGGAATCCGGTGCGGAAGCCTGGCTGGTCAACACCGGCTGGAACGGCGAGGGCAAACGCCTGTCGCTGCGCGATACCCGCAGCATCATTAGCGCGATCCTCAACGGCACTACCGGCCCGCTGCGCGATGAGACCATCCCGGTGTTCGGTCTTGCGATCCCGCAGAGCATTCCAGGGGTAGACAGCGCGGTGCTGGATCCGCGTAATGGCTGGAGCTCAGCGGATAAGTGGCAGGAGAAGGCCGAGAGTCTGGCTCAGCTGTTTATGGATAACTTTAAGCAGTACAGCGATACCGAAGCGGGCGCGCGTCTGGCGCTGGCCGGTCCGCAGCTGCAGAATAGCGCGGTCGAAGCCTGATCCGCGGCCAGCAGGTCGACGCTAGGCGCCGACCTGCTGGCGAGCCGCTTTACTCCGCAAAGGCCCGCAGCGCATCGCCCGTGAGGCGATAACGCACCCACTCATCCTGCGGCTGCGCGCCAATGCTCAGATAGAAATCAATCGCCGGCTGGTTCCAGTCGAGCACGCTCCACTCCAGACGCCCGCACTGACGCTGTACAGCATATTGCGCGATGGTTTTCAGCAGCGCTTTTCCGGCGCCGATCCCGCGATAGTCGGGGGTCACGTACAGATCCTCCATATAGATACCATTGCGTCCAAGCCAGGTGGAATAGCTGGTGAAGAACACCGCGTAGCCCACCGCTTTGCCCGCCACCTCGCAGATCAGCGCTTCGGTTTTGCTGCCGCTGGCAAACAGCGTCTCTCTGATCTCCTCTGCCGTCGTCACCACCTCTTCAGGGGCTTTCTCGTAGACCGCGAGTTCATAAATCATGTCGTAAATAGCGGTGGCGTCGTCCGGGGTGGCCTGGCGGATCGTGATGCTCATGGGGCGTCCTGTATCAATAGTCAAAAGAGAGCAAAATTGCTGACCCTGAGGATAAGCGGTATTGTGAAAAGAATTAAGTGCAATGAAATCAGCAAACGATGAATATTATGCATCCTGTCCTGCGCCGGATTGACCTCAACCTGCTGCCAGTCTTTGACGCGGTCTATCGCTCCCGCTCGGTGCGCCTGGCGGCGGAAGAGCTGGCAATGAGCACCTCGGCGCTGAGCCATGCGCTTTCCCGGCTGCGCAGCGCCCTCAACGATCCGCTGTTCTATCGCGAAGGGCACCGGATGTGCCCCAGCGTCTATGCCAGCCAGCTGGCGCCCTCTATTGCTTCGGCGCTGAAGTTTCTCAACCAGGAGCTGACGCCGCCGGCGGCGTTTGTGCCGGCCGCCAGCACCGACTGCATGCAGATTGCGATCACCGATTTCACCGCGTTCTGCGTCTTTCCGACGCTGATGCACCACCTGCAGCGTGAGGCGCCCGGGCTGCGGTTTGAACTCCGTTATCTGCCCCACAGCCCGGCGCTGACCGAGCTGCTGGCGGGCGAGGTCGACCTGGCCCTCGGGTTCAATACCCCTGACGAGCCAGCCCATCCCGATCTTGAGGAGATTAACTGGCTGCGGGACGAATATGTGGTCATCAGCCAGGCCGACCGGACGGCGCTGACCCTGGACGCCTACCTTGCTGCCCGTCATCTGGTGGTGACCCCGTGGAATGAGCAGCAGGGGGTGCTGGACCGTGAGCTGGAGCGGCAGGGCTATTCGCGGCAGGTGGCGATGAAAACCCCCTCGATGCTGAGCGCGCCCTTCATTATTGAGCAGAGCGACCTGTTGATGGCGCTGCCCCGGCGAGCGGCGGAGACGATGGCCCGCGCCGCCCGGCTGACCATTTTCCCGCTGCCGTTTCCGGTTCCGCCGTTTGACGTCAAGATTTACGCCCACCAACGCAGCGGGAAACGCGAAGCTACCCGCTGGCTGATCGCTCTGTTGCAGACGCTGGTGGGGGAGTCCGCCGCTTCCGCTTCCTGACGCGCTTTGCGGCCGGCAGCGTGTATCCTCACCCCAGGCCAGGGTTTTTATGCCGTCAACCCACGGCGACGTACCCTGGCCTCGGTCACAAAACGGAAAACTGACTTTTTCGCCGTCACCCGCAGCGTGGTTAGCACGGTATGTGTTAAATGATTGTATGCAAAAGTAATGTTAATTAGTTAAATGTTATTCATGCGTAAAATGCATTAATGGATGCGTTTATTACGCTTATTTCGTTCCCGGTTCTGTTTCAGTCTTCAGCAACAGGCGCGCGACAACGCGTGGATAACAAACTGGAGACCTGCATGCATTCAACAACCTCACTGATGAGTACCCGTGACCGGATCGGCGCCATCCTGCGCGTCACGTCCGGTAACTTTCTCGAACAGTTCGACTTTTTCCTGTTCGGGTTTTATGCCACCTACATCGCACATACCTTTTTTCCGGCGAGCAGTGAATTCGCCTCGCTGATGATGACCTTCGCGGTCTTTGGCGCCGGCTTTTTGATGCGCCCCATCGGCGCTATCGTGCTTGGCGCCTACATCGACAAGGTGGGGCGGCGCAAGGGGCTGATCGTCACCCTGTCGATCATGGCCACCGGCACCTTTCTGATCGTGCTGATCCCCTCTTACCAGACCATTGGCCTGTGGGCACCGCTGCTGGTGCTGATCGGCCGTCTGCTGCAGGGCTTTTCCGCTGGCGCCGAGCTGGGCGGGGTGTCGGTCTATCTGGCCGAGATCGCCACGCCGGGCCGCAAAGGCTTTTACACCAGCTGGCAGTCGGGTAGTCAGCAGGTTGCCATTATGGTGGCGGCCGCGATGGGCTTTGCCCTCAACGCGGTGCTGGAGCAGAGCGCCATCAGCGACTGGGGCTGGCGCATTCCGTTCGTCTTCGGCTGCCTGATCGTTCCGTTCATTTTCATCCTGCGCCGTAAGCTGGAGGAGACCCAGGAGTTTACCGCCCGCCGCCATCATCTGGCGATGCGCCAGGTGTTCGCCACGCTGCTGGCGAACTGGCAGGTGGTTATCGCCGGGATGATGATGGTGGCGATGACCACCACCGCGTTCTATCTGATCACCGTCTATGCGCCGACCTTTGGTAAAAAGGTGCTGATGCTCAGCGCCTCTGACAGCCTGCTGGTTACGCTGCTGGTGGCGATTTCCAACTTCTTCTGGCTGCCGGTGGGCGGGGCGCTGTCTGACCGCTTTGGCCGCCGGCCGGTGCTGATTGCCATGACCCTGCTGGCGCTGGCTACCGCCTGGCCTGCACTGACCCTGCTGGCGAACGCGCCGAGCTTTTTGATGATGCTGAGCGTGCTGCTGTGGCTGTCGTTTATCTACGGCATGTACAACGGGGCGATGATCCCGGCGCTGACCGAAATTATGCCTGCCGAAGTGCGCGTGGCAGGTTTCTCGCTGGCCTACAGCCTGGCGACCGCGGTATTTGGCGGCTTCACGCCGGTGATTTCCACGGCGCTGATCGAGTATACCGGTGATAAAGCGTCTCCCGGCTACTGGATGAGCTTTGCCGCCATCTGCGGCCTGCTGGCCACCTGCTACCTCTATCGCCGTAGCGCCGTTGCGCTGCAGACGGCACGTTAATCAGGGAGAAGATGATGCGTAAAACGACAGGAACACTGCTGGCCACGCTGCTGCTGGCCGCCACCGGCGGCAGCGCGCTGGCCGCAGAGGTCACCGTGATGATCTCCGGCGGCTTCAAAGCGGCGCTGGAAAAGCTGGCCCCGGCGTGGGAAAAACAAACTGGCAACCACCTCGTGGTGATCCCCGGCCCGTCGATGGGGAAAACGCCGCAGGCGATCCCTAACCGCCTGGCGCGGGGCGAACACGCGGACGTGGTGATTATGGTCGGGGATGCGCTAACCAGCCTCGAAAAAGCGGGCCGTACGCAACCGGGTTCGCGTCGGGAGCTGGCCGACTCGCCGATCGGCGTGGTGGTGAAGGCGGGGGCGCCGCTGCCGGCTATCCATAGCGCAGACCAGCTGCGGGCGACGCTGCTGGCGGCGCCGTCGGTCGCGTACTCCGACAGCGCCAGCGGACGCTATGTTAGCTCGACGCTGTTCCACACCCTGGGCATTGATGACGCGATGCAGAGCAAAGCGCAGATGGTGGAGCGCATTCCGGTAGCCTCGGAAGTGGCGAAGGGACGGTATGCGATCGGTTTTCAGCAGGTGAGCGAACTGCTGCCGGTACCCGGCGTGACCTTCGTTGGCGAACTGCCGGATAACCTGCAGTACATCACCCGCTTTGCCGGGGCGGTGACTATCAGCGCCGACCACCCGCAGGAAGGCAAGGCGCTGCTGGCGTATCTGGCCTCACCGGCGGCGCAGGAGACCATCCACGCCACCGGCATGCGAAGCGTGGCCGCCACCACGCCGGTCAGCCAGAAGGATACTGTTCAATAATCAGCTTCTCCAGCTCTGCCGCCACGTAGGACTGAATACGGCCGCTGAGGCGGATCAGGCCTACCGTGCGCGTGACCACCGGGTCAGTGAGCGGCACAGCGCGGAGAACGGAATGCTCCCCGGCGGGCATCGACATCGCGGGCACGGCGGCAATGCCGATGCCCGCTTCCACCATCCCCAGCATCGTGGTGACGTGGCGGGTTTCGCAGATACTTGGCCGCGCCGGCGTCAGATGCGCCAGCTCCCGGTCGAGCAGCGTCCGGTTGCCCGAGACCCGATCCAGGCCAATATAATCCTGTTCAAAATACGCCTGCCAGCTGAGGTGCGTCTTGCGCGCCAGCGGATGATCGTACCGACAGGCGGCCACATAGCGGTCGTCGGCAAGAGGCGTGAATTCGAGACTGGCTGGCAGGTTTTTGGCAAAACAGAGGCCAAAGTCAGCCTGTCCGCTGCTGACGGCCTCGATCACATTCCCGACGCTGCTGTCAATCAACCGGATGCGCACCTGGGGATAACGTGCCTGAAAGCTGCGAATGATTTCCGGCATAAAGTAGTAGGCGGCGGAGGGCACCGTCGCCACCGTCACCAGCCCGGTGCGCGCCTTGCTGACCTGGCTGATATCCGCCAGCACCGTCTCGACATGGGCCAGCAGTTGCTCCGAACGTTCGGCAAAATTTTGCCCATACAGCGTGAGGGTCACCCGCCGGGTGGTACGTTCGAACAGCCGGTTGCCCAGCGCCGTCTCCAGCTTTTCGATGCGTCGGCTAAGGGCCGACTGCGACAGGCAGATGGATTCAGCGGCCAGCCGAAAACTGCCATATTCCATCAGGGCGCGAAAGGCGTAGAGATCGTTGAAGTCAAAATTTACGGGCATGGCGGCGGCATCCTTATCGGCTGTCTGGCGCCATCGCCCCGTCCGGCGAGGGGCGATGGCGGGTAGTCTATCGGGCAGGTCTTCGGGCGCGCGGGAAACCGCGCGCCGGGGCTTACACCTTAAGCAGTTTTACCGTGGCATCGATATCGATTTCGTCTTCCGAGAAGATCAGGGTTGTCCCCTGAAAGGTGGTGATCGCCAGCTTTTTCACCGAACGCATCTCTCCCGGCTGCACTGTGGATTTTGGCCGGATGCTGTTCATCAGCAGCCCGACCGACAGCACCGCGTTTTCTTTATCGACGCGGGTCTCGACCGGCTCCTCCTCATGGTACACCACATAGGATTTAATGGAGGTCAGCTTCAGCCGCTCGCCGGCAATATAGATATATTTGCTCTCCGGAATGACCTTCACCGCGTAGGCCGACAGCCCTTTATTGTTGGTGGTAGGTTCGAAAGTCACCGCCGCGTCTTTCTTGATAAGATCAGGATTGGCGACCTTAATCACGTGAAAATAACGATTTTCGCCGTTTTCATCTTTGATAAATCCAAAACCTTTATCTTTAAACCACGTTGTGATTGTTCCGTTCATCGCCATTACCGTATTACTCGTTGGTTAACACAAATTTTGCAGCGCGCAGTGTAAAGCACATTGCCTGTGCAGGCCATGCCTTTGCGATAAGTGTGGGTGATAAATGACGCCGCCGCGAGGGCGGATTGTGCGCCAGCATCGTGCCGGCGGCCAAAATGGGGTACTATCGCCAGCCACTCCTTCTTCGGGCCGCCTGATGTCCACCATTATCGATACCTTTGTCGCGCCGCCGTGCCGCGAACAGATCACCCTCTTGTATCAGGACGAACACCTGCTGTTGATCAATAAACCCGCCGGGCTGCTGAGCCTGTCGGGCAAAGATCCGCGCAACCTTGACTCCGTGCATCACCGGCTGGTTCAGCGCTTTCCGGGCTGCACCCTGGTGCACCGCCTGGACTTCGGTACCTCCGGTCTGATGGTGGTGGCCCGCAACAAAGACGTTAACGCCTTGCTGTGTCAGCAGTTCAGCCAGCGCACGGTGGCAAAGGTCTATACGGCGCTGCTGTGCGGCCACCTGGCGGAAGACGAGGGGATCGTGGAGGCGGCAATCGCCAAAGATCCGGCCCGTTTCCCGCGCATGTCGCTCTGCGCCCGGCACGGCAAACCGGCGCGTTCGCGCTATCGGGTCATTGACCGCCTGTATCAGTCACGGGATGGGGAGAGGGCGCTGGCGTTAACCCGGGTGGCGCTCACCCCGGAGACCGGGCGCACCCATCAGCTGCGCATCCACTGCCAGCTGCTGGGCTATCCGATCCTTGGCTGCGATTTGTACGGTGGCCGGGAGCTGCCCGGCACGGAACAGGCTCCGCGGCTGATGCTGCACGCCAGCGAACTGCGCTTTGTCCACCCCGTCAGCCATGAGCCGATGCATATCCAGCAGGCGAGCCCGTTCTGATCGCCCGCAGCGAGAAAGCCCGGGGTTACCACATCAGATCGTCGGGCACCTTAAAGTCGGCGTACGGATCGTCTTCATCCTGCTCATCCTGACTCAGGGCGCTGTGCAACACGATGCTGCTGGCGTCGCGCTGGGCGATTTTCTCGGCCACCACCGCCGGAATAATCGCGTATTCACCTTCGGGCTTGTTATCCACCGCCAGGCGGGCAATCGCCAGACGGCCGTTAATCAGCTGGGTCTGGGTGGTCTTGTCGACCATGATTTTTTTGATCAGATTATTATCGGTGAAGTTAAAGCCGATATCGCCCCGGGCGACCGTAATGCGGTTCATCTCGATCAGCTGCTTCACCTGGGCTTTATACTCTTTCGCCAGCACCGCCTGCTTTTGCTGCTCGCTGAGCTGCTTATCGCGCTCCAGCTGAGCTTTTTTATTTTCTTCCACCGCTTCCCGGGCCTCACGGGCCTGAACGCGGGATTTTTTTGCCGTCCTCTGGACTTTAGCCATTTTTTTGCTGCTGACCAGGCCGGCTTTGAGCATCTGCTCTTGTAAGGTGAGTTTTGTCATCTGCGTGTCTGAAACTGAGGAAACATCTGCCAAGTATACCTGCATTGGCCGAAACGACGCCAGACTACCCACTGTTCGTTACCCCGATTAGCCTGACAGCCCCCCGCCTAAGCCGCGTTAACCCAGCCTCGCAGGCCCATCTTTCCCGTCCCCGGCGAAGGATCATCGCCACCATTTTTGGCATGTCGACGATCCTTTTTTGTGATGGATTGTCTTTTTTGTGATCTTGATTGTAGTACAATTTTTATTAATAGTACTACTATGTGTCACAGGCAAGGATGAACAGGTTCACGTTTGTACTACCAGACTGGGTGGAAACGCGCTGAACGGAGTAAAGTAACCGGGCATAACCCCGTTAAGGACACGCTATGAACCTGACTAAAACCGATCGGCTGATGGTGACCCTGGGCCGCCAGATTGTGAGCGGCAAATATCTTCCCGGCGCGGCGCTGCCGGCGGAGGCTGACCTGTGCGAGGAGTTTGCCACCTCCCGCAACATCATCCGCGAAGTCTTTCGCTCGCTGGAGGCGAAGCGCTTGATTGAGATGAAACGCTATCGCGGCGCCTTCGTCGCGCCGCGCAGCCAGTGGAATTTCCTCGACAGCGACGTATTGCAATGGGCGCTGGAACAGGATGAAGACCCGGGGCTCATCGCGGCGATGAGCGAAGTGCGTAATCTGGTGGAGCCGGCGATCGCCCGCTGGGCGGCAGAGCGGGCCACCTCCAGCGATCTGGCGCAGATTGAGGCGGCGCTGAATGACATGATCGCCAACAACCAGCAGCGCGATGCCTTTAATGAAGCCGACATTCGCTATCACGAAGCGGTGCTGGCGTCAGTGCATAACCCGGTGCTGCAGCAGCTCAGCGTGGCGATTAGCTCGCTGCAGCGCGCGATATTTGAACGGACCTGGATGGGGGATGAGGCCAACATGCCGCAAACGCTCCAGGAACATAAAGCGCTGTTCGATGCGATTCGCCATCAGGACAGCAACGCGGCAGAGCAGGCGGCGCTCACCATGATCGCCAGCTCGACACGAAGACTGAAGGAAATCACATGACATCTCGCTACATCGCTGTTGACTGGGGATCGACCAATTTTCGCGCCTGGCTGTTTGAGGGCGAACGCTGCCTCGACAGCCGGCAGTCGGCGGCGGGGATCGCCCGCCTGAACGGTCAATCGCCGGCAGCGGTGTTAGCGACACAAATCCATGGCTGGCGCGAGGGGCGTACCCCGGTGGTCATGGCGGGAATGGTAGGCAGCAACGTGGGCTGGAAGAACGCGCCCTATTTACCGCTTCCCGCCGATTTCACGGCCATTGGCAACCAGTTGACCGCCGTAGATGAAGGGATCTGGATTGTCCCCGGGCTTTGCACTTCCCGCGAAGACCACCACAACGTCATGCGCGGCGAAGAGACACAGCTCCTCGGCGCACGCCTGCTGGCCCCTGCGGCGGTGTACGTCATGCCCGGCACCCATTGCAAATGGGTCAAAACCGACGGCCGGCGGATTGAGGACTTTCGCACGGTGATGACCGGCGAACTGCACCATCTGCTGCTGACGCACTCCCTGATCGGCGCGGGATTACCCGAGCAGCAGGCTGCGCCGGCGGCGTTTCACGCCGGGCTGGCGCGCGGCCTGGCCGCGCCCGCGGTGTTGCCACAGCTTTTTGAGACCCGCGCCGCGCACCTGTTGGGGGCGCTGGCCCGGGAGCAGGTGAGCGAGTATCTATCCGGCCTGTTAATTGGCGCGGAGGTGGCCAGCATGCGCGCCTTCATTGCCGACGAACAGGCTATCGCGATCGTTGCCGGCCCGTCCCTCTCCGCGCGCTATCAGCAGGCATTTCAGCTGTTGGGCCGCCAGGTGACGACAGTGTCGGGCGACGATGCCTTTCTGGCTGGTATAAGGAGCATCGTACATGCAGTGGCAAACCTCACTTCCGCTGATCGCTATTCTGCGCGGCATCACCCCTGACGAGGCACTGGCGCACGTCGGCGCGGCGATCGCCGCCGGGTTCGACACCGTGGAGATCCCGCTCAATTCACCGCAATGGCAGCAGAGCATCCCGGCCGTGGTCGGGGCCTACGGCGCGCAGGCGCTGATTGGCGCCGGAACGGTGCTGCAGGAAGCGCAGGTCGATCGGCTGGCGCAGCTGGGGGCGCGGCTGGTGGTGACCCCCAATGTGCAGCCGGCGGTGATCCGCCGGGCCGTTGGGCACGGGATGACCGTCTGCGCCGGCTGCGCGACGGCAAGCGAGGCGTTTACCGCGCTGGAAGCCGGGGCGCAGGCGCTGAAGATTTTTCCCTCTTCGGCGTTTGGCCCCGACTACATCAGGGCGCTGAAAGCGGTTTTGCCCGCGTCGGTGCCGGTATTTGCCGTCGGCGGCGTCACGCCGGAAAACCTGGCGCAATGGATCGAGGCCGGTTGTGCGGGCGCGGGGCTGGGCAGCGATCTCTATCGCGCCGGTCAGCCGGTAGCGCGGACCGCAGAGCAGGCCGCCGCATTTGTTAGGGCGTATCAAGAGGCTGTGAAATGAAAATAACCAAACTGACCACCTGGCGTTTACCCCCGCGCTGGATGTTCCTCAAGATTGAAACCGACGAGGGGATAGTCGGCTGGGGCGAGCCGATCGTCGAAGGCCGGGCGCGCACCGTGGAGGCGGCGGTACATGAGCTGGGGGACTATCTGATTGGCCAGGATCCGGCGCGGATCAACGATCTGTGGCAGGTCATGTACCGCGCCGGCTTTTATCGCGGCGGACCGATCCTGATGAGCGCGATCGCCGGTATTGACCAGGCGCTGTGGGACATCAAAGGGAAGGCGTTAAATGCGCCGGTCTGGCAGCTGCTGGGCGGCCTGGTGCGCGATAAAATCAAAGCCTACAGCTGGGTAGGAGGAGACAGGCCTGCCGAGGTCATTGCCGGGATTAAGACGCTGCGCGGGATGGGGTTTGATACCTTCAAACTCAACGGCTGTCAGGAAATGGGGATGATTGACAGTTCGCGCACGGTGGATGCGGCGGTGAACACGGTGGCGCAAATCCGCGAAGCATTTGGCAACGACATTGAATTTGGCCTCGATTTTCATGGCCGCGTCAGCGCGCCGATGGCGAAACTGCTGATTAAAGAGCTGGAACCCTATCGGCCGCTGTTTATCGAAGAGCCGGTGCTGGCCGAGCAGGCGGAGTACTACCCGCGGCTGGCGGCGCAAACCGCGATCCCGCTGGCCGCCGGCGAGCGCATGTTCTCGCGCTTTGAGTTCAAGCGGGTGCTGGAGGCCGGCGGCCTGGCTATTTTGCAGCCCGATCTCTCTCACGCTGGCGGCATCACCGAATGCTTCAAAATCGCCGGTATGGCGGAAGCGGCGGACGTGTCGCTGGCTCCGCACTGCCCGTTAGGGCCCATCGCGCTGGCCGCCTGTCTGCACGTGGACTTTGTTTCCTACAACGCTGTCTTCCAGGAGCAGAGCATGGGGATCCACTATAACCAGGGCGCCGAGTTACTCGACTTCGTGAAAAACAAAGCCGATTTCAATATGGAGGGGGGGTACTTTAAGCCGTTAATGAAGCCGGGGCTGGGGGTCGATATCGACGAAGAGAAAGTGATTGAGATGAGCCGACGCGCTCCTGACTGGCGGAACCCCGTCTGGCGCCTTGCCGATGGCGTGGTCGCCGAGTGGTAGTCCCCGGTTAATACCTGCTGCGATTCTTAATATCAATCTTTGCCTGGCGCGGGCGGTCTTCCCCTGCCCGAGGCAAAGTCATGGGGTTATTATTATGAGCATTGAACTCTGTACTTCTACATTAAAAAAGCTGAACAGCAAAATCATCCCCTTTATTATTATCTGCTATTTTGTCGCCAATCTTGATAAAACCAATATTTCCATTGCCGCGCTGCAAATGAACGCCGATCTGGGATTAACGGCCAGCATGTACGGCCTTGGGGTCGGCATGTTTTATATTTCCTATATTATTTTCGAAATTCCCAGCAACCTGATAATGACCCGGGTGGGGGCGCGGATCTGGATCGCCAGAATAATGATCACCTGGGGAATGGTGAGCGCCGGCATGGCGTTCGTCCAGACGCCGACCCAGCTCTATATTATGCGTTTTTTACTCGGCATGGCGGAGGCGGGATTCACCCCAGGGATTATTTACTATATCTCCTGCTGGTTTCCGAAGCGCAACCGGGCGCGGGCGATGTCGTTCTTTTATATGGGATCGGTGCTGGCGTCGATCATCGGGCTGCCCGTCTCGGGGCTGATTTTAAATATGCATGGCATCGCCGATGTTGCCGGCTGGCGCTGGCTGTTCGCCATTGAAGGGGTTCCCGCCATCGTGCTGGGGGCGCTGGTGCTCTGGCTGCTACCTTCCAGCCCGCAAAAGGCGGCCTGGCTCTCTGAGGCGGAGAAAGGCTGGCTGACGGCGCAGATTGCCGCTGATAACCGCGGCGCGGTAGTTAATCAACACGCCTCCTGGCTCAGTGCGCTGAAAAATAAAGTGGTACTCCTGCTGAGTCTGGTCTGGTTTCTGCAGGCGTTCGGCTCCATCGGCATCACGCTTTTCTTACCGCTGATCCTCAAAAGTATGGCCAGCGAGCAGAGCGATGTGGTTATTAGTCTGCTGTCCGCGGTGCCGTTTATTTTCGCCTGCCTGTTTATGTACCTCAATGGCCGTCATTCGGATCTGACCGGCGAGCGGGCGTGGCATATGGGGCTGCCGCTGATTCTGGCCGGTCTCTCGCTGGCTGTCGCCATCTATGCCGGCAATCTGCTGGTTGCCTATCTGCTGCTGGTGCTCACCGTGGGCTTTAATTTCGCGCTAACGCCGGTGTTCTGGGCGGTGACCACCGAGAAGCTGGCGGGCGTGGCGGCCGCGGCCTCCATTGCATTTATCAACACCATCGCCAATTTTGTCGGCTTAGGCTTGCCGCCGCTGCTCGGGAAGATTAAGGACCTGACCAACAGCTATCACTCCGGACTGCTGATCGTCGCCGTGGCGCTGGCCCTTGGCGGGATTATCGGCATCATCGTCTCCCGGAGCGGCCAGAAACCCTCCGCCTTCCACACTCTGAAAGAAGATAAGCTATGAAACTGAACGTGTTAAAACAGGCTTCGCTCCCGGATGCCCTGACTGCGGAACTGGCGCGACGCTATCACCTCGTGGAGCTGACCGCACTCACTGACGCCGACTTTCGCGCGCTGGCCGGCACCTTTACCGTGCTCATCACCAACGGCGAAGCCACCGTGACGCGAGAGCTGATCGCCAGCCTGCCTGCGCTGGAGCTGATCGCCGTCTTTGGCGTCGGCTACGATGGCGTGGATGTGCAGGCGGCTGCAGAGCACCAGGTGCGGGTCAGCCATACGCCGGGGGTGTTAACCGACGATGTGGCGGATCTGGCGCTGGGCCTGATGCTGGCGACCTCGCGGCAGATCGTCGCCGCCCACAAGTTTATCGAAGCGGGCGAGTGGGCGGCGGGCGGTTTTCCGTGGACGCAAAAAGTCTCCGGTTCGCGGGTCGGCATCGTGGGCATGGGGCGCATCGGCCAGGCCATCGCCCGGCGCTGCGAGGGGTTCGCCATGCAGATTGCTTATCATGACCGCAAGCGTCTCCCGGCGCTAAATTATGCCTGGCGGGAAGATCTGCTGACCCTGGCCGCGGAGAGTGATTTTCTGGTTATCTGCACGCCGGGAACGGCGGCAAACCAGGGGCTCATTAACCAGCCGGTGCTGGCGGCGCTGGGGGAGAAAGGGATCCTCATCAATATCTCGCGCGGCAGCGTGATTGATGAGCCCGCGCTGGTTGCCGCGCTGGAGAGCGGGATTATCGCCGGGGCGGGGCTGGATGTCTTCAGCCATGAACCGGCGGTACCGGCCGGGCTGCTGCAGCGCAGTAATGTGGTCGTCACACCGCATATGGCCAGCGCCACCTGGAGCACCCGCGCGGCGATGGCGCAACTGGTGCTCGATAACGTCGCCTGCTGGGCTGAGAAGAAGGCGCTGGTGACTCCAGTGGCGGAAAGCCTGGCGGACTGACCGCAAAGCCGGAACGCGCTGGGCTGCTGTATTGTACAGCGCGTTCGCGGCGGGGATTACTCCCGGGGCTGAAGCTGATAAATCCAGGCGCTGACCTGCTGTCCATCGTCGGTGGTCACCTCCACCGGCACCCGATCGTACCCCTCCTCAAAGTCGTCCAGCATGGGCCAGTGCGCCGCCAGCCGATCGGACAGGAACAGATAGCCGTTGACCCGCGGGCCGTGAGCGTCGAGGACGATACCCGGAAAATCGGCGGCTGCGCCCCAGCCGCGCGCGTAAAAGGTGCCGGTGACGTAGCCGGGACGCCACTCGCCCCCGATCGCCTCCAGAATGTGCGCATTGCTGCGACCGGGACAGAGCGTCCCATAGACAAATAGCGGTTTCATTTTCTCTCTCTCGTTCGCCCTGATACCCGCCCACAGCGGAGCGGAAAACCAAAATACGGCGTAATTCAGCGCCTGGCAATGGCCGGGTGGGGCGGGGCACTCCTCCGGGCATCTCTCTGATGCTGGGGAACGCTTTGGCCTCGGCGCTAATGAAGGTATATCGATTGCGATGATATTTTTATTATTTATATTTAAGATCAATATAAATAAGCCTGACGGAGAGACTAATTCGCTAATTAACATTCAATGGGGAAATAATAAAACGATAGCTTATGGAATATTCCTTCTCAATGGATTAAACAAGAGCCATAAAAGCAGCCGTAGGTTGAATTCAGATATTATTTAGGGCCAGGCGTTACCTCCCCTGGCTTTTTCGCTTTATGATAAACCTCCCTTGTACAAAGAATACCATCTGACTTCTAAACCCTCGCGGGCAGAGTTGATATTTCCTTTCCCTGAAGCGGCAGGCAATAAATCGAGCCGAACGACGTTCGGGAGAAAAACCGCTAGTGATGAACAGGCCAGAGCAAAGGCAGAGGCTGAGGCGAACGTACGGCGGATGAAGGATATCCGCCGCGGCATTTGGTCCTGTCTGCAAACAGATGAAAGCGAAAGGCACAGGAGGTGCAATGAAGATTTTCCGCCCATTATGGCGCGACGGGGCTTTTCTGGTCCCGCAGCAGTTTCAGCAACAGGCTCGCTGGGATGCGCACGTCGCCGATACGGTCTCCCGCATGGCGCTCGCCCACCCGTGGGGGGTATTGCGCGCGGAGTTTGACGCCAGCGCGCTCACCCTTTCCCGGCTCAACGCCACCCGGCTGATCGTGCGTTTCGCCGACGGAACGCTGATTGACACCGAGCTGGCGGATACTCTGCCACCGGTCCGTGATGTCTCGGGCGTGATGCTGGACAGCGTGGAGGTTGTGCTTGCTCTGCCGCTGCTCAGCGCCAGCGGCGGCAATCTTGATGACGGCCAGGAGAGCGCCCGCCCGCGCCGCTGGCGCGCCGAGCAGGTGACCGTGCAGGAGCTGGCCGGCCATGAACGCAGCGAGCTGGCCGTTCTGCGGCACGCGCTGACGCTGCGTCTCTCCACCGAGGAAAATGCGGCCTTCCTTACCTGCCCGGTAGCGCGTCTGGTGCGCGATGCCCAGGGGCAGTGGATCGTTGACCCGGAATTCATCCCGCCGCTGCTGTCGCTGGCGGCAAGCCCGACGCTGGTCAGCGAGCTGGGTGAGCTGTTACATCGCCTGCAGGCCCGACGCAGACGCCTGATGGCCATGCGCCGTGAAAGCAATGCGCGGATGGCTGATTTTGCCGTGGCGGATGTTTCCCTGTTCTGGCTGCTCAACGCGCTGAACAGCGCCGAGCCGGTGCTCAGCGAGCTGCATCAGGACCCTTCGCGCCATCCGGAGCTGCTCTATCGCGAACTGACCAGGCTGGCCGGCAGTCTGATGACCTTCTCCCTTGAACATCATCTGGAAGCTATCCCCCGCTACCGGCATGCCTCGCCGGAGCAGGTATTCCCGCCGCTGTTTGCCCTGCTGGATACGCTGCTCGAAGTCAGCCTGCCCTCAAGGGTGATCGCCATCGCTCTGGAGCAGGGCGCCGACCGGGAGATCTGGCGGGGCAGGCTACACGATGCGCGACTGCGCGAGGGGGCGGATTTTTATCTGTCGGTGCGCTCTTCACTCCCCCCTCACCAGCTACAGAGCCGCTTTCCGCAGCTCTGTAAGGCGGGTAGCCATGATGATGTCGCCGAGGTCGTCAACATTGCCCTCAGCGGCATCGCGATCAAACCGCTGAGCCACGTGCCGGCGGCCATTCCGCTACGTCTGGAAAACCAATATTTCGCTCTGGATCTCTCCACCGATGCCGCCCGCGCGATGCTGGAGGCCGGCAACTGCACCTTCTATACCCCGGAATCGCTTGGCGACGTGAAACTTGAACTCTTTGCGGTACTGCGCTCATGAATACCTCTGAAAGCGATCTGATCAACAAAACTTTTTACCCGGGCTGGCTGATGGTCAGCCAGTTACGCTGCGGCCAGCCGGTGACCGATGGCGAGGCGCTCTATCGTCAGGCCTGTCGATGGGTGACCGAGGCGCGCGAGGCGCTGACGGCGGCAGGAATCAGTGACACCAGCGCTGAGCAGATGCTCTATGCCTACTGCGCGCTGCTCGATGAGAGCGTCCTCAACCGCGCCAGTCAGGATGATGGCTACCGCAGGTGGCGCAAGGATCCGCTGCAGGCGCGTTTTTTCAGCACTCTCAACGCCGGGGAAGAGCTCTGGGAACGGATCCGCCAGCTGCTGCGAGAGCCCACGGCGGATGCGGCAGTGCTGACTTGTTTCTATCGTACTTTGCAACTGGGGTTTGTCGGGCAGTACCGCGCCCAGGATGACGAACGGCGTGAGGACGTGGCGCATGCGCTTGGCGCGCGGGTCCCGCCGTTCAGCCTGACCCAGGAGGCGCCGGTGGTGGTTCGTGCCTCCCGGCTGCGCAGCGGACGGCGGATGTACTGGTGCGGCTGGGCGGTTGGCATTGTGGCGCTGGCCGCGCTGTGGTTGACCTTCTCCGCCGTGCTGTCACAGATGGTGGCGAAGATAGCAGGGCAGGGATAAGAGATGCGTGATAACGCCCGTCGTCTGCTTACGCTACTGACCGTCATCCTGGCCCTGTGGCTGGTGCTGGGCTTCTGGCCGCTGTCCATCGGCAACCAGGTGATCTTCAGTCTGTGCATCCTGCTGGCGGGCGGCGCGGCGCTCTGGCGTCAGCGTCGCCGGGCAGTCAGCCGTCAGCGATCGGAAATCGTCCTGCCGCCCGAGGATTTTCAGGGGGCGGTGGTTCTGGTCTGCGGGGATACCGACGGTCTGTTTCCCGGGCGTTCGGCGCACTGCGAAACCCGTCACGGCTGGTATCTACGGGGAGACAGCGCGGAGCAGTTGCCGCTGCTGACGCAGTACCTGGCGGCGGCGCGTCCGGCGCTGGTATCGCAGGTTTCCGTGCTGCTGGCGGTGGTACCGGAGCACCACCCCTCCGGGGAGCAACTGGCGCAGTCGCTGCGCGACTGGCGACGGAGTATCGTTCAGTGCCGAACCTGGCTAAACGGTCTGCCGCCGGTGTGGAGCGTGTTCTGGGTGACGCCGCCTGGCGGCCAGGCAGGGGAAAGCCGCTGGTTTACCGTCACGCCGGAGAGGCCTGGTCTCCAGGTGCAGCAGAAGGGGCAAGCGCCCCAGTCGGTTGCCGAGTGGCAGCGGGAGGGCAGCCCTGCCTCACGCCTGCATCAGACGCTGTGGCTGGAGAGCATTCTGACCTTGGCCGAAAACGCTCTTTTCCGGCCATTCCGCGCCCGGCAGGCGGAACTTCCTCCGCTGAACCTGTGTGCCGCGGGCATCTGCCTGACACCGGTGGTAGCGGCGGCAAATAACCTCTGGCAACAGCAAATCGCCGGGATCACCACGCTCTCCCCGGGCAACGCCGCGGCGCCAGGTCCTCACCCGCTGCCGGATCTTCTGCTGTCGTCACTGCCGCACCGCCACGGGGTCAGCCGCCGGATGCGCGATGCCGGTCTTGCCGCTGGCGTGGGCTTCCTCTTTCTGGCGCTGGCGATGCTGGCTTCCTTTATCAACAACCAGCGCCTGGTGCGCAGCGTCGGCGATCATCTGGCGGTGTATCACCGCCTCAGCGGCACGCCGCCGACGCCGAAGCTGCAGGCGCAGCAGCGTCTGCGTACCGACAGCCGCCAGCTGGATGACTGGCTGCGCCGGGGAGAGCCGTTGCGTTACCGGCTGGGGCTGTATCAGGGGATGCGGCTGATCCCCTTCGTGGAAGCCGCTATCAATGACTGGGCGCCGCCCCCGCCGCCGCGTCCGGTCATTAAGCAGGTTGTGCAGGGGCCGCAGACGATCCGCCTCGATAGCATGGCGCTGTTCGATACCGGCAAATCGACGCTGAAACCGGGTTCGACAAAGCTGCTGGTGAACTCGCTGCTGGGCATTAAGGCCAAACCCGGCTGGCTGATAGTGGTGGCAGGCCATACCGACAGCATCGGCAACGATAAATCCAATCAACAACTCTCCCTGAAGCGTGCCGAGGCGGTCCGCGACTGGATGCGCGATACCGGCGATGTGCCGGAGAGTTGTTTTGCGGTGCAGGGCTACGGCGCAAGTCGTCCTGTCGCCAGCAACGAGACGCCAGACGGGCGGGCGCAAAATCGCCGGGTGGAGATCAGTCTGGTCCCGCAGAAGGACGCCTGTCTGACGCCGGGCACGGCTAATACGTCAGGAGCCGGGGCTGACGCCTTAAAAAACGAAACCAAGTAACCCGCGAACCCGATCGCGGACGTTGAATAACAATCTGCCTGCCTGACCCTGTGCGCTACGGGTTCCTGATAAACAGGAAACAGCGATGGGCGGTAGCGTGCCTGCAGCCAGTCAATCTTGTCGGCAAAGCGGGGCCTCTGCGGGGATGAAGCGCAGGAAAGAGGGGATAAAGGCGCTCAGCATGGATAGCGCTAAGGACAGTGCCAGAGAAATGCTGGCGGCGATAAACGTTGAAGGTTCCGGTTTCTGGCTGCTTTTTTTATTTCTCAGTCAGTGAATATAAATATCTCTGGGGTTTCCTTTTAGTTATGAAATTCCTGGTGGGGTATCTGAGATATCGATATGCACATAAATATATTTATGATGAATGAGATGATTATCATTAAAAAAATTAAACAGTGCATCCTGTTAATTGATTTTTGGTGGTCATTACTGCGGAGTAAAACAGGAATATAATGGATACCTTTTCAATGATTACCGGCACCACCCTTAACCGTTACCAGCTGGATATTCCTTCATGTACCGCATCGCTGGATGTGGAAGAATTCAGTGGTGCAGAAAAGCTGAGTGAACTTTATTATTACACCATTACGTTTACCAGCGCAGAGAAAAACATCGATGCCGCACAGCTCCTGAGCAAACCCGCCATGCTGACAATGGGCGGCGGCGCACTGCAGCAGCTGGCGGACTGCAAACGCGTCCATGGTGTGATTACCACCTTCCGGCGCGTCAATCGTTCTGAAGATCAGTCGACCTATCAGATAACCCTCCAGCCGTTTCTCTTCCTGCTGGATAAACAGTTTCGCAGCCACCGTTTTTTCGTCAACAAATCGGTACCGGAGGTGGTGGAGCAGGTATTGCAGGAACATCACCTGCATGACTGGGAGTATGAGTTTAATCTCAAGCAACACTATTCGCGGCGTGAGCAAATTAATCAGTATCAGGAGAGCGACCTGGCGTTTATCCAGCGCCTGCTGGCAGAGGTGGGGATATTTTATTTCTTCACCCTGCAGGAAGAGGCCCAGAGCGAAGTGGTCCACTTCGCCGACGCGCAGCGGGCGCTGATGTTCGATAAAACACTCCCTGTAAACAGCCCGTCCGGGATGAGCGACAGCGGTGCGGAATCGATATGGGGTCTGAACATCACCCACAACGTCGTAGAGGCGAACGTCACTACCCGGGATTATAACCCCCGCGATGCGCAGAGCGTTCTCCAGTCGGCAACAGCGGATATGACCCGGGGAAATGGTGAAGGCATCACTTACGGTGAGGTATACCACTATAAGCTTCGCCACTGGGAGCGTGGCGATAAAATCGACCCGCAGACGGAGACCGCCAACTTCTATGCCCGCCTCGACCATGAGCGTTTTCTGGCTCACCAGACGCTTATTACCGCGAGCAGTACTGCAGCCTGGCTGGCGCCGGCCCAGGTGCTGACCGTTACCGACAGCCTCCCATCGACCCTGCCTGCGCCCGTGCAGGATCCGCTGTTAATCACCGGCACCGGTTTTACCGCCAGCCGCCGGGAGGCGCTGCGGGTGACCCTGCTGGCGGTGCCCTACAGCGAAACATTGTGCTGGCGTCCGCCGCTGCTGCCGCGCCCGAAGGTGACTGGCGCCATGACGGCGCGGGTGACCAGCGCGAAGGCGAATGATATCTACGCCTGGCAGGATGCGTCCGGCCTGTACCGGGTGAAATTTGACGCTGACAGAGAGGAGAAAGGGCAGGGTCAGGAAAGCATGCCGGTGCGTCTCGCCAAACCCTACAGCGGCGACGTGTACGGCTTTCACTTCCCGCTGATCCAGGGCACGGAGGTGGCGATTGCTTTCCACGAAGGCGATCCTGACCGGCCGTATATTGCGCATGCGCTGCACGACTCGCGGCATGTCGACCCTGTGACGGAGAAAAACAGCACCCGCAATGTGATTCGTACTCCGGCCAATAATAAGCTGCGAATGGAGGATAAGCGCGGCGAGGAGCATATCAAGCTCAGCACCGAGTACGGCGGCAAGACGCAGCTGAACCTGGGGCATAACGTGAATGCGCAGAGGGAGTTGCGGGGCGAGGGGGCGGAACTGCGTACGGATAAATGGGTGAGCATCCGGGGCGGTGCGGGAGTGTTTATCAGTGTGGATAAACAGCCTTCGGCAGGCGACAGGATGCTGGCAATGGAGGAGGCGATTGCGCAGCTTGAAAATGCCCTGGGTATTGCGAAAAGCCTGGCGTCGGCAGCGGAATCGGCTCAGGCCCTGCCATCGGATACCGGCAACCAGCAGACGCTGAACGATGCGCTGAAAGAGCTGGCGCAGCCGGGGATAGTGCTGAATGCGCCGCAGGGCGTGAGCATCAGCAGTCCGCAGGCGGTACGGTTGTCTTCGGGTAGCGCCAGCGTGGGGATTGTGTCACAGCAGAATACGGACATCAGTGCGCTGAAACGTTTTACGGTGGCGGCGGGAGAAGCCGTCAGCCTGCTGGCGCGAAAGGCGGGGATGAAGCTGTTTGCGGCGAAGGGAAAGATGGAAATCCAGGCGCAGGATGATGCGCTGGAGGCGACGGCGAAAAAGGATATCACCGTGACCAGCGTGGAAGGGCGAGTGGAAATCACGGCGGCGGAGGAACTGGTGGTGAACTGTGCGGGAGCGTATATCAGGCTAAGTGGTGGCAATATCGAGCTGGGCTGCCCGGGGAATATTCTGCTGAAATCGGCCAATGTGCAGAAAATGGGCGCAGCTGATTATGATGCAAACAAACCTGAGCTTCCCGTCGGTTTCAGTGAGTTTTTTACTGCAAAAGATGAAGAGTCCGGGGAGATTTTACCTTTTACCCGGTACAGGATAACAACCGGTGAAGGTAAAGTATTTGAAGGCAGGACCGATGCGGAAGGTAAAACTGTTGCAGTTTATACTGCCCTGCCTGATGCCCTGCATATAGAATTACTTTAAAGAATGAAGGAATAGCATATGGCTACCGGAGAAGAGAAAAGTAAAACATCGGTACAAGGGACGGGAACGGTTGTAAAAGGAAAATATGGCCCAGAATGTTATTTTCACCCAGGTAGCGCAACATTGCTTTTTCTGGAGGCTTCAGATACTAAAATTATCGAACAGGAGCATGATTTTCTGTCTGGCTTGCTTGAAACTCAGAAACAGGCGCAAAAAAATCTTGATGATATTAATTTTGAAGCAATCACTCAGGCAGGCAGAGTGCCAGCAAGAAAATTTGAAAGTGAAATCACTAAAGCCTATGAAGCCTTAAACAAAGCAAATCAGGCTTTGCGGAAAGAGCTTATGTCACTAACAGCGAATCCTCCGGAGGGGGAATTGCTTAATGATAAAATGAAAGATACTGCCATTGGTATAATGGAACTTATTCCGCTTAAAAATAACACAGTGAAAGGATTCAAGAAAACTTATGTGCGTTCGGATAAAATAAAACACCAGTGGCGAACATATAAGCTCAGCGAAGTTGATAAAGAAAGTGGTGAAGCCAGTTTCATAAAATATAAAAACAAAACTATTGTTTCTCAGGATGCGAATGGTAATCAGGTTAATAAAACCATACGTCAGGGAAAAATAGATACAGCGGAACTAAAAAAACAACTAAGTAACGTACCTGTTTCACTGAAATTCGATCTTGTTGACGATACGAATGTTATTGTCAGTCACTGGGCAGAGGAAATGAACAAATCTCTGACCTGGCCAAAGGGGGATGGTAAAGTCGACGAATCTGTTTATCACCAGTATGTTGATATCAGCGCGCAGGCTCAACTGATGCGCTACAGCCATGGAGCGGGTGCATCAGCGGAATATAATCCATCAGAAAAAAAACTGGAGGGCAAAATAGAAGGTCATGCCAGTTTTGCACTGGGGGAGGCGAAGGCCGAAACGGCCCTGTACCTGCCGGACAGGTTAGGTGTCAGCCTTTTATTTCCGGCGAAAAAAGTGACTCCACAGACACCGGATGGTGTCTGTAATATGGGAGCACTGCGTTTTGCCATGAAACTGGTATTGTCAGGTAGCGTTGGTGCCAGTGCTGCAATTGAATTAGGGGTGACAGTAGACTGGAGTGGAGAAAAGGGAAAGGGCTATGGCATTAAAGGCCGTCCTGCAACCCTGAATGCCCCACCGTTACCAGGACAGCAGCAGGTGAATTTAAAGACCTCAACAATACCTGAAGCACAGGGGGGAGGTGAAATTGGTGTTTTTGTTGGTGCTCAGGCGGGAGGTAATATCAGTGGTGCCATTGAGTGGTTTGACCCGCATCCTGATGATACGCCAGTAGCTAAAGGTGTTGAGAATGATAACAAACCCATTGTCAGTAAAGAGAAGAAGTTTGCCGCGATAGCCAAACTGGAAGCAGGGATGACGGTGCAGGCAGGCGCTGGGGGAAGTGGGGTTTTTTATATCACCTATATTCAGGGACGTTTTCGTATTTACTGTAAAGCGGCTTTATGTTGGGGAGTGGGAGCCAAAGGGGAAGTCGGTTTTGAAGTTGATGGCAGCAGCTTTGCGGCTTTTATGAAGAGCTTTCTTTATATGCTGAGAAATGTGGATTATCAGAAGCTTGAGCAGATGATGGCAGTGGATGCCTTTCGATCTTTATGTGCAATTCCTATTATTATGGCGGCGCAAGGGATACAGGTGGGTGAGGCCATGCTTAAGAATATGGTCGTAATATTGCAACAAATTAGAGCAGACCTTAAGGATGAAAACAAACGCGTTAATTTGATGGACAGTATTTTGTCTAATCCTGATCAGCTTAAATATACCCCTCCGGAAACAAAAGGGGCAGTGATTGCCACATTAATTGATCAGAACTGGGCGGACTGGCTTGATCCACGAAATCAGAATAATGATTTTTTTTCCGTTAACAGCTGGAAGCTCGGTCCTTTAAAGAGACGAAAACAAGCGGTGTTTATGGCATTGAAGTGGGTACAAAGTCAGGCAGATTATAACAATATCATGCAGCATTTGACGTTGTCGCCAGGGGAGAAGAAAGGCAGTAAAGAACTGAATGAAAAAGATGTGATTAAGTTTTTAGGCATTGGAGAACGAAAATTGTTTTTCTATACCAATTATGGCGAAAAGCTCACCTTATTGCATAATAACCTTCCGGTTTCCGTTGGCCCGGATGAACCATTTAGACCTATTCCGGATATCCTGATGTCAGAATATCTTGCCATGGTTGACGAGCAGCATCCAACTAATACAATGATTGCTTGATTAAATTACTGAGGCATTGAAATGGAAAATAACATTATAGCTATTTCAGTTACTGTATGCTTACTGGTCGGGTGCGATCAGGGAAATGCTGCCAGGAGTGAAAAAGCGGCTAAAGAGCTTGTGGGTAAGTCGCTCTCTAACATGATTCCCGTTCAGGGCGGTGAGTTTTTAATGGGCGATTTTGGACCGTTAGTCGGTGAAAAACTGCCTTTCAGCATAAACCAGGATGACAAGGTATTACATAAGGTTGTATTAAGCGATTTTTCAATATCAAAATACAAAGTCACCAATGATGATTATAATAAATATCTGCAGATAACAGGAGTAAAAAAACCACCCATTAATATTCTGCTAAAAGATTACCCATCATTGCAAAAAAGTGATTATTCTGTTGGCATCACCTGGCAACAGGCAAAAGACTATTGTCAGTGGTTAGGTAAGGAGTCTGGTAAAAAATTTGATTTACCAACAGAGGCGCAATGGGAATATGCAGCAAGATCCAGAGGGCAATACATTCCGTTTGCAACGAATAATGGTGAGTTCCTGCCCGGTAAAAACATCCCCAGCCAGGATGAGCTGAGTGAATATACTGATGGAGCAGGTATTCCTATTTATCCAGTGGGGAAATATCCCCCAAACCCCCTGGGTCTGTATGATATGGGACTTAGTGGCTCAGAATGGA
>NZ_LOAR01000011.1:0-187407 GCF_001620885.1 Klebsiella sp. D5A | reverse complement strand
TGTTTTTTGCTCCAAAAAAGGCGTTCGCCCAAACGAGGGTTTGAGCGAATGGCCGCTGCTTTTTACAATCAGCTATTTCAAGGAGTTAGAGAGTGCTGATTGGCTATGCGAGGGTATCAACCGGGGATCAAAACCTCGATTTACAGAAAAACGCGCTGATTCGCGCAGAATGTGAGCTGGTTTTTGAGGATATGGCCAGCGGGAAAAATGCCCGGCGGCCAGGGTTAAAGCGCGCCTTACGGCGGCTGCGAACGGGTGATGTGCTGGTGGTCTGGAAACTGGACCGGCTGGGCCGCAGCGTGCGTGATCTGATTACGCTCGTGTCGGAGTTGCAGGCTCGTGGGGTAAATTTCCGCAGCCTGACCGACAGCATCGATACCAGTACGCCTGCAGGCCGCTTTTTCTTCCACGTCATGAGCGCCCTGGCGGAAATGGAAAGAGAGCTGATTGTCGAGCGTACACGAGCGGGTTTAGCCGCAGCGAGGGAGCAGGGGAGAGTCGGGGGCCGCCGCCGGGTAATGACTGAAGTAGTGGTGGAGCGGTGCCGCAGAATGCTGGAGAACGGCGCTACCCGGCAACAGATCGCAGATGTGATAGGGGTGGGGGTGAAGACGATCTACAAATACTTTCCTGCTGCCGTCCGCGATCAAGGATTCCTGCCCTTCCCGTGATATGTAACATTTGAGATAATAAGTACTTTCAGTTTTGAAAACAGTTTGGTTTGTTCGTGAACGGTAAGAAAACAATAAGTTTTGAACAATTTTTAACTATTAACAGCAATCTTGTTTCCATCTCAGATACATGGGCAGACTTGTGGGCGTTAATTTTTCACACAGGTTTAAGCGCTGGAAGGCTGCTGAGTATTCGATATGATGATATTGATGATGGCTTGATACTGATACGAAAACAGGGTCACCTGAAGGAGCTACGTGTTGAATCAACCCCTCCAGTGGAGGGGATCATTGCTCGTAGAAGAGAACGCTATCCAGAAGATGTTTTTTTATTTCAGAGCCATTCTAACCGTGTGAAGTACCGACGCCGGCCGGTCACTATAATTGCTTTCAACGCCGCTTTACGTCGCGCCGCTAGATCATTACCAGACGTTAACGTAAGCAGTAGTAGCGCGAGAAACATACCGGACTAACCGCCTGTCCAGTCGCGTGTGGCCGATGTGACAGGCGTGGGGGTGAAGACTATTTACAAATATTTGCCAGTACAATACGGCGATAAAAAATCCCCCTGAGCAGGCACACTCAAGGGGAAAATACTACATAACATCATTGCTGTGTGCGTCTTTGCGCTCGTCTATCTTCCAGGAATATGCCTAAAGCTTCCAGATATTTCTGGTCCGAGCTGTTACATCATGGAGTAGGTGCCGATGTGATAGGTTAAGAGCGAAGATGATCTGTAAGTACCTTCCGACGTCGAGGAGCAAGGACCATGAATTTGGGTCTATACCATCCCAATTCATACATTCTTTCTAAGTCTATGAAATATTGAGCAGAGTATTCTGTTCGAAATGAACCATATGGAATAGCCAAAGGCTAAAATGCCCAGCGTAAAAACAACAATCAGCAAGTCCGTCTGTGACATCTTATATCCATTTTGCAGTAGCAGGTTTTGAGAAAAGATAGTTCATAGCTGGCACATAGACAACATAATCACTAAGTGAAACCAATATCAGGGGCTCAAAGGTGACTGGTTTCCCCCCTCTGTGCTCCTGATTGATAGTTGAAACCTCTATTGATCAGATTAGTGAATGAAACTACTGTATATAAAAACAGTATTTTGTGAGCGAGTTTATTATGCAGTTCTACACGCCCGTTGAGTTACGTCAGATCATGCTGCTCCCGTTGTACAGCGACCTTGTGCAATGTGGTTTTCCAAGTCCTGCGCAGGATTACGTTGAGCAACGTATCGATCTGAACGAGTTGCTCGTTAACCACCCCAGTGCGACGTATTTTGTCAAAGCCGCCGGCGACAGCATGAAAGACGCCGGCATAGGGGAGGGTGATCTTCTAGTAGTGGATAGCTCAAGGACAGCAGTTCATGGCGATATCGTTATCGCTGCAGTGGATGGGGAATTCACCGTTAAGAAGCTGCAGCTGCATCCAAGGGTTCAGCTTAACCCAATGAACCCTGCATATTCGCCGATAGTAGTCGGTAGCGAGGATACTCTCGACGTGTTCGGGGTGGTTACGTACATCATTAAATCAGCTGGCTAAGATGTTTGCGCTTTGTGATGTGAATTCATTTTATGCATCGTGCGAGACCGTATTTCGTCCTGACCTGAAAGGGCGTCCGGTGGTCGTCCTGTCAAACAACGACGGCTGTGTGATCGCCCGCTCGCCAGAGGCAAAGCCCTTCGTCAAAATGGGTGAGCCTTATTTCAAGCAAAAGGACATGTTTCGCCGGCACGGTATTATCGCGTTTAGCAGCAACTATGAGCTTTATGCCGATATGTCAAACCGAGTGATGACAACACTGGAGGAACTCGCTCCACGCTGCGAAATTTACAGTATTGATGAGGCATTTTGCGATCTTACTGGTGTGCGAAACTGTCGCGATCTTACCGACTTTGGCAGGGAAATTCGCGAGACGGTTCTGGGCAGGACGCACCTCACGGTCGGCGTCGGCATAGCCCAGACTAAAACCCTGGCGAAGCTGGCCAATCACGCCGCGAAACAGTGGCAGCGGCAGACCGGAGGAGTGGTGGACCTGTCTAATCTGGAAAGGCAGAGGAAGTTGATGGCTTTGCTTCCGGTGGATGAGGTCTGGGGCGTCGGGCGCCGCATCAGTAAAAAACTGGAGGCCATGGGGATTAAAACGGTACTGCAACTGGCGGATACCGATATCCGTTTTATCCGGAAGCATTTTAATGTGGTTCTGGAGCGAACTGTGCGGGAGCTGCGTGGCGAACCATGCCTCGGGCTGGAGGAGTTCGCGCCAGTAAAGCAGGAAATCGTCTGCAGCCGTTCGTTCGGCGGCCGTATCACTGAATACCATGAGATGAGGCAGGCGATCTGCAGCTACGCCTCACGAGCAGCGGAGAAACTCCGTGGCGAGCATCAGTATTGCCGGTTTATCTCCGCTTTTGTCAAAACCAGTCCCTTTGCGCTGAACGAGCCATACTACGGTAACAGCGCATCGGTAAAACTATTAACCCCAACGCAAGACAGCAGGGACATAATCGCAGCAGCGACGAAATGCCTCGATGCAATCTGGAAAAATGGGCATCGTTATCAGAAAGCAGGCGTGATGCTTGGTGATTTCTACAGCCAGGGCGTAGCGCAGCTCAACCTCTTCGACGACAACGCGCCACGGAAGAACAGTGAAAAGCTCATGGAAGTTCTCGATCATCTCAATGCGAAAGACGGAAGAGGAACTCTGTATTTTGCAGGGCAGGGGATCCAGACTGCCTGGCAGATGAAACGAGAAATGCTATCCCCGCGCTATACTACGAGGTTCTGTGACCTGCTCAAAGTTAGATGATTCGGCCATTAACAGTGGTGGTTATGCTGCTACTACAGTCCGCTTAGAGCGATAAGCGGACTTTGGAAGTGATCTTAATCACAGTAGTCAAAGAATGACTAGTTAAGTACTGCGGGGATTCCTTCTTTTATTCTACCGTTTGGTATAAATTGGTCGAGTCAACTATATAGAGTATTTAATCGAGACGCTAATAGGTTCACAATCTTTACAGAACAAGCTCCCGCTTGATGATTTTAAGGGGCACAGCCCACATGAATTTGACAAGCGCCAATACGAATCTGAATTTATTTAAAGAGAAAAGTATGGAAAGCAAGGAAATATACGAGCATGAGTTTTCAGGTTTGTTAACTAAATTTGAAGAGGTTTGTACTTGGTTCGATAGTTTGGGCTTTAGGTTTGCAGTAACAAGATATGGGGTATACCACAAAAACCTTCAAAAATTGAAAGCACTATCAAATGGAGAAAAAATTTTCAAAGATATACCCGATGAAAATTTAGTTGCCTTTATGAAGGAGATGATGAATTCTCACGTGGAAGCTAATGAAATCATAAGGGTTTACAATGATCTTAAAGGGCTTGATATCCAGGAATATCTCGATCAAATAAAGAAGGTTATCACTGGTCAAGAATTTCGTGCTACTTCTGAGAACGATCCTGCAAGAGACTTTCTGTTTGAGTTGTCAATGGCTGCAAGATTCCTGCGTGGAGGGTATAAAATATCTCTTAAAAGCATTTGTGATATCGAAGTGAAACTCTCTGACGGCAGAATTCTTTTTGTAGAATGCAAACGAGTTAAGTCGTTAAAAAAACTATCTAAAAACATAAAAGTTGCAAACCAGCAGATCGTGCGCAGGATAAAGGATAGCTCATCACTTAAAAATCTAGGCATGGTGGCCGTTAATGTTACTGATTTGCTTCCTAAAGTGTCTCTCATTAATTCTGAAGATGCGAGAATGGCAATAAATGAACATCGTGAGTTGTCACGAAATTTTATCTTGAGAAATTTAGAAGATTTTATGGCAGGGGAAAATAAAAAATGTATAGGTGTTTTATGTGAAAGTTCTTTGTCCAAGCTTATTTCAGGAGGTTTGATTTATTCCCGGCATATTAATAACATCCCCTATGAAAGTGATGATTTATTTGAGAGATTAATGCCTCAACTCAGCAATCAGGATATTGCTTAGGGGGGGCAGAGGCTTAGCGATATTCCTGTGAGTCAGAGTTGTCTCCGGAACTGTTTAACGGTAAAAATGATAATCGAGTTATTAGGAAGAGCATGTGCGTATTTAAAGCTACTTTCAGAACTTAACTCAGTAATGTCCGCTCCTGGCATATTGTGGACATTACGTATTTATAGGGGGTCGATAGCCTCAATTAATTCTGGCCCCTGATTTTTCGCATTACCCACGGTGCGCGTAACGGCGTGCCAGATAAACTTGTCGGCGGGCACTGCTCCGTCGGCGGCTATCTCTTCAGCTTCCTTCCCGCCTATATCCTTGCGCATCCATTCGCGTGCTGCTGCCGGCGTCAGGACCAGCGGACGGCGGTCGTGAATATCGACCAACCCCTGATCGGCCGCAGCGGTCACTATCAAAAAACCTTCGGCTTCGTCACCGCGCTCGAAAGGGACACTGCCGATCGCCGCCATAAAGATTGGCTGGCCATCGGCACGATAAATGAAATAGGGCTGCTTCTTGTCTCCTTCTCGCTTCCATTCAAACCAGCCATCGGCAAAGCAGATCGCCCGGCCATGTTGCCATAGAGGCTTGAACATTCTGCTTGTCGCCGCGGTTTCTACGCGAGCGTTAATGAGCGCTGGCTTATCCCACCACCCGGGTGCGTAACCCCAGTTAACCGGATCGAGGTGCAGCTGTTCGTCTCGTTCGCTCAGGAGCAAAACTTTAGTCCCCGGCGCCACGTTGTAACGCCCAATCGGCTCAGGGTCGTATGCGATGTCGCGCTCGGCTTCATCCGCCAGGTATGCCAAATATTCTTCACGGGTTTGTGATTGAGCAAAGCGTCCGCACATGGTTGCCTCCAGTCTTCAGACTGAAAGTATAGACGTTGCTAGTGATGGCCAACTGATGGGTTTTCCTAGGGAAGGCCGTTATCATGAAAGAGTGGTGCGCACCGAAAATTACATGATTAACGCAGGAGATGATGTCATGGGAGGATATTGTCGTAAACATGCACTTTTTCTTTCTGGAAAGCTGCTCGCAAAAGAGGGGCATAGAAGGGGCATCGGATAAGAAAAAGGGGCAAAAAAGGGCATTAAATTCGTAGGCTGGCGTCGGTTGGCGTTGTTCGCATGGGGTAATAACTGACTGTAATACAATATAAAATTAATAAATTCAGGGGCTTGGAATTATTTGGGCAACTTATCGATGTTGTACTTTTCTTTTTTACTGATTTCTTGGTTTTGCAGCATGTAATAGTGGCTCAATTCATAGTGTGGCATCAGAAGAGCACGCGTTCTGCCAGCCTGGACAACGTGGCGCTGGCGCGTAGCAATTAATGAGGTCTGACAGACAACCGTGGCGTGTATGGTACGGATTCAGGCGCGGAATGTCAGCATCTTTCCGGCACTTTCCGCTGCGGGCAGGCAGGCGGAGGCGGTGTAAGCGGAAATAAAAAGCCCGCCGGGCGGCGGGCTGTGGCGTTAACGCACCACCAGGACTGAGCACTCGGCGTGGCGGACCACCGCGGCGGCGTTGGAGCCCAGCAGATAGGTGGTGATATCTGGCCGGTGCGACGCGATGATCACCAGGTCGGCGGGTAGCGACTTGGCCAGCGCGAGGATCTTATCTTTTGGCGACCCTTCGGCGACGTGAAAATGCATCCGATCTTCCGGGATGGAAAATTGTTTGGCGATCTCTTTAAGCTGCGTTTCCGTTCCTTCGCGCAGCTCATCCATACCCGGCAGTTCAGCGGTGTAAGCCATTCCCAGTGAGGCATAATAGGGCAGGGAAGGGATCACGGAGAGGAAATGGACCTCGGCGTCGTCAATCCGTGCTTCCGATTCAACGTGACTGATAATGCGTTCAGTAAATTCTTTATCAGAGATATCGATAGGGACAAGAATCATTCTGCTCATAAAAACCTCCTGTTTAAGTATCCCCTCACATTGTACGGCATTAGAGCACGTTTTGTATCATGACCGTGGTCACACTTTGACATTAACGTGGCTTGCGTTCGGGGAATTTCCCTTTGATCACGCCGTCATAAAATCGTCCTTTTGACACCACCTGTAAAAAATCGCGGAAAATACGCGGTGGCACGCCGGTATATTGCAACGGCGGCTGGTGATAAAAATAGATTTCCAGTGTGGCGGAGGCGTCATCGTAGGCGACAGAGATAATTCGGGATGATTTTACTGGGTGATGATGCATGGTGGACGTCCTCGGGCAAGCACTGACTGAGCACGACTATATCACTAAATGGACGGCTATTTTAACCAGCGGGATATATTGTTTTGTTTTATCTACTGTACGGCGGGAGGAAGAAGCCCGCCGGAACCGGCGGGCTGGCGCATCAGAACTGGTAAACCAGGCCCAGGGCGACGATGTTGTCGGTAGAGATACCGTTGTCTTTGTAGAAGCTGTCGTTGTCATCCAGCAGGTTGATTTTGTAATCAACGTAGGTAGACATATTACGGTTGAAGTAATAGGTAGCGCCAACGTCCATATATTTGACCAGATCTTTATCGGCGTAGCGGCCGTTATTATAGAGATCTTTGCCTTTGGACTGCAGGTAGGAGATGGCCGGACGCAGGCCGAAGTCGAACTGATACTGCGCGGTGACTTCGAAGTTTTGCGTTTTATTGGCCACGCCGTCATTGCCGTACGGGGTCATATTGCGGGTTTCTGAGTACATGGTCGCCAGGTAGATATCGTTGGCGTCGTACTTCAGGCCGGCGGTCCAGGCTTCGGCTTTATCGCCGCGGGCGTTGGTCTGGGTCATCTGATCGTTGGTACGGTCAGAAGAGGTGTAGGCCGCTGCCGCGCTGATGCCCATGCCGAAGTCATAAGAGGTGGAGAGACCGAAGCCATCGCCATTGTCGAAGCGAACATCGCTGTCGCTGCTGCGGTTATTGGTGCCGACGTTGATATCCTGCGCGTTCTGACCTTCGTTTTTACCCTGATACTGCAGGGCAAAGTTCAGACCCTCCACCAGGCCAAAGAAATCGCTGTTGCGGTAGGTCGCGACGCCGTTGGCGCGGCCTGCCATAAAGTTATCCGCATAGGTGTAGGAGTCGCCGCCGAACTCCGGCAGCATATCGGTCCAGCCTTCGACGTCGTACAGCACGCCGTAGTTACGACCGTAGTCGAAGGAGCCGTAATCGCCGACTTTGATACCCGCGAATGCCAGACGGGTCCACGCCTGATCGCTGGAGCTCTCGGTGTTGTTGGCCTGAACGTTATATTCCCACTGACCATAGCCGGTAAGCATATCGTTGATCTGGGTTTCGCCTTTAAAGCCGAAACGCAAATAAGTTTGATCGCCGTCTTTTTTCGAGTCGCTGGAGAAATAGTGCAGACCGTCTACCTTGCCATAGAGATCTAATTTATTTCCGTCTTTATTATAAATTTCCGCCGCATGGGCGGCACCGGCGGCTAATAAAGCCGGAATAACGAGGGCCAGTACTTTTCTTTTCATGAAGAAATTCCTTTAACTGTTTTTATGTTTTAGCTTCCGGGAAGGAAGTGAACTCATGCTAAAGGAGCGGTCTGAGATATGGTAAGACTCAATTGTTACGATATAAGTAAAATCTAAAATAAATAATACCAAAGAAATGGTGATAATTATGCTGAATATATCCGTGGGTAATATACAAAATAAAAATTATACATACCCAGGATAATCACGTATTATTCGCGCGTTATATGCCTTTATTGTCATGCCAATTATTTATTGTTGCCGTCTCATTCTGCGGAATGATTTTGTTTATCGGTAAAACGACAAGCCCGAACAACATGTTCGGGCTTTTTTTATGGCTGCAGGATGGAAAATAACCTTAGCCTTCGCTCGGTGATTTCTCCGCTTTGCCGGCCAGTTGGGCGAGGAAGTCATACCGTTTCTGCAGATCCGCGGCGGCGTCTTTCCACAACTGCTCCGCCACCTCCGGCTGCTGGGCGTTCAGGCGACGGAAGCGTTGCTCGTTGAGCAGCGTCTCGGCCAGCGCGTCGGACGGCGGACGAGAATCCAGCGCCAGCGGCAGTTTGCCTTCGTCAGCGCGACGCGGATCGAAGCGGTAGAGCGGCCAGAATCCAGTGGCGGTCAGCTGACGCATCTGATCGTGGCTGAGCGCCAGATCGTAGCCGTGCTCTTCGCAAGGACTGTAGGCGATGATCAGCGACGGTCCCGGATAGGCTTCCGCTTCCTGAATCGCTTTCACCGTCTGGTTCAGCTGCGCGCCCAGCGAAATCTGCGCCACATAGACATGACCGTACATCATCATGCTGACGCCCAGATCTTTGCGCGCCTTGCGTTTACCGTGTTCGCCAAACTTAGTGACCGCCCCCAGCGGGGTGGCTTTTGACGCCTGGCCGCCGGTGTTGGAGTAACACTGGGTATCCAGCACCAGAATGTTGACGTTTTCCGTCAGGCTCAGCACATGATCCAGACCGCCGAAGCCAATATCGTAGGCCCAGCCGTCGCCACCGATCAGCCAGACGGATTTCTCCACCAGCGCGTCAGCATCGGTCAGCAGCTCTTCAGCGCCGTCCACGCCGGCCAGCGCCTGGCGCAGGGCCGCCACCTGTTCGCGGCGTACTTCCGGCGTCGCCTCGGCATGCAGCGCCGCGTTCAACTCTGCCGGCAGTTTGTCGGCAAATTCGCTCAGCAGGCGCATCACGCGCTGACGGTGCTGGTCGACGGTTAAGCGGAAGCCGAGCCCGAATTCAGCGTTATCCTCAAACAGCGAGTTGGCCCATGCCGGGCCGCGGCCGTTGGCGTCGGTCGTATACGGCGTCGAGGGCAGGTTGCCGCCGTAAATGGAGGAGCAGCCGGTAGCATTGGCAATCAACATCCGATCGCCATACAGCTGGGTCAGCAGTTTGATATACGGCGTTTCGCCACAGCCGGAGCAGGCGCCGGAGTATTCAAACAGCGGGCTGATCAGCTGCGAGGTGCGAATATCTATCCGCTCCAGTTTTGTGCGGTCGATTTCCGGCAGGTTGAGGAAGTAATCGTAATTGACCTTCTCCTCTTCCACATGCTCCAGGCGCGACATCATATTGATGGCCTTGATCTCCGGGTTCTGGCGATCTTTCGCCGGGCACACTTCAACGCACAGGTTGCAGCCGGTGCAGTCTTCCGGGGCGACCTGCAGAACGTATTTTTGTCCGCGCATATCGCGGGATTTGACGTCCAGCGAGTGCAGACTGGCAGGGGCGTTCTCCATCTCTTCCGGCGCGACCACTTTGGCGCGGATCGCCGAGTGCGGGCAGGCGGCGACGCAGTGGTTGCACTGGGTACACAGCGCTTCCTTCCAGATGGGGATCTCTTCGGCGATGTTGCGTTTCTCCCAGCGCGTGGTGCCCATGGGCCAGGTGCCGTCCGGCGGCAGGGCGGAGACCGGCAGCGCATCGCCGAGGCCGGCCAGCATCGCGGCGGTGACCGTTTTGACGAAATCCGGCGCGGCGTCGGAGACCACCGGCGGGCGGTTCGGACTGCTGGCGTTCACTGGCTGGAGCGGCACTTCCGCCAGCGATTCCCGGGCCAGGGCCAGCGCCTGCCAGTTGCGTTCCACCAGCTCCTGGCCTTTGCTGCTGTAGCTTTTGGCGATCGCCGCCTGCAGTTCCGCCAGCGCGCTGTCGCCCGGCAGGATGCGGGTGAGATGGAAGAACGCCATCTGCATCACGGTATTAATGCGCGCGCCGAGGCTGCACTCGCGGGCGATTTTCGCCGCGTTGACCACGTAAAAACGCGCTTTTTTCTGATTCAGAGTGGCCTGGACTTCCTGCGGCAAGCGAGACCAGACCTCATCGGCGCCGTACGGCGTGTTGAGCAGGAAAATACCGCCGGGCTTCAGCCGCTCGGCCATCTGGTATTTATCGATAAACTGTAGCTGGTGGCAGCCGACGAAATCAGCCTGCGAAATCAGATACGAAGAACGAATCGGTTTTTCGCTGACGCGCAGATGCGAGACGGTGAGGCCGCCCGCTTTCTTCGAGTCATAGACAAAATAGCCCTGCGAGAACCACGGGGTCGAGTTGCCGATGATTTTGATGTTGTTTTTGGTGGCTGACACGCTGCCATCGCTGCCGAGACCGTAGAACAGGGCCTCGAGCTTGGCCTCTGCTGGCAGGGTATTTTCTCCCAGCGGCAGCGACAGATTGGTCACGTCATCATAGATACCGACGGTAAAGCGTGGCTTCGGCTGAGCGGACTGCAGTTCACTAAATACCGCCAGCACGCATTCCGGGCCGAACTCCTTGGAGGAGAGGCCATAGCGGCCGCCGATGGTGCGCGGCAGCGTCTCGCGCTCGCCGCGGTTAAAGGCTTCCGCCAGGGCGGTCATCACATCGAGATACAGCGGCTCGGCAAGCGCGCCAGGCTCTTTGGTGCGATCGAGCACCGCTACCGCCCGGGCGCTTTCCGGCAGCGCTGCCAGCAGGTGGGCGGCGGAGAACGGGCGATAGAGGCGCACTTTCAGCACGCCGACTTTCTCGCCGCGGCTCAGCAGTTCATCAACCACCTCTTCGCAGGTACCGATGGCCGAACCCATAATGACGATCACGCGCTCTGCCTGCGGGTGGCCGTAAAACTCAAACGGTTTGTACTGACGGCCGGTGGCGGCGGCGAAGTCGTTCATCGCCGTCTCAACATGGTTATAGACCGCGTCGTACCACGGATTGGTGGCCTCCCGGGACTGGAAGTAAGTGTCGGGGTTGGCCGAGGTTCCGCGGATCACCGGGTGTTCCGGATTGAGCGCGCGCTGGCGATGCTCGGCGATTTTATCCTGCGGTAGCAGGGCGCGAATGGTGTCATCCGCCAGCGGGGCGATTTTGTTGATTTCGTGCGAGGTGCGGAAACCATCAAAGAAATGAATAAACGGCACCCGGCTTTGCAGGGTGGCGATATGCGAGATCAGCGCAAAATCCTGCGCCTCCTGGACGCTGCTGGCGCACAGCATGGCGCAACCGGTCTGCCGCACGGCCATGACGTCGGAATGATCGCCGAAGATCGATAGCGCGTGGGTGGCGACGGTGCGGGCGGCGACGTGCAGCACAAACGGCATCAGCTGGCCGGCCAGTTTGTACAGCGTGGGGATCATCAGCAGCAGACCCTGCGATGAGGTAAAGGAGGTGGAGAGGGCGCCGGTCTGCAGCGCGCCATGTACGGCGCCAATGGCGCCTGCCTCCGACTGCATTTCGACCACGCGGGGAACATCGCCCCAGACGTTTTTCAGCCCATTGCCGGCCCAGGCGTCGGCCTGTTCCGCCATCGTTGAACTGGGCGTGATCGGGTAGATGGCGATAACTTCACTGGTGCGAAACGCGACGGAAGCGACCGCGCCATTACCATCAATCGTAATCATATGAAGACACCCTTACATTGCGCAAAAGAATGGACACGTGAAACCGCGACGCGCCCTGTAATTATATAAGGGGTAGTTTAGCAAACCGTTGGCGCGGCCATTTTTGCATTTGTGTCCTCAATGCGCCGGCCACCCGTGACCAGATCAATATTTTGCATGGTTCGCGGAGAAAATGGCTTCCTGCCGAGTGTCGGATCACGTGCGCCCGGCGACCAGGCCGGAGCAGATCAAGCTTTCGGCGAAAATTTGCTAGAAAATGTTAATGAGGCGCATAAATACGTACTTCCCCCCTCGACGTCGCCCGCCACGCTGCCTATTATTCTGGGGTTTGCTTTTTTAAGACGTTTCCGAGGGGAGAGAGAATGCGAGCTGCGATATTAGTAGGTTGTGCGGCGCTGTTGCTGTCGGCGTGCAGTAGTGAACCCGTTCAGCAGGCCACGGCGGCGCACGTCACGCCAGGCATGCGGGCGGCGATGAGCGACGCCGGTCAGGCCAACTGCGCCATGATAGGCGGCTCGTTATCGGTGGCTCGTCAGCTCGATGGTTCGGCGATTGGCATGTGCGCGCTGCCGAACGGCAAACGCTGCAGCGAGCAGGCACTGGCGGGCGGCAGCTGCGGCTACTAACGGCGGCCCCGTCGCGGGGCAGCGTCAGCGGCACCTCAAGGCCGGCTAATGCATCAGGTCGGCGAGCTTATAGACCAGCGTCTGGTCGGCGGTCGCCAGCGTCAACTGGTTTTCCGTCAGATCGACCTGCGCGCCTTCGCGCAACATCTTGCCGATCGTCGCGTCAAGGGTATTAAGCTGGGCATCGTGGCACAGCATCCGGGTCATCGCCAGCGACTTCACCTTCAGCTCGCCGTCCGACACCTTGCCTTCCCCGCTAAAACCGTTGCACATATTGCCCGAAACATACATCTTGCCCGTAATAGCCATCTTCTCGCCGAAGCTCAGCTCCAGCGGCCGGTCGCCGGCGTTGACCGCCTGGCCGTTGACGCTGGTCAGCACGAAGCGATGATGCTGCAGCTGTTCCGCGCCGGTGGACACCTTACTGTTATAGACACAGCCGGACAACAGCATACCTGCCGCCAGTAGCGCCGCCAATTTGTTCATTTTCACTCCAAAACATTCACATTTCTAATAAAACCAAGCCAGTGTAACGGTATCGCAGCGGGGATCTGTGGGGATTATCTGAATGTGCTCCCCCCGGGAGAGGAGCACAAAAGGGAAAGGAATCAGACGATGGCGTTCGGGCAGGTTTCTCCGTTTGCGACCTGCTGCAGGTTGCCCAGGGTGGTCTCCGAAATGCTGATCAGCGCCTCAGCGGTGAGGAACGCCTGGTGGCCGGTGAACAGCACGTTGTGACAGGCGGAGAGGCGGCGGAAAACGTCGTCCTGGATCACATCGTTGGATTTGTCTTCAAAGAACAGATCGCGTTCGTTCTCATAAACATCCAGCCCCAGCGCGCCAATTTTCTGGTGCTTCAGGGCGTCGATGGCCGCCTGGGAGTCGATCAGCGCGCCGCGGCTGGTGTTAATCACCATCACCCCGTCCTTCATCTGGTCAAACGCCTCGCGATTGAGCAGATGGTAGTTTTCGTCGGTCAGCGGGCAGTGCAGGGAGATCACGTCCGACTCCTTGTACAGCGTGGCGAGGTCGACATATTCCACCCCCAGCTCCAGCGCGGCGGCGCTTGGGTACGGGTCGAACGCCAGCAGTCGCATGCCGAAACCTTTGAGGATCCGCAGCATCGCCACGCCAATTTTCCCGGTGCCGATCACCCCGGCGGTTTTACCGTACATGGTGAAACCGGTGAGGCCTTCGAGGGAGAAGTTGGCATCACGGGTACGCTGATAGGCGCGGTGGATGCGACGGTTGAGCGACATCATCATACCGATCGCATGCTCAGCGACGGCTTCCGGCGAGTACGCCGGGACGCGGACCACGCGCAGGCCAAGCTCCTTTGCCGCCTCGAGGTCGACGTTGTTAAATCCGGCGCAGCGCAGAGCGATATACTTCACGCCGTGGGCCTTCAGCTCTTCCAGCACCGGGCGGCTGCCGTCGTCATTGACGAAGATACACACCGCTTCGCAACCGTTGGCGGTTTTGGCGGTCTTCGCTGTCAGCAGGAAGTCGAAGAATTCCAGTTCAAAGCCGTAGGTATCATTCACGTGCTGCAGGTACTTTTTATCGTACTGCTTCGTACTGTAAACCGCGATTTTCATAAGACTTTTCTCCAGTGATTATAACGTCACGGTAGCATATTTAAAATAATCGTACAATTATTAAAAAATAGTTTAAGTGTCAGGTGCTTATGCTAATTCTAGAGCATATCGCGGATTTGCGGAATCTCTTTGAAAGACAAAGTTTTTTCACCACAAACTGAGGCTTAAAGCGCCGGGGGAGAGCAGCAGAAACGGCCACAGCAGACCGGAGCTGACGTTAGCTAGCTGAAACGACCACAGCGGCAGGCCGCTGGCGCCGCTGACCAGGGGCAGGGTGGCGCGCAGGGGAGAGAGGAAGCGACTGAAAAAGACCGCCCACAGCCCGCGGCGCTGAAAAAAGAGTCGGCTGCGGGCCAGCCGCTCGGCGGTCAGCCAGCGTAACTGTGTGAGGCGGTGACGATAGCGAACGCCTAACCACCACGAGAGCCAGAATCCGCCGATGGCGCCGAGGCTGGCGCTGGACCACATTAACAGGAAATGACCGAGACTGGCGGAAGCGAATGTCCCCAACAGCAGCAGGCCGGAGGTGCCCGGGATCGCCAGCGACACCAGCGCGCAGGATTTAGTGAAGGTGAGCAGGAAAACCATTAGTAATACCAATGGATAGTGGTCCTGTGCGCTCTCAAAGAGCGAGATAATTAACGACACGGTCTCTCCCGCAAGCCATTTCTGTCTGGCTGGAGTGTGGCAGGCGCTGCTTAAACAAAAGCTAAATGATGACGGCCGATCGCCGCGCCGCGAGTCCGGCTGGCAACTATGCTTTAACAGGTCGCAAACTTTCACTCACTGGTCGAACGTGTCACAATGGGCGCCATTCGGCTTTTACTTATGTTGAATCAGGATATTAACTGCCCATGAAGGGTAAATATAAAGCCGCCATCGCGCTGGTGTTAGTGCTGGTGTTATTGCCGCTAACGCTGCTGTTGACGCTGACCCACTGGGTGCCGACGCTGGCGGGCATCTGGCTGCCTGTGGGCACTCGTATCTCGTTGCAGGAGAGCCCGCGTCTGACGCGGTCGGCTCTGCTGATCCCCGACCTGCGCTATCTGGTGGGCGACTGTGAACTCGCCCGGGTGACCGATGCCCGTCTCTCGCGTCCCAGCCGCTGGCGGCTGCATATTGGCCAGCTGGACATCAACAGCGCTTGTCTGAGCAAACTGCCGGCCAGCGAGCCCACGCCGGGATCGCCGCGCACCCTCGCCGAATGGCAATCGATGTTGCCCTACAGCTGGTTAACCATTGACAACCTGCGGCTGTCGCCATGGGAGAAATGGCAGGGGCGGCTGGTGATGTCGTTGACGCCAGTGCAACAGGACATCGGCTTTGCCGGTAAGGAACTGAGTCTGCAGGCGCGCCTGCGCGGCCAGGCCCTCACCGTCAGCCAGTTCAGCGCCCGGCTGACTGACGATCAGCCGCCGGTGAAGCTGGTGGGAACCTTCCACCTGCCGCTGGTACCGGATGGTCTGCCGGTCGACGGCCAGATGCAGGGCACCTTTGAATTTCCACAAACCGCGGAATGGATCGATGCCGAGCTCGAGTGGCAGCACAATCGCGGCCAGCTGCTGGTGACGCCGCGCGGCGAGGTAGAGCCGATCCTGGATCTGCCGTGGGAGATCACCCCGGAGCGGATCACCATCAGCGACGGCCGCTGGCGCACCCGCTACCAGAACTACCCGCTCAGCGGGCGCCTCGCACTGTCGGTGGGCAACTGGCAGCAGGGGACCGAGCAGATGACCGTCAGCGGTCGCTTAAATGTCCTCACCGAGGGGCATGCCGGCAAAGGCAACGCGGTGCTGAATATCGGTCCGGGCAAGCTAAGCATGGATAACAGCGACATGCCGCTGCGGCTCACCGGCGAGGCCAAGCTGGGGGAGATGATCTTCTACGCGGCGCTGCCGGCGCAGCTCAGCGGGTCGCTGGTCAGCCCGCAGCTGGCGTTTCATCCCGGGGCGCTGCTGCGTTCGCGCGGACGAGTGATCGATGCGCTGAATATTGATGAAATTCGCTGGCCGCTGGCTGGGGTGAAAGTGACCCAGCAGGGCGTCGATGGCCGCCTGCAGGCGATCCTCCGCGCCCATGAGCAGCAGATGGGCGACTTTACGCTGCATCTGGACGGTCAGGCGAGCGATTTTCTGCCTGACAGCGGCCGCTGGCAATGGCGCTACTGGGGTGAGGGACACTTCACCCCGATGCAGGCGCGCTGGGATGTGAAGGGCAGCGGGGAGTGGCGCGACAATGCTATTACCCTGAGCAGCCTCTCCACCGGCTTCGATAAGCTCGAGTACGGCACGATGCGGGTCAGTACGCCGCGTCTGACGCTCGAGCAGCCGATCCGCTGGCTGCGTGATGCCCAGCACCCGCGGTTGACCGGCGCGCTGTCGCTGGACGCGGCCAAAACCACCTTCTCCGGCGGCAGCTATCTCCCGGCGTCAACGCTGAAATTTGCCCTCGACGGCCGGGACCCGACGTGGTTCCAGTTCACCGGCGCCCTGCACGCCGATACCATTGGCCCGGTGCGGCTGACCGGGCGCTGGGATGGCGAACGGCTGCGCGGCCAGGCGTGGTGGCCAAAACAGTCGCTGACGGTGTTCCAGCCGCTGGTGCCACCGGACTGGAAGATGAATCTGCGGGAAGGCAGTCTCTATGCGCAGGTGGCCTTTTCGGCAGCAGCCGGGCAGGGATTTGAGGCGGGCGGCCACGGCGTGCTGAAGGGCGGCAGCGCCTGGATGCCGGACAATCAGATTAACGGCGTCGACTTCGTGCTGCCATTCCGTTTCAGCGACGGCCACTGGCAGCTGGGCACCCGCCGTCCGGTCTCCCTGCGTATTGGCGAAATCGTCAACCAGGTTACCGCGCGCAATCTGACGGCGGACCTGCAGGGCACCTGGCCGTGGAGTGAGGCCAATCCGCTGCAGCTCAGCGACGTCAGCGTCGATCTGTTAGGCGGAAAACTGACCCTGCTGCAGCTGCGCATGCCGCAGCGCGACCCGGCGCTGATCCGTCTGCAACATATCTCCAGCAGCGAACTCACCAGCGCCGTCAAGGTGAAGCAGTTCGCTATGTCCGGGGCGGTGAGCGGCGCGCTGCCGCTGTGGCTGGAAAACAACCAATGGATCATCCACGACGGCTGGCTGCGTAATGACGGGCCGATGACCCTGCGGCTGGATAAAGACACTGCCGATGCGCTGGTGGCGGACAATGTCTCCGCCGGGGCGGCGATTAACTGGCTGCGCTATATGGAGATCTCCCGCTCGTGGACGCGGATTAACCTCGACAATCTGGGCGTATTGACGCTTAAGGCCACCATCAACGGTACCAGCCGGGTGGACGGGAAAAGCAGTACCGTGCATTTAAACTACGCTCATGAAGAGAATATTTTCGACCTGTGGCGCAGTTTACGCTTCGGCGACAATTTACAGGCGTGGCTCGAACAGAATGCCATGCTGCCCGTGCGGCACTGTACGGACGGTAAGACATGTAAGGAACCTAAATGAAGAAGTTGCTAGTGGCCATGGTGGCGCCGATGCTGCTCGCCGGCTGTACGCCGCGTATCGAAATTGCGGCATCGAAAGAGCCCATCACTATTAATATGAATGTCAAAATTGAGCATGAGATCCATATCAAGGTCGATAAGGATGTGGAAAATCTGCTGAAATCCCGCAGCGATCTGTTCTGAGGCGACGATGAGAAAACGACTGTTAAGCGCAGCGCTGGCGCTGACCTTACTCAGCGCGCCCGCGCTGGCGTTGACCCTGAGCGAAGCGCGGCAGCAGGGGCGGGTGGGGGAAACGCTGAACGGCTATCTGGCGCCGCTGCGCCAGGATAAAGAGACCTTAGCGCTGGTGAAGCAGATCAATGCCGCGCGCAGCGAAAGCTACCAGCAGCTGGCGGATGACAACAATCTGCCGGTAGATGAAGTGGCGAAAATGGCCGGGCAGAAGCTGGTGGCCCGGGCTCAGCCCGGGGAGTACGTCCAGGGGCTGAACGGCCAGTGGCGGCGTAAATGATCAGCGGCAGCGCTTGCGGTATTCGCCCGGCGAGACGCCAAAGCGCTGCTTAAAGGCGGTGGAGAAATGGCTGTGGTCGCTGAAGCCCCAGCGGTAGCCGATCCCCGCCAGCTTTTCGTCGTCATGGGCGTTCTGTAGCGCCCGGGCGCACAGATCCAACCGCCGGTTCTTAATATACTGCGCCACCACCAGCCCTTTGTCGGCAAACAGCCGGTACAGGCTGCGTACCGACATCCCCGTCTCGCTGGCCAGCCACTCCGGGCGCAAATGCTCCGACTGAATGGACGCATCGATTAAGGCAATAATCTTTTGAAACTGCTTTTCCCGCCGGGAAGGGGCAGGCTCGCGCTGATGCAGCACCGGGCGCAACAGGCAGGCGATCGCCTCCAGCGCCGCTTCACTCTCGCTGGCGGAGAGCGCCGTGCCGCCCATGCTTTCCAGCAGCAGTCGCTGGCTGAGCTGCACCATTGGCAGGGATTTGTCCAGCCGGCAGGCGGTGGCGATGTCGCCTGTGGGCGCCACCCGCTGGCGCGGCAGCAGCAGGGAGGCCTGACGCGAGGTCTGCTGCCAGACAATCGAGCAGGGGCGGGCGGCGTCGATTAACGTGATATCGCCTGCCGCCAGCGTCACCTGGCGATCGTCCTGTTCGATGATGGCTTCGCCGGCAAGCTGAAATACGGTGTAGAACCAGGCGTCGTTATCGCGTTTTATCTCATTGTGTGTGCGGTAGAGATTAACGCCGGCGGCGGTGACCGTGCTGACCTTGAGGCTGCCGGCGTAGCGGGCGTCAATCTCGCCGTGGAAGCGCCCCTCCAGCGGCCGGGCGGCGAAATGGCCGCAGACCTGATTGATCGTCGCCAGCCAGCGCTGGTACGCCAGCCCCCCCTCTGCCGTGGTCATCATTCGCCCTTCTCCTGTAATAACAATGTTTCCGCATTGTTGCATTTATGCCGCCTCAGGCAAGGCCGCGATGGCGGGTATATGAAAGAACTATTACCTGCGGCACATTTCTGCCAGGGTAAGCCGCGGATTTGCGGCGACTGTCACAGCGGCGCAAACGAATGTCACAGAGAAAAAAGCGCCAGCCGCCAACCGGACATAGACTGAAAGCACTATCCGCGAAGAATAAGGAAAGGGTATGTCCACCTCTCAGATAGCGCTGCTTGCCAGCGTCCAGCAGTTTTTAGACCGTCAGCATGGCCTGTATATCGACGGCGCTCCCTGCGCCGCGCAGAGCGAAAACCGGTTAACCGTCTGGGATCCGGCCACCGGGCAGGCGATTGCCACCACCGCCGACGCCAGCCCGGCGGATGTTGACCGGGCGGTAATGTCCGCCTGGCGCGCTTTTGTCGATCGCCGCTGGGCCGGGCGCACCCCGGCCGACCGTGAACGCATCCTGCTGCGTTTTGCCGACCTGGTGGAGCAGCACGGCGAAGAGCTGGCGCAACTGGAAACCCTTGAGCAGGGCAAATCCATTGCGATCTCTCGCGCCTTTGAGGTCGGCTGCACCCTGAACTGGATGCGCTACACCGCGGGGCTGACCACCAAGATCAGCGGCCGGACGCTGGACGTGTCGATCCCGTTCCCGCAAGGGGCGCGTTACCAGGCGTGGACCAAAAAAGAGCCGGTCGGGGTGGTGGCGGGCATCGTCCCGTGGAATTTCCCGCTGATGATCGGCATGTGGAAGGTCATGCCGGCCCTGGCGGCAGGCTGTTCGATCGTCATCAAACCTTCTGAAACCACCCCGCTGACCCTGCTGCGGGTGGCGGAGCTGGCGACCCTGGCGGGCATTCCTGACGGGGTGTTCAACGTGGTCACTGGTAGCGGCGCCGGCTGCGGCGCGGCGCTGACCGCCCATCCGCAGGTAGCGAAGGTCAGCTTTACCGGCTCGACGGCGACCGGGAAACAGATCGCCCGCGTGGCCGCCGACCGCCTGACTCGCGTGACGCTGGAGCTGGGCGGCAAGAACCCGGCGATTGTGCTCAAAGATGCCGATCCCCAGTGGGTTATTGAGGGGCTGATGACCGGTAGCTTCCTCAATCAGGGGCAGGTCTGCGCCGCCAGCTCGCGGATCTACATCGAAGCGCCGCTGTTTGACACCCTGGTCAGCGGTTTCGAGCAGGCGGTAAAATCGCTGCAGGTGGGGCCGGGGATGCAGGAGACGGCGCAGATCAACCCGGTGGTCTCCCGGGCCCACTGCGACAAGGTGGCGGCCTACCTCGAAGAGGCTCGCCAGCAGAAGGCAGAGCTCATCAGCGGCAGCGCCGGACCGGATGCGGGGGGGTATTATATTCCGCCGACGCTGGTGGTTAACCCCGACGCCGGGCTGCGCCTCACCCGTGAGGAGGTGTTTGGCCCGGTGGTGAACCTGGTGCGGGTGGCCGACGGCGAGGAGGCGCTGCGTCTGGCCAACGACAGCGATTTTGGCCTGACCGCCAGCGTCTGGACCCGCGATCTAACCCAGGCCCTGAACTACACCGACCGTCTGCAGGCGGGAACGGTATGGGTCAACAGCCATACCCTGATTGACGCCAACCTGCCTTTCGGCGGCATGAAGCAGTCTGGTACCGGCCGCGATTTCGGCCCTGACTGGCTCGACGGCTGGTGCGAAACCAAATCCGTCTGCGTGCGTTACTAGACCGCTGTCGGGGAAAGCGAATGGCTTTTCCCGACGCGCCGCTTGCCGACCTCCGGTCTTTCTCGCTACTGTGGAGGGCAATCTTTGCCCAACCAGGGCGGTGAATCATCAGGAGGTCTTCGGCATGTCAGCATTTCCTAAGGTTGCACTTATTGGTCCCGGCGCCATCGGCACGACTATCGCCGCCGCCCTGTTTGAGGTGGGGAGGGCGCCGATGGTCTGCGGGCGTACCGCCCATTCGGCGCTGGTGCTGCGCACTGACGAGGGCGAGATCGTGGTGCCCGGCCCGGTGCACACCGACCCAACGGCGATAGCCGCCCCCTTCGACCTGGTCTTTGTCGCGGTGAAAACTACCCAGACGGAGGCCATCGCCTCCTGGCTGACGGCCCTGTGTTCCACGGACACCGTGGTGTGCGTGCTGCAAAACGGCGTTGAGCAGCGCCAGCAGTTTGCCCCCCTGACCGGCGGCGCGACGGTGTTGCCCTCGGTGGTCTGGTTTCCGGCGCAGCGCGATGCCGATGCCTCTGTCTGGCTGCGCGCCACGCCGCGCCTGACCCTCCCGGATCTGCCGGGGGCAGAGCGAGTGCAGCAGGCGCTGGCGGGGACCCGCTGCGCGGTGGACCTGGCGGCGGATTTTACCACCGTGGCCTGGCGTAAACTGTTGCAGAACGCCGTAGCCGGACTGATGGTGCTGACCGGACGCCGCGCCGGGATGTTTGCCCGGGAAGACATTACTGCCCTCGGACTGGCTTATCTGCGCGAATGTCTGCAGGTGGCGCGGGCGGAAGGGGCCGCCCTGGGCGACAGCGTGCCGGAGGAGATTATCGCCGGCTTTCACCGGGCGCCTGCCGACTTAAGCACCTCTATTCTGATCGATCGCCTGAATGGCCGACCGCTGGAGTGGGATATTCGTAACGGCGTGGTGCAGCGTCGCGGACGTCAGCACGGCATTCCGACACCGCTCAGCGATATCATCGTGCCGCTGCTGGCGGCAGCCAGCGACGGCCCGGGCTGACCCGGGCAGGCGCGGGGTTAGTCCACCAGGGAGGGATCGAGGTCGATCATTAACTGCTTCATTTCGGCAAAATGCTGCCGCGAGAAATCGGCAATCTTCTCCCAGTCCTGGGCCGTTTTTTCCGCTACCGCGTCTGACAGAACCTTCAGCGGCTGGCCGGTGGACCAGGCGGTGATCAGGATCTGACAGGCGCGCTCCAGGGTCCAGATATCATCGAACGCCTCGCCGATGGTCGGGGCGGTCACCAGCACCCCGTGATTCCCCATCAGCAGGCGGCGTTTGTCCGCCAGCAGGCCCGCCAGCCGGGCGCCTTCTGCCGCGGTGTCCGCCATCCCGCCGTACAGCGTATCGACGGCGACCCGGTTAAAATAGCGGGCCGTGTTCTGGTCGATGGGCAGGATCTGCGGCGTCGCCAGACAGGCGAGGCTGGTGGTGTACACCGGGTGCAGATGCAGCACCACCCGCACGTCCGGGAGCCGCTGATGGATCTGCCCGTGAATAGCCCACGCGGTGGCATCGACGTCAGGGCGCGCGGCGCAACCTTCATCATCGGCGTTCAGCACCAGCAGATCGCTGGCGCGGATGCGCGAAAAGTGTTTCCACTTCGGGTTGAGTAAAAACGTTTTCCCGTCGGCGGAGAGCGCGGCGCTGAAATGGTTGGCCACCGCCTCATGCATGCCAAGATGGGCAATGATGCGAAAGGTGGCCGCCAGGTCGATGCGGATCTGCTCTTCATCGGAATCGCGCATGGGCATTACTCCGCTTTCGGCATCAGGGTCTGCAGATCGTCCGCCGTCGGCGCCTGGAAGTGATATTTCTTCAGCAGGGCGGCATATTCCGGCGTCGCGCTGTATTTTTTCAGCGCCTCTTCGAGGGCGGTTTTCACCTCAGTATTGCCTTTTTTAACGCCAAAGCCGTTCAGCACCGGATAGATCAGCGTGTCAGAGGAGATAACCACCCGGTCACCCAGTTTTTCCACCACCCCGCGCGCCACGGCGGCGTCGGTGATCTGCGCATCCACCGCGCGCGACAACAGCGCCTGGGTGGTCTGCGGGTCGGTGGTATAAACGCTCAGCGCAATCGGCTTCAGCCCCTTCTTCACGCAGTAGTCGGTGGAGAGCTTCTGCAATTGCGCCAGCCAGGAGGTGGCGCCCATCGAGCCGATTTTATGGCCGCAGAACGCTTCCGGGGTCTTAGGCTGGTAGTCGCCGCCTTTGCGGGCGAGGATCGCTTCCCCGCTTTTCAGGTACGGCACCATATCGATCACCTTCAGGCGTTCGGCGGTAATGTACATCGACGAGTTGGTGATATCGAAGCGCCCGCCCTGCAGCCCGGGGATCAGGTTGGGGAAGCGGGTATCGATATTCACTGCTTCACGGCCCATAGTCTTCGCCAGACCATCGAGCAGCTCGATGTCAAAACCGGCTGGCTTATTGTTTTCCATGTACTCGTAAGGAAAAAAGGTCATGTCCGAACCGGCGGTGATCTTACCGCTTTGCTGAAAGGCCAGTGCGCTAAAGGATGTCAGAGCAGCCGCTGCGCAGAGCAGCAGGGTCAGCGGGCGTGGTGCGAAAATGCGTGTCATAAAACCTCCGGAGTGTGGGCAAATTACATGCTGGCGCGATCGGCGCCGGCCTGCTGAACAAAAAACGAAGCGCCGCGCGGCTTCTGCGGCAGACGAAGCTGGTTATTGGTGCTGCGCACCAGACCGCTCTCTTCTCCCGCGACCAGGTGGCCGGCATGGCGGCTCGGCAGCGGGTTTTCGCCGTAGGGTAGCGCATCCTCCGCGGCGTAGACGCTGATGAACAGGGTGCGCGGCAGGGCGGTCTCGTTGGGGCTGGAGGCGTGCAGCAGGCGGGTATGCATAAAGCAGACTGAGCCCGCCGGGCCAAAACAGGCCTGCGGCTGCTGGCAGTGCGTCGCCACCACCTCATCATCCACCGCCCCCGTGAAGCGCCCCTCCTGCCAGTGGGACCACAGCGGCCCCTGATGACTGCCAGGCACCACGTTGAGCGGGCCATTCTCTGGGGTCACCTCGCTGACCATCAGCAGGGCGGTGATGATGTCGTCATTGCTGTGTGGGGTGAAAAGGAAATCCTGATGCCATTTCACCTCGGTGGCGGTGTGCGGCAGCTTGGAGTTAATTTTGCTGTGATGAAAGCGGGTGCCGCTGCCGCCGATCAATTGCGCGGCGATGGTCGCCATCCGCGAGTTCAGCGCAGTATGGCGATAGGCCTCGGAGATCTCCGTCGGGGAGGCGACCCGGCGCAGCGACGGATGGTCAGGAGCATGATCGCGCTCGATATCGAAGCGCGGCCGCCCGTCGAGGGTTTCTCCCCACACCGTCGCGTGACCGCGGCTCTCCTCGACCCAGCCGTCGAAATCGCTCTGCAGGGCGGCGATGTCGGCGCTGGAAAGCACCTCTTCGACCACCAGAAAACCCTGCTGATGAAACTGATCAATTTGCCACTGCGCAATCATAGTTTTTCCTCTTCACGTTCCGATAGTTAAGCCAGAGAAACATCTTTGAGAAAGGCCTCGACCCGCGGGTGTTGCCCGCTACGCATCGCCTGCGGCGTGTCATCGCACACCACCCGGCCTTTCTCCATAAACACGATCCGGTCGGACACTTTGAAGGCGAAGTTCATCTCGTGGGTGACGATGACCATGGTGATGCCTTCGTGGGCCAGGGATTCGATAACCTGCAGCACTTCATTCACTTTTTCCGGATCCAGCGCCGAGGTGGGCTCATCGAACAGCATGATCTGCGGACGCATCATCAGGGCGCGGGCGATCGCCACCCGCTGCTGCTGTCCGCCGGAGAGCTGGTGTGGATACTTCCAGGCGTGCTCCAGCATGCCCACTTTGTGCAGCAGTTCGCAGGCGTGCTGGCGCAGCTCCGCGTCACTTGCCAGATGGTGATAGCGCGGGGCCAGCAGCAGATTGCCGAACACGGTCAGATGCGGGAACAGGTTAAAGCTCTGGAACACCATGCCGATGTTCAGGCGATGTTCGGCATTCTCCATAAAGCGCGGCTTCTGCTGCCCCTGACGGTCGAGGTGAATAAAGGGTTGGCCGTTAATCTGAATTTCGCCGTTATCGATCTGCTCAAGACCGTTCAGCAGGCGAATGAGGGTGGTTTTCCCCGAGCCTGACGGACCGATGACCGAGACCACCTCGCCGGGCTGGATCTGCAGGCTCACCGCCCCCAACACTTCGACGTTGTTGTAGGCCTTATGCAGCTTAGAGGCCTGCAGCGCCGGCTCATGACTCTGGGTGACGCTGCGCGCCATCGCCGGGCGGCGGGCGCTGGCCAGCCGCTGCATCTCGGCATCTACCGGACGAGCGGTATTGCGCTGGGTCACGTCAAGGTAGTTCTCCAGCCGTTTCAGCAGAAAATCGAACACCGTGACGATAAAGATGTAATAAAACGCCACGGCCGTCATCGTCTCCATGACCAGAAAGTTCTGCGAGTAGAGCTGCTGGCCGACCATTAATATTTCGGTCAGGGAGATCACCGACACCAGCGAACTGAGCTTCACGATGGCGATATATTCATTGGCCAGCGCCGGCAGGGCGACGCGCAGCGCCTGGGGGATGATCACCCGCCACTGGATCCCGGCGTAGCGCAACCCCAGGGCCCGCGCGGCTTCGCTCTGCCCGCGAGGGATGGAGAGCAATCCGCCGCGGTGGATCTCGGCGATATAAGCCGCTTCGCTGAGGACCATTGCCAGCAGGCCGGCCCAGAAGGGATCGTTCAGCACCGGGGCGAAGGAGGGCAGCGCCTGCGGCATGTTGTAGACAAAAATCAGCAGGACCAGCAGCGGCATACTGCGAAATAACCAGATATACAGCCGGGCTGGGGTGGATAACCAGCCGCGCGGCGACTGTTTGGCCAGCGCCAGAATAAATCCGAGCACAATACTGCAGCCCCAGGTCAGCAGACTTAATTTAATGACGGTCCAGGTGGCCCACCAAAAATCGGCATCGCTGAGCAGGCTTAACATGTAGTTCCAGTTAAACGTCATGGGCTATTTCACTCGTCATAATTATCAAAAATGAAAGTGGCTCGGCTGTGCCGTAATGGGGAGCCACCGGTATTCATCGTGCGAATACACTATGCTGGCAGGATGCTTTCAGAGGCAATTAGTAAATTTTTGGCCTTTAAGTTTAAAAAAACTATACAGCGATATTAACGATATGGAATTTAAAGTGATTGTTAAGATACTTTGCGTAAACAATTTAAAAACAATGACTGTAATTCAATAACGCTATTTTGCGCAGACAGGTTATTTTGCGCGAAACTGGGGCAGACGCTGCCAGTCTGGCGTGCAGCGTGGCGCATGATGGTGCAATGGTGGAAATAAACCACGCGGGCGTAGAGCAATAATAAATATTGTCGCCCCTTGTCGGGCAATGCGCCGCTCTTTTCCGGGGGTGGCACGCGGATTGCTTGGGACTTAGAGGAAAACTATTCCCCGTGTGCGCCGGACCATATTTTATCAATGGTGATGCTATGAACCGATTTACCCTGAAGCAGCTCAAATATTTCGTCACCGTGGTGGAGACGGAGAGTATCGCCGAGGCCTCCCGCCAGCTGCACATTGCGCAGCCGTCGATTTCGATTGCCATCAAGAATCTGGAGAGCACCTTCGACCAGCAGCTGTTTATTCGCCACCATGCGCAGGGCGTTTCGCTCACCTCCAGCGGTCGGCGGATCTACGATAAAGCGAAAGAGCTGCTGCGCCTGTCCTGGGAGTTCGAACAGAATTCGCGAGCGGATAAAGAGCTGGTTTCTGGCATGATCTCCATCGGTTGCTTCGAATCGGTGGCTCCGCTGTATATGCCGAAGCTGGTGGCCGGGTTTAAGAAATGCTATCCGGAAATCACCCTGCATCTGTACGACGGCGAACAGCATGAGCTGATGCATGGCCTGCACCGCGGCCGCTTCGACCTGGCGCTGGTTTACGATCTGGAGCTCGGCCATTCGATCAATAAAGAGCGGCTCAATGCCCCGCATAAACCCTACGCGCTGCTGCCCGCCGCGCATCCGCTGGCGCAGAAGGCGCAGGTGACGCTGCAGGAGCTGAGCCGCGAGCCGATGATCCTCCTCGATGCGGTCCCCAGTAAAAATTATTTTATCTCCATCTTTAAGGAAAAGGGTTATCACCCGGAAGTGGCTTACAGTTCCCCCTCCATTGAAATGGTGCGCTGTATGGTGGGTCAGGGGTTGGGTTTTTCGGTGCTGGTCACCCGGCCCTGCTGCGATATGACCTACGATGGTGAAAGAGTGGTGCAGCGGGATATTGCCGACGAGATGCCCGCCTCGACCTTAATTATGGCGCATCTCGCGAATAATGAGCCCACGCGGCCGACGCAACTGTTTATGGATTATTGTCGCAGCATCGAATTAACCCCAACTCACGCCTGAAATAACGCCTGTCGATCCGGCAGGCATTATTTTTTGTCGTCACTCAGCCTCGCAAAATTCTATTCAGTCGATCGTTTTATAATATTTTACCAATTCGTCACAGTTAAATAACCTGAAAGCCGTCAATTCCGGCGACGTCGTCGGCAACTGTGCTTGAAGGATAGCGAAATGACTGAACAGATTACCGAGATCGATACCCTGGTGGTGGGCGCGGGGCAGGCGGGCGTCGCCATGAGCGAGCATCTGACCCGGCTGGATATCCCCCACCTGGTGCTGGAAAAGCAGGGTATTGCCCAGGCCTGGCGCAGCGGACGCTGGGATTCGCTGGTCGCCAACGGCCCGGCCTGGCACGATCGGTTCCCGGGCATGGTGTTCCCGGACTGCCCGGCAGACAGCTTTGTCGGCAAAGAGCAGGTGGCAGACTATTTTGCCGCCTATGCCCGCAGCTTCAATGCGCCGATCCGTACCGGGGTGGAGGTTTTCAGCGCCGAACGCCTCGTCGGACGGCCGGGCTTTCGTATCGACACCTCGCAGGGGGTGATTGAAGCGCAGCGGATCGTAGCGGCCACCGGGCCGTTTCAGCGGCCAGTGATCCCGGCCATCGCCCCACAGAGTCAGGCTATTCAGCAGCTCCACTCCGCGCACTATTTTAACCCGCAGCAGCTACCGGAGGGCGGTGTGCTGGTGATTGGCGCAGGCTCCTCCGGCGTGCAGATTGCCGATGAGCTACAGCGAGCCGGACGCGCGGTGTGGCTGTCGGTGGGAGCGCACGACCGCCCGCCGCGTCGCTATCGTCAGCGCGATTTTTGCTGGTGGCTCGGGGTGCTGGGAATGTGGGATGCCGCGGCCAATGCGCCGGGTAAAGAGCATGTCACTATCGCGGTGAGCGGCGCGCGCGGCGGCCATACCGTCGATTTTCGCCAGCTGGCGCATCAGGGGGTCACGTTAGTGGGGCAGACCCGCGGCTTTGACGGTGACAAAGCACTGTTTCACCACGACCTGGCGGAGAATATCCGCCGCGGCGATGCCTCCTACCTTGCGCTGCTCGACGCCGCGGACGCGTGGGTGGCCCGCAACGGCATGGACCTGCCCGAAGAGCCCTCCGCCCGCGAATTTCTGCCCGATCCGGCCTGCGTCACCGACCCGCTGCTCAGTCTCAATCTGGCCGAGGCCGGGATCAGCACCATCATCTGGGCGACGGGCTACACCACCGACTATCGCTGGCTGAAGGTCAACGCCTTCGATGACGCACAGCGGCCACAGCATCACCGCGGCGTATCGACGGAGCCGGGCGTCTATTTCCTCGGCTTGCCGTGGCTCTCGCGGCGCGGGTCCACCTTTATCTGGGGCGTCTGGCACGATGCCAAATATATTGCCGACCAGATCGCCATTCAGCGCCAGTACCAGCGTTACCAGCCGTCCTGTTAACCGTTTTCCTTAAGGAGTGCTTTGATGCCAACTCATACCCGTATTCGCATGTTTAACACCAAAGAGACCTACCCGAACCAGGCGCTGAACAACGATCTGTGCCAGGCGGTGCGGGCCGGCAATACCGTCTACGTTCGCGGCCAGGTTGGCACCGATTTCGCCGGCAATCTGATTGGCCTCGGCGACCCCCGGGCGCAGGCGGAGCAGGCAATGAAGAATGTTGAACAGTTGCTGAAAGAGGCGGGAAGCGACCTCTCGCATATCGTCAAGACCACCACTTATCTGATCGATCCCCGCTATCGCGAGCCGGTCTATCAGGAGGTGGGCAAATGGTTAAAAGGCGTCTTTCCCATCTCCACCGGGGTGGTGGTGTCGGCCCTCGCGCAGCCGCAGTGGCTGATGGAGATTGACGTTACGGCGGTGATCCCTGACGACTGGCAGGGGGAGGCAGCAGAATGACTCTCTCTATTAGCGCCCGCTGCCCGGAATCAGGTCAGTTGGGCATTGCCATTAGTTCGTCGAGCATGGCCGTGGGATCGCGCTGTCCGTGGCTATTGCCCGGTGTCGGCGCGGTCGCCAGTCAGAACATAACCTTACCGTCGCTGGGGCCGCATATTCTTGGTGCGCTTGAGGCGGGGGCCTCCGTTGAGCAGGCTCTGAACCTGGCCCTGGCGGAGGACCGCTTCCGCGAATATCGCCAGGTCGCGGCGATTGATGCCAACGGTGAAGTGGCGGCGTTCAGCGGGGAACATACTCTCGGGATCGGTGGCACCCTGGCGGGAGATAACTGCGTGGCGGCGGGCAACATGCTGGCCAGTCACGAGGTGATCGCCGCGATGGTGGCCGCCTTCGAGACGGCGAGCGGTGAACTGGCCAGCCGGCTGCTGGCCGGGCTGCGCGCGGGGATTGCCGCCGGGGGCGAGGCCGGCCCGGTCCACTCGGCGGCGGTGAAGGTGGTGGACGATTACCCGTGGCCTGTGGTCGATCTGCGTATTGACTGGGCGGAGACGGATCCGCTGGCGGCCCTTGAGCAACTGTGGCTGGCCTGGGAGCCGCAAATGGACGCCTATATTACCCGGGCGCTCGACCCTCGCGATGCGCCCGCCTATGGCGTCCCCGGCGATGAATAACATCCTCGCCGCGCTGCTGGCTTTTGACACCACCAGCCGCCATTCGAACCTGGCGATGATCGACTGGATCGCCGATTTTCTCGCTGCCCGCGGCGTGGCGTCCCGCCGCTTTTATGACCCGTCGGGCGGTAAGGCCAATCTCTACGCCCGGCTGGGGCCGTCCGGCGGCGGTGGGGTGATGCTCTCGGGCCACACCGACGTGGTCCCGGTGGACGGCCAGGCCTGGAGCGTTCCGCCTTTCAGCCTCACCGAGCGCGATGGCCGCTACTATGGCCGCGGCAGCGCCGATATGAAGGGGTTTCTCGCCTGCGCGCTGGCGGCAGTGGATGACTTTCTGGCGGCGCCGCTGCGCATGCCACTGCATCTGGCCTTCTCCTATGACGAAGAGGTCGGCTGTCTCGGCGTGCGCAGCCTGGTGGATTTTCTGCAGGCCTCGCCGGAGAAACCGGCGCTGTGCCTCATCGGCGAGCCAACGGAGATGCAGCCGGTGTTCGGTCATAAAGGCAAACTGGCCATGCGCTGCTGCATCGAGGGGCAGGCCTGCCATTCGGCCTATGCCCCGCAGGGGGTGAACGCCATCCGCTACGCGGCCAGGCTGATCAACCACCTGGATCGGCTGGGCGTGCGTCTGGCCCGGCAGCAGGACAGCCGCTTTTCGCCGCCCTTCAGCACGCTGCAGGTGGGCACCATTCAGGGTGGGGCCGCGCTGAATATTGTTCCGCAGTCCTGCCGCTTTGATTTTGAGATCCGCTACCTGCCGGGGATGCGTCCCGAAGCGGTCACCGAGGCGCTGGCGGCCTACGCCCGCCGCCAGCTGCTGCCGGAGATGCGCCGGGTAGGCAGCGGGAGCGACATCCAGTTCCAGCTGTTAAGCCACTATCCGCCGCTGCTCAGCGATCCGCAGTCCGACTTCGCCCGCTGGCTGTCACAGTGGTGCGGCAGCGATCGCTTCTCCACCGTGGCGTTCGGCACCGAAGGAGGGCTGTTCGATGAGATGGGCGTCGCGACCCTGGTCTGCGGACCGGGCAGCATGGCCCAGGGCCATAAGGCCGATGAGTACATCAGCATCGCGCAGACCGAGCGCTGTATGACGATGCTGAGACAGCTTTGCGCGTGGATGCGTGCCGAACCGGCGGAACCGCTCACCTGATCCCTCAACACAGGAACCCAAGCGATGCACAATCAACACTCTCCCCACATCGATCAAGCGACCATCGACCGCTGGCAGGCGGATGGCGCGGTGTTATTAAAAGGCGTCTTTACCCCCTGGGTCGATCGCCTCGCCGAGGGGGTCACGGCGCTGATGGCCAGCCCCAGCGAGTATGGTCATGCGCGCACGGTGATCCCCAAAGATGGTTCGCCGCCTTTTTTTCAGGACTACTGCAACTGGTCGCGGATCCCGGCGTTTAGCGAGTTTGTCTTTCAGTCAGCGGCCGCCGAGATCGCGGCGGCGCTGATGCAGTCGCAGACGGCGAAATTTTTCCATGAACATACGCTGGTCAAACCGGCCGGAGGCAGCACGGTGACTCCCTGGCATCATGACCAGCCTTACTATTGCGTCTCCGGCAGACAGAACGTCAGCTTCTGGATCCCGCTGGACCCGGTGGCGGAGGCCACCTCGCTGCGTTGCATTCGCGGGTCGCATCGCTGGGAGGAGGAGTTCAGTCCTACCCGTTTCAATGGCACTAAGCTTTACGAGCACACCCGGTTCAGCACCCTGCCGGATATCGACGCCCATGAGGACGAATACGATATCGTCAGCTGGGCGCTGGAGCCGGGGGATGCGGTGGCCTTCCATTTCCGCACCGTCCATGGCGCCCGCGGCAACCCCGGCGCGCGGGCGCGACGGGTCTTCTCCGCCCGCTGGGTGGGGGATGACGCCGCGTTTGCCGATCGCGGCGGCGTGACGTCGCCACCGTTCCCCGAGCTGACCCTGCGGGACGGCGACCCGCTGGATTCCCCGCTGTTCCCCCTGGTTTGGCCGCGGGCGTGAGCCACTGGCGGCGGGATCTGCTATGATCCCGCCTTTCGCTGTCTGGAGCCTGTCGATGTTCAACGACGCCATTGTTTATGATCGCTACGGGCCGCCGGCCGCTGTGCTGACCCTGAAACGCCTGCCGCTGGCGCCGCTGGCGGGCGGACGGGTGCGGGTCAGGATGCGCTATGCCCCGGTGAATCCCTCGGATTTGATCCCCGTGACCGGCGCCTATCGCCACCGCACCCGACTGCCGGCCGTCGCTGGCTATGAAGGCCTTGGCGAGGTGGTCGCCGCGCCATACGGCAGCCGGCTGTCCGCGGGACAGCGGGTGCTGCCTCTGCGCGGAGGCGGCACCTGGCAGCGGTTTATCGATCTGGATGAGACCTGGCTGGTGCCGGTGCCGCCAGCGGTTGACGATCTGCTGGCCGCCCGCGGGTATATCAATCCGCTGACGGCTATGCTGATGCTCAAGCGCTGGCCGGTTGCCGGAAAACACCTTGTGCTGACCGCGGCATCGTCCTCCTGCGCCAGCCTGCTGGGACAGTGGGCGCTGGCGATGGGCGCCCGCTCGGTGAGCGGGATTATTCGCTCGCCGCAGCACCGGGCGCGCCTGGAACAGGCCGGGATCTATCCGATCCTCGATACCGACCGGGCGCTGATGGAGAAGGTCAGCCAACACAGCGATCTGGTGTTTGACGCGGTGGGCGGCGAACTGGCGAATACGCTGCTGTCGGTGCTGCCCGCATCGTCGACCCTGATCTCCTATGGGCTGTTATCCGGGCGGCCGCTGACCCAGACGCGCGGTAGCGCGACGGTGCGCAAGTTTCATCTGCGGGAGGCGTTGCCGACACTCAGCGTGGCGGCGTGGCGGGCGGCGTTTGACGAGATTTGGCTGCGCTTGCCAACGACCACCCAGCCGCCGGCCCAGCGCATAGCGTTGAACGACTGGTGTGAGGCAATTACCGCCGCCGACCAGCCGGGAAGAGGCGGTAAAATCCTGCTCGATTTCACCGCCGGTTAAGATTACTTTTTCTTCTCGCCAAGGGTTGGGGTTTCGTCAAAGAAGTTCCACGGCTTCAGCAGGGCGTGCGCCCATTCGGTCGGCATGATCGGCCACTCTTCGGCGCGCGCCACGTGAGTGGTGCCGGTGGTGATCCACACGACGTCGTCGTGGTTAGTCAGCGACTCATCATCCTTTGCGTACTGCCCTAAGCCAGTATCCTGGGCGGAACGGTTCGGGTATTTCCCTTCCGGATAACGCTCTGTCGGGTGGTAGCGCGTCACCCACAGCTGTTTATCCATAAAGCTCAGGCGATGGTAGATCCACTCGTCCGGGGCGAACTTCGCGCCGGTCGCCGCCGGGTGCGTACCGCCGGCATAAGGGATAATCTGATAAGAGACCGGGTTGCCCATGCGGTTCTCTTTGCTGGTGTTGCTCAGCAGGCGAATGGTTCCCGGGTCGAATTTCTGCGCCGCTTTCTGCTCGCTGTCAATGGTGTACTGATTCACCTGCATGGTACTGGTGCGCGGGCCACCGGCGGTGTTGGGCTTCACTTCAGGATCCATCGCCACCAGGGTGTTGTTTTCGCCGTCCACGTCGAGGTCGAGGCGGAAGTTATAGATGTGCTGGTGGGTGGTGCCGACAATATTATGGTCGATCAGCGTCCCGTAGCGGGTATCCTCTTTGGCGCTGGGGTCGTGCATGGTCTTCGCCATCACGCCTTTGACGGCTTCAATCCCGGTGGCGCCGGCGTCGATACCGATGGTGCCGTTGTCGTGGAACACCCAGTCAAAGATATAATCATAGTTCCCGACGGTACTGATCCAGCGTACCACCAGTTCCCGGCGTTCGGTACTGACGTTGGGCTTGCCCATTTCCAGGTGCTTATATTCCGGCCCGGCATAGCGTTCGAATATGGCGACCGCGCCTGGAATCGTGGTCGGTTTGCCGGTGTAATCGGCGATGGTTTCATCCAGCAGTACCGCATTCGATGGCGCGTCCTTGCCGCGCACAATCGGCGAGGTCAGGGTGCCCATACCGTAATCGCCGGAGTCGAGGTAGGCTTTGAAATACCAGCCGACGTCCGGGTCGCCGTAGGGGACGATCATCCCGCCGAGGGAACCTTCATACATCACCTGGCGTTTTGTGCCGTTATCGTTGTAGGTCACCGTCGAGAGGATTGGCCCGACGCGCGAGTTAAGGCGCAGGTGGAAATCCTAGTTCTGCCAGTGAATGGTATCCCCGGTAATGGTGTAGTTTTTGCCCTCTGGTTCCGTAATATCCAGCGGTTTCACCGCCGGGGCGTTGCGGTCGCGGCCATCATACGGACGGGGTTCCATCGGAACCGGGATCACCGGGCCTTCCTCAATTTTGATAATTTTCTTCGCTTCAAGGTCGACCACCGCCACCAGGTTTTCAATCGGGTGCGCCCAGTAGTTGCCGTCGCCGGTATCGAGATAACTGACCACCTTCAGCAGACGCGCATCCTGTTGCAGGCCATCTTTGCCATCAAAATAGCCAACGGTGAGCGGGGTGGTGACCACTTTGCCTGGATCGGTAATACCGTGCTTTTTCAGCACCTCAGCGAATTCGCTGCTGGCGTTGATGATGTTCTGCACGCTGACAAAATCATCGAGCAGTACCATCCCGTGGGCGCCTTTAACTGGCGTCCAGGAGAGAATTTTTTTGTTTTGCAGATCGACGACGGCTTCAATGACATGTTTACCATCCAGCATCACCACATCGGCGGTGCGCGGGGCGTCAACGGGTGTTCCCTGCAGGGCAAAGGCCCACACCGCCGCTTTATCCGGCTCGTGCAGGGAAATTTCGGTAAAGCGGGTATTGGGCTGGAATTCCGGCGCGGCTTTAACAATGGTCACCGCTTCACTGATTTCCGCCGCCGAGAGCGAGTTTAACGGGTGAGGGCGCTTTTCCACCTGGAAGGTCTGATCGAGACCGGACTGGAAGACATCGTTGATAAAGGTATCGGAGACCCAGGCTTTTCCTTCCTTCATTACCACCGGCACCTGCAGGTCAAGGGTTTTACCGTTGACGATCGCGGTTTTGGCGCCGGGCTTCACTTTAACGTAAGCGCCGTCTTTTATCAGGGTAAACATCTGCGCGTAGTCATCCCACTGCACATCGGCGCCGAACGCCTGCAGCGTTTTATCCAGCGGTACCATGTGGGCTTCGCTGCCGTGGGCGAAGACCGGTGATTGCCAGGCGCAAACCACCGCCACGGCCAGCGCCAGCGCGGTTTTACGAGGAGAAAATTTCAAGCCGTTTGCCATTGTGACCTCATCTTATTGTTGTGTTGTCTCTTGCCGCTGCGAATGTCGGCTTTGTTACCTTTAAGCTACCAGCCAGCGGCGCCGGGGCGTTTGTTTGCTTTTGCCAGCTTGTTTGTCAGTTTTGCCAGACGGGCGTAAAAAATGCCTCCGCAGAGGCATTGAGAACGTGCGCCGATTTTTTGCCGGGTGGCGGCTGACGCCTTACCCGGCCTACCCAACCGGGTCTGACTGTCTGTAGGCCCGCGCAAGCGCAGCGCCGCCGGGCGATTTTCAGCGCATCACGTCGGAAAATCCCCTTGCTGGCGCGCCACCAGGGTCAGAATGGAATACAGCGCCACCGCCTGCTGGTGCTGGTTGAAAATCTCCACCGCCCATTCCACCACGCCGGTGGCTTTCTCATCGGCGCTGCGCTGACGTTTGACCGTTTTCCGCTTACAGGTCAGGCGAACCTGAATGGTGTCTCCCGGTTTGACCGGCTCAATAAAGCGCAGGTTTTCCATCCCGTAGTTGGCGATAACCGGCCCGACGCCGGCATCGACGAACAGCCCGGCCGCAGCGGAGATCAGGAAATAACCGTGGACCACCCGCTCGCCGAAAATCGACTCAGCGGCGGCGATTTTGTCCATGTGCGCATAGAAATGGTCGCCGCTCAGGCAGGCGAAGTTAACGATATCCGCTTCGGTGAGGGTTCTCCGCGGGGTTAATAAGCTATCGCCAGGCTGGATCTCTTCGAAGTATTTACGGAACGGGTGAATGCAGTCTTCGCTAACCTGCGCGCCACGCACCCACTGCTGGCCGATGGTCGCCAGCATCGTTGGGCTGCCCTGGACGGCGGTACGCTGCATATAGTGTTTCACCGAGCGCAGCCCGCCAAGCTCTTCTCCGCCGCCAGCGCGGCCAGGGCCGCCGTGTACCAGCTGCGGCAGCGGCGAACCGTGGCCGGTCGACTCTGCCGAGGACTCCTCGTTAAGGATCTGAATTCGGCCATGCGCGCGCGCGGCGCCAAGGATAAACTCGCGCGCCAGCTCGCCGCTGGCGGTGACCAGCGTCCCGGCCAGACTGCCGCCGCCGGCGCGCGCCAGCGTCAGCGCATGCTGGCGGTCACGATACGGCATCAGCGTCGCCACCGGGCCAAAAGCTTCAATGGCGTGGACTGCCGGCGTTTCATCCGGCTGTGAGCAGTACAACAGGGTCGGCGGGAAGAATGCGCCATCAGCATTAAGATCTGCCTGTCCGCCGAGCAGCGCTTCGCAGCCGGCAGCGATCAGTTTATTGACGTTATCCTGCACATCCTGACGCTGTTCGCGATTAACCAGGGCCCCCATCTTAATGCCCTCCTGCGCAGGGTCACCGACGGTTACTTTATGCAGGCGGGAGATCAGTGCATCGCTAATCGCATTAATCTGAGCCAGTGGCACGATGATTCTGCGGATAGCGGTACATTTTTGCCCGGCTTTCGCCGTCATCTCGCGAACCACTTCCCGAATAAACAGCGCGAATTCAGGTTGCTCTGGCGTGACGTCTTCACCTAATACGCAGCAGTTGAGCGAATCTGCTTCCATGGTAAAGGGAATCGATTTGGCCACCAGGTTAGGATGCGACCGTAGCTGCTGGCCGCTGGCGGCAGAGCCGGTAAAGGTCACCACGTCCTGGCTATCGAGATGGTCGAGAAGATCGCCCGCGCCGCCGCAAATCAGGCTGATGGCGCCTTCCGGCACCAGGCCGCTGTCGACAATCGCTTTCACCATCGCCTGGGTAAGCTGGGCGGTAGCGGTGGCCGGTTTAATGATCGCCGGCATGCCGGCAAGCCAGGTCGGCGCCAGTTTTTCCAGCATTCCCCAGCAGGGGAAGTTGAAGGCGTTGATATGTACGGCGACGCCTGATTTCGAGGTCAGCACGTGACGCGCGGCAAAACCCCCTTGTTTGGAGAGCGGGATGAGCTCGTCCTCCGGCCACAGGAGATCGTCCGGCAATTCGCGACTACCGAGCCCGGCATAGGTGAAAAGGGTGCCGATGCCGCCTTCAATATCCACCCAGCTGTCGGCGCGGGTCGCGCCGGTTTGCGCGGAGATGGCGTAGAACTCGTCTTTCTGCTCCAGCAGCCGTTTTGCTACCGCTTTTAACATCGCGCTGCGTTCAATAAAGGTCATGGCTTGCAGACCTTTACCGCCGCGCTCAATCGCGAAGCGGCGCGCCTGCGCCATATCCAGGCCTTCACTGGTCACCTCCCACAGCGCCGCGCCGGTGATGGCGTGATGGATAGTACGGGCGCGCCCCCGGCCGGTCTGCCAGGCGCCGGATAAGTAGCTGGCTAACTGCTGCATCGCAAATCTCCAAATATGTTACGTGTGATATCTATAAATAGTTCTTTTATGAATCATAAAAATCAAGTCTATATTTAATAATTTATTAACATTGTGATCGGCGGCTGGTGGGGCGTTGCGTTTATGCTACTGATTTATCAGCTGTTTACAAAAGGTTTTGCGGTTATCATCACAAAAGGAGCAAACAAAATTTGTGGTTTTATTTAACCAATATGTAACCTTCAATAAACAAAGTGATTCGCATAAATGTTTTTGTTGTGAATATCGGAATCATAAAGGTGATGACGTGACAGAAGAACAACGCTTTGACCAGCGCATCGCGCAGGAAACGGCCATCGAACCGCAGGACTGGATGCCGGATGCCTACCGTAAGACCTTGATTCGGCAGATAGGCCAGCACGCGCACTCGGAAATCGTCGGCATGCTGCCGGAAGGCAACTGGATCACCCGCGCGCCGACGCTGCGCCGCAAAGCGATCCTGCTGGCTAAGGTACAGGATGAGGCCGGGCATGGGCTTTATCTCTATAGCGCCGCGGAAACGCTGGGCTGCGCGCGGGAAGACCTGTATCAGAAAATGCTCGACGGGCAGATGAAATATTCCTCCATTTTTAACTACCCGACCCTGAGCTGGGCGGATATCGGCGTGATCGGCTGGCTGGTCGATGGCGCGGCCATCGTCAACCAGGTGGCGCTGTGCCGGACCTCCTATGGCCCCTATGCCCGGGCGATAGTCAAAATCTGCAAAGAAGAGAGCTTTCACCAGCGTCAGGGTTTTGAAGCCTGCATGGCGCTGGCGCAGGGCAATGACGTGCAGCGGCAGATGCTGCAGGACGCCATTAACCGTTTCTGGTGGCCGGCGCTGATGATGTTTGGCCCCAACGATGACAACTCGCCGAACAGCGCCCGCAGCATGGCGTGGAAAATCAAACTGCACTCCAACGACGAGCTACGTCAGCGCTTCGTCGATAACACCGTGCCGCAGGTAGAGATCCTCGGTATGACCGTCCCGGACCCGGATTTGCAGTTTGATGAAGCCAGCGGCCACTACCGCTTCGGCGAAATCGACTGGCAGGAATTTAACGAGGTGATTAGCGGCCGTGGGATTTGCAATCACGAGCGGCTGGCCGCCAAGCGTAAGGCCTGGGAAGAGGGCGAGTGGGTGCGCGAGGCCGCGCTGGCCCATGCGCAAAAACAGCAGGCCCGCAGCGCGGCATGAGGAGAGACAACATGAGCAAAGTTTACTGGCCGTTATATGAAGTGTTCGTTCGCAGCAAACAGGGGTTATCCCATCGTCACGTCGGCAGTCTGCACGCCGCTGATGATCAAATGGCGCTGGAGAATGCCCGCGATGCCTATACCCGCCGCAGCGAAGGCTGCTCAATTTGGGTGGTGAAGGCCAGCGAAATCGTTGCTTCGCAGCCGGAAGAGCGCGGCGAATTCTTCGACCCGGCGGAAAGCAAAGTCTACCGTCATCCGACTTTCTATACCGTGCCGGACGGCATGGAACACATGTGAGGCGGCGATGAATAACCCTAACCCCGTAGCCACCTACGCCCTGCGGCTTGGCGACAATGGTCTGGTTCTGGCCCAGCGTTTAGGCGCCTGGTGCGGCCATGCTCCCGAGCTCGAGATCGATCTTGCGCTGGCCAACATCGGCCTCGACCTGCTCGGCCAGGCGCGCAATTTTTTAAGCTATGCCGCCGAGCTTAACGGCTGCGGCGACGAAGATACGCTGGCCTTTGGCCGCGATGAGCGCCAGTACAGCAACCTGCTGCTGGTGGAGCAGCCAAACGGCAATTTTGCCGACACTATCGCCCGCCAGTTCTTTATCGATGTCTGGCACGTCGCCCTGTACAGCCGGCTGGTGAACAGCCGCGACGCGCAGCTGGCGGCCATTGCCGCCAAAGGGCTGAAAGAGGTGCGTTACCACCAGCGCTTTAGCCGCGGCTGGCTGGAGCGTCTGGGTAACGGCACCGAGTTATCAAATCGCAAAATGCAGCAGGCGGTCGACAATCTGTGGCGCTTCACCGGCGAACTGTTCCTTGCCGATGAAGTGGATCTCAGCCTGGTTGAGCAGGGCATTGCGGTTGATCCGCGTGAGCTTCAGGCCGAATGGCAAAGCGCGGTACACACGGCGCTGCTCGACTCCGGCTTACAAATCCCGCAGGAAGCGGCCTTCCGCAGCGGCGGCAAACAGGGGCTGCACAGTGAACATCTCGGCCCGCTGCTGGCGGAGATGCAATATCTGCAGCGTTCGCATCCCGGACTGCAGTGGTAAGTGAGGTGACTATGCAACGTCTTGCCGACATCGCTCCTGCTGAAGTTCGTACCATCTGGGGATTATTAAGCGCGATCCCGGATCCGGAAGTGCCGGTACTCACCATCACCGACCTCGGTATGGTGCGCAGCGTCGCGCGCCACGGCGACGGGTGGGTGATTGGCTTTACCCCGACCTATTCGGGCTGTCCGGCGACGGAGCATCTGCTGGGCGAGATCCGTACGGTCATGAGCGAGCATGGCTTTCTGCCGGTGCATATCGTCCTGCAGCTGGATCCGCCGTGGACCACCGACTGGATGAGTCAGGAGGCCCGCGAGCGCCTGCGCCAGTACGGCATCAGCCCGCCCCAGGGGCACGCCTGCCATGCGGACATGCCCGTTGAGGTGAGCTGTCCGCGCTGCGGCAGCACCCATACCTCGCTGATTAGCGAATTCGGTTCCACGGCCTGCAAAGCGCTCTATCGCTGCGACAGCTGCCGGGAACCTTTTGATTACTTTAAATGTATTTGAGGTTGCCATGACGACGTTCCATTCGCTTAAGGTGGCGAGAGTCGAGCCGGAAACCCGCGATGCGGTGACCATCACTTTTGCGATCCCGCAAGCCCTGCAGGCGGAGTACTGCTTTCGCCCGGGCCAGCATCTGACGCTAAAAGCCCGTCTGGGCGGCGAAGAACTGCGCCGCTGTTACTCCATTTGTCGCAGCCGCACGCCAGGCGAAATTAGCGTCGCGGTCAAAGCTATCGACGGCGGGCGCTTTTCGCGCTACGCCCAGCACGATATCCAGCAGGGTATGGAGCTGGAGGTGATGGTGCCGCAGGGGCATTTCGGTTATCAACCGCAGGCTGAACGGCAGGGTGAATATCTGGCGATTGCCGCCGGTTCCGGGATCACGCCGATGATGGCGATCATGAGCGCGACGCTGGCGACCGAGCCGCAAAGCCGCTTCACGCTGATCTACGGCAACCGCAGCAGCCATAGCATGATGTTCCGCCAGGCGCTGGCCGATTTAAAAGACCGCTATCCGCAGCGCCTGCAGGTGATACACCTGTTTAGCCAGGAGTCGATGGACAGCGATCTGCTACAGGGGCGCATTGACGGCGACAAACTGCGCCAGCTCGCTGACCATCTGCTGGATTTTAGCCGTTTCGACGAGGCTTTTATCTGCGGTCCGGCGGCGATGATGGATGAGGCGGAAGCGGCGTTACGTGAACTTGGCGTAGCGGAGAAATCGATTCATCTCGAACGCTTTAATACACCAGGCGGCAATGTGAAGCGCGCCGCCGGCGTGCAGGCGGAAGGGCGCACGGTGACCATCCGCCAGGACGGGCGAGATCGGCTTATCGCCCTCAGCGCCGAAGACGACAGCATCCTGGATGCCGCATTGCGTCAGGGCGCCGATCTGCCGTTCGCCTGTAAGGGCGGGGTATGCGCCACCTGTAAATGCAAAGTGCTACGCGGTGAAGTGGCGATGGCCGCCAATTACAGCCTGGAAGCAGATGAGCTGGCGGCGGGATATGTCCTGAGCTGCCAGTCGTTGCCGACCAGCGGCGATGTGGTGGTCGACTTTGACGCGCGGGGGATGGCATGAGTGACCTGCTGATCCACCGTCATGGCCGGGTGCTTCAGCTGACGCTGAACCGCCCGCAGGCCCGCAACGCGCTGAACAATGCCTTATTAACCCAGATTGCCGAGGCGCTGGAGGCCGCGGCAGTTGATGACAGCGTCGGCGTCTGCGTTATCAGCGGCAACCCGCGTTTTTTTGCCGCCGGGGCCGACCTCAATGAGATGGCGGAAAAAGATCTGCCTGCCACCCTGGATGATATTCGCCCACGGTTGTGGACACGAATTGATGCTTTCACTAAACCGCTCATCGCTTCGGTCAACGGCTACGCGCTTGGCGCCGGCTGCGAGCTGGCCCTGCTGTGTGACCTGATTGTCGCCGGCGACAACGCCCGTTTTGGCCTGCCGGAAATTACCCTCGGCATTATGCCGGGCGCGGGCGGCACCCAGCGGCTGATCCGCAGCGTTGGCAAGGCGCTGGCCAGCCGGATGGTGCTGAGCGGCGAGAGTATTGACGCCCACCAGGCGCAGCAGGCCGGGCTGGTCAGCGATATCCATCCGGCGGCGTTAACCGATGAGTATGCCCTGAAGCTGGCCGCCACCATCGCCCGCCATTCGCCGCTGGCGCTACGGGCGGCAAAACAGTCGCTGCGCCTGTCGCAGGAAGTCAGCCTGCAGGCCGGTCTGCAACAGGAGCGTCAGCTGTTTAGCCTGCTGAGCGCCACCGAGGACCGCCGCGAAGGCATCGACGCCTTCTTACAAAAACGTACACCGGACTTTAAAGGACGCTAATCGTGGAAGCTTTCATTCTCAGCGCAGTGGAACAGGGCGTCATGACCATTACCCTCAATCGCCCGGACCGTCTCAACAGTTTTAACGATCTGATGCATCACCAGCTGGCGGAATGTCTAAAGCAGGCCGAGCGTGATGACGGCGTACGTTGCCTGCTGATCACCGGCGCCGGTCGCGGCTTTTGCGCCGGCCAGGATTTGAACGATCGCAATGTCGACCCCAGCGGCCCGCCGCCGGATCTCGGCCTGTCGGTAGAACGCTTTTACAACCCGTTAGTGCGCCGTCTGGCGGCGCTGCCGAAGCCGGTTATCTGCGCGGTCAACGGCGTTGCCGCCGGCGCTGGCGCCACCCTGGCGCTGGGCTGCGATATCGTGCTGGCCGCGCGTTCGGCCAAATTTGTGATGGCGTTCAGCAAGCTCGGCCTGGTGCCGGACTGCGGCGGTAGCTGGTTCCTGCCGCGGGTGGCCGGCCGCGCGCGCGCGATGGGGCTGGCGCTGCTGGGGGATAGCCTCAGCGCGGAACAGGCCGCGCAGTGGGGAATGATCTGGCAACTGGTGGACGATTCAGAACTGGCGGATACCAGTCTGCAGCTGGCGCGTCATCTGGCGGCGCAGCCGACGTTTGGTCTTGGGCTGATTAAAAAGGCGCTGTTGGCTGCTGAAACCAACAGTCTCGATGCGCAGCTGGATCTGGAGCGCGATTATCAGCGCCTGGCCGGACGCAGCGATGATTACCGCGAAGGCGTCAGCGCGTTTCTGGCCAAACGGCCACCACAGTTCAGCGGGAAATAGGCCATGACAACATCCTTAGCTACCGTGGCGGTGATTGGCAGCGGCACCATGGGAGCCGGTATTGCCGAAGTAGCCGCTGCCGCCGGACATCCGGTGCGTATTTTCGATATTAATCAAACCGCGATTGCCCGGGCGATCGACGGCATTGCCAGGCGTCTGGCGTCGCGGGTCGAGCGCGGCAAGCTGGCGTCAGAGCAGGCCGACGCGCTGCTGGCGCGCCTGCATCCGGCTCACGATTTAGCCGCGCTTGCCGGCGCGGATTTAGTGATTGAAGCGGCCTCTGAACGGCTGGAGGTCAAAACGGCGCTGTTCGCGCAGCTGGCGGAGATCTGCGCGCCGTCAACGTTGTTGACCAGTAACACTTCGTCTATTTCGATTACCGCCATCGCCGCCGGGGTCAAAAACCCGGAGCGGGTGGCCGGGCTGCACTTTTTTAATCCGGCGCCGGTGATGAAGCTGGTCGAGGTGGTCAGCGGCCTGGAGACGTCTGCTGAGGTGGTAGAGCAGCTGTGCCAGTGCGTAAGCGGCTGGGGGAAACAGCCGGTACGCTGCCGCTCAACGCCCGGTTTTATCGTTAACCGCGTAGCGCGTCCGTTCTACGCCGAGGCCTGGCGCGCGCTGGAAGAGCAGGTTGCCGCCCCGGAGGTTATCGATGCCGCTTTGCGTGACGGCGGCGGTTTTCCGATGGGACCCCTGGCGCTGACTGATCTGATTGGCCAGGACGTCAATTTCGCCGTGACCTGTTCGGTGTTTAACGCCTTCTGGCAGGACCGCCGCTACCTGCCATCGCTCCTCCAGCAAGAGCTGGCGCTGGCCGGGCGGCTGGGTAAAAAGAGCGGCCACGGCGTCTATCGCTGGCCCGCGGAGACGCAGCCGAACGCGGCGCTGCCGCCGGTATCTATTGGCGCTCAATCCGTGATGACGATAAGTGACAGTGTCACTGAGCTGGACGAACTGCTGTTGCTGGAGACCGAAGGTGAGACCGCGCTGGCGCTAAGCGTTAAGCATCACCGCCCGGTGGTGGTGTATGACCTGTGCGCCAGCGATACGGTGGTGCTGGCCGCAGCGGCGACCAACGCGCCTGCGGCCACTGATAAGGCCGTGCATTACTTCCAACAGCAGGGCAAGAAAGTCCTGCATATTGCCGATTATCCCGGCCTGCTGGTGTGGCGCACGGTGGCGATGCTGATTAACGAAGCGCTGGATGCGCTGCAAAAAGGCGTCGCCAGCCCGCAGGATATCGATACCGCGATGCGCCTTGGCGTCAATTATCCGCACGGCCCGCTGGCATGGGGAGAACGCCTTGGCTGGCGACGGGTGCTGCAACTGCTGGAGAACCTGCAACACCATTATGGCGAAGAGCGCTATCGTCCCTGTTCCCTGTTGCGCCAGAAGGCGCTGATGGAGAAGCACCATGTGCAATGATGCGTGGCGCAACGCGCGCGTGATGTACGAAAAAGATACCTGCGCCAGAAAGATGGGGATCGAACTTATCGAAATGGACGATGGTTTTGCGCAGATGAGCATGACCGTCTCGGCGGACATGCTTAACGGCCATCAAACCTGTCACGGCGGTCAGCTATTTACGCTCGCCGATACCGCTTTCGCCTACGCCTGTAACAGCCAGGGGCTGGCGGCGGTGGCTTCGGCGGCAAATATTGATTTTCTTCGTCCGGCGTTTGCCGGCGACCGGCTGGTCGCCACCGCAAGAGTCAAACAGCAGGGCAAGCTGACCGGCGTCTACGACATCGAAATTGTTAATCAACAGCAAAAGATTGTGGCCCTGTTCCGCGGCAAATCGCACCGTATCGGCGGCACAATCACGGGAGAAGTGTAATGCGCGACGCCTTTATTTGTGACGGGATCCGCACGCCGATTGGCCGCTACGGCGGCGCGCTGGCCGGCGTCCGCGCCGACGATCTGGCGGCGATCCCGCTACGTGAGTTGCTGAGCCGTAACCCCGGGCTCGACCCGGCAGCGATTGATGATGTGATTTTCGGTTGTGCTAACCAGGCCGGTGAAGATAACCGCAACGTGGCGCACATGGCGACGTTGTTGGCAGGTTATCCGCATACCGTGCCGGGCACCACGATTAACCGCTTGTGCGGATCGGGTCTGGATGCAATCGGTTTTGCCGCCAGGGCGATCAAAGCCGGCGATGCCGATCTGTTGATTGCCGGCGGCGTGGAATCGATGTCTCGCGCGCCGTTCGTGATGGGAAAAGCCAGCGCGCCTTATCAGCGTCAGGCGGAACTCTTCGATACCACGATTGGCTGGCGTTTTGTGAACCCGCTCATGGCGCAACACTTCGGAACTGACAGCATGCCGGAAACGGCCGAGAATGTAGCTGAATTGTTAAATATCAGCCGGATCGATCAGGACGCTTTCGCCTGGCGCAGCCAGCAGCGTACGGCGCAGGCCCAGCGCGACGGCATTCTGGCGCAGGAGATCGTGCCGGTGCAGATCATCGGCAAGAAAGGGGCGGTCAGCGCGGTACGCGATGATGAGCATCCCCGCCCGGAAACCACGCTTGAGCAACTCGCGCTATTAAAAGCGCCGTTCCGTAAAGGCGGAGTCATTACGGCTGGAAATGCTTCTGGCGTTAACGATGGCGCAGCGGCGCTGATTATCGCCAGTGAACAGCAGGCCGCTATCCAGGGGCTCACGCCGCGCGCGCGTATCGTGGCGATGGCGACGGCGGGTGTTGAACCGCGCCTGATGGGGCTGGGGCCGGTACCTGCGGTGCGTAAAGTGCTGGAGCGAGCCGGACTCAATATTAACGATATGGATCTGATAGAGCTGAATGAGGCCTTCGCCGCGCAGGCGCTGGGGGTGCTCAGACAACTCGGCGTGCCGGATGATGCGGCGCACGTGAATCCCAACGGCGGCGCCATCGCGTTAGGTCATCCGCTGGGCATGAGCGGCGCGCGACTGGCGCTGAGCGCCAGCCTTGAGCTGCAACGCCGGGGTGGGCGTTATGCGCTGTGTACGATGTGTATTGGCGTGGGTCAGGGCATTGCCATGATCCTCGAGCGAGTGTGAGCTAATTTACCTGCGAGTACCCTACAATGATAACTACTACAAAATTAGATCCGATTGAAACCGCATCGCGTGATGAACTGCAGGCTCTGCAAACCCAGCGCCTGAAATGGACGCTGAAGCATGCGTATGACAATGTGCCGATGTATCGCCGCAAATTCGACGCCGCCGGCGTGCACCCTGACGACTTTCGGGAATTAAACGATCTGAAAAAATTCCCCTGCACCACCAAACAAGATCTGCGCGACAACTATCCCTTCGATACCTTCGCGGTGCCGATGGAGCAGGTGGTGCGCATTCACGCCTCTTCCGGCACCACCGGCAAACCGACGGTGGTGGGATATACGCAAAACGATATTGATAACTGGGCCAATATTGTCGCCCGTTCGCTGCGCGCCGCCGGCGGCACGGCGAAAGATAAAATTCACGTCGCCTACGGCTACGGCCTGTTTACCGGCGGCCTTGGCGCGCACTACGGCGCGGAACGCTTAGGCGCGACGGTGATCCCGATGTCCGGCGGGCAGACCGAAAAACAGGCGCAGCTGATCCGCGACTTTCAGCCGGATATGATCATGGTGACGCCGTCTTATTGTCTGAATCTGATTGAAGAGCTGGAGCGCCAGATGGGCGGCGATGCCCGCGGTTGTTCATTGCGGGTCGGCGTGTTTGGCGCCGAGCCGTGGACGCTGGCGATGCGCGCGGAAATCGAGCGCCGCCTGGGGATCACCGCCCTGGATATTTACGGTTTGTCGGAAGTCATGGGTCCGGGCGTAGCGATGGAGTGTCTGGAGACCGTTGACGGCCCGACCATCTGGGAAGACCACTTCTTCCCGGAAATCGTCAACCCGGACGACGGTACGCCGCTGGAAGATGGCGAGCATGGCGAACTGCTGTTTACCACGTTGACCAAAGAAGCGCTGCCGGTGATCCGCTATCGTACCCGCGATCTGACGCGCCTGCTGCCAGGAACCGCGCGGACCATGCGCCGCATGGATCGCATCAGCGGGCGCAGCGACGATATGCTGATTATCCGCGGGGTTAACGTCTTCCCCTCGCAGCTGGAAGAGGAGATCCTCAAGTTTGAACACCTGGCGCCGCACTATCAGTTAGAGGTCAATCGCCGCGGTCATCTTGATTCGCTGGCGGTACGCGTTGAGCTGAAAGAGAGCGGGCTGGCGTTAAGTCATGAACAACGCTGCCAGATTTGCCATCAGTTGCGTCACCGCATTAAGTCGATGGTCGGGATCTCCACCGATATTACTATCGTCAACTGCGGCAGCATTCCTCGCTCTGAAGGGAAAGCCTGTCGGGTATTCGACCTGCGTAAAGCGGTGGTCAGCGGTTAATTCTCTCCCCGGTTACCCGGCTGAGGCCTTTACGCCGTAAGCCGGGAATTTCCTGTGCTATGATTCATAAAGGAAAAAAATAACAACAGAATGAATCAGATGAGTAAACTCGACGCCTTTATTCAACAAGCGGTGACGGCGATGCCGATCAGCGGCACGTCATTAATTGCCTCGCTGTATGGCGACGCTTTATTGCAGCGCGGTGGGGAAGTGTGGCTGGGCAGCGTTGCGGCGCTGCTGGAAGGATTAGGCTTCGGCGAGCGCTTTGTCCGCACCGCGCTATTTCGCCTCAATAAAGAAGAGTGGCTCGATGTCGTCCGTATCGGCCGGCGCAGCTTCTATCGCCTGAGCGATAAAGGGCTGCGCCTGACCCGGCGCGCGGAACATAAAATTTATCGCGCCAGTGCCCCGGAATGGGACGGTACCTGGCTGCTGCTGCTTTCGGAAGGCCTGGAGAAAAATGTGCTCGCCGACGTCAAAAAGCAGCTGCTGTGGCAGGGCTTTGGCGCGCTGGCGCCCAGCCTGCTGGCCTCGCCGTCGCAAAAACTGGCCGATGTCCAGTCGCTGCTCCACGAAGCGGGCGTCGCCGAAAACGTCATCTGTTTTGAAGCCCATTCGCCGCTGGCGCTCTCCCGTGCGGCGCTGCGCAGCCGCGTGGAGGAGTGCTGGCATCTCACTGAACAAAACGAGATGTATGAATCTTTCATCTCGCTATTCCGACCGTTACTGCCGCTGCTGCGCGACTGCGACCCGGCCGAGCTGACGCCTGAGCGCTGTTTCCAGATCCAGCTGCTGCTGATCCATTTTTATCGCCGGGTGGTGCTCAAAGATCCGCTGCTGCCGGAGGAGCTGCTGCCGGCGCACTGGGCGGGGCAAACCGCCCGCCAGCTGTGTATCAATATTTATCAACGCGTGAATCCCGGCGCGCTGGCGTTCGTCAGCGAGAAAGGGGAAAGCTCGGTGGGCGAGCTTCCGGCGCCGGGCCCGCTCTATTATCAGCGCTTTGGCGGTTTGCCGGGCGCATAAGGAGGTTGCATGCCGATTTATCAGATTGATGGGCTGACGCCAGTGGTGCCGGAGGAGAGCTACGTCCACCCAACCGCCGTGCTGATTGGCGACGTGATCCTCGGCAAAGGGGTCTATGTTGGACCCAACGCCAGTCTGCGAGGCGATTTTGGTCGCATCGTGGTCAAAGACGGCGCCAATATTCAGGACAACTGCGTCATGCACGGTTTCCCCGGCCAGGATACGGTGGTGGAAGAGGATGGCCACATCGGTCACGGCGCTATTCTGCACGGCTGCGTGATTGGCCGCAACGCGCTGGTGGGCATGAGCGCGGTGATTATCGACGGGGCGGTCATTGGCGAAAACAGCATTGTCGGCGCTTCGGCCTTTGTCAAAGCCAACGCCGAGATGCCCGCCAACCATCTGATTATCGGCAGCCCGGCAAAAGCGATTCGCACCCTGAGCGAACAGGAGCTGGCGTGGAAAAAACAGGGTACCCGTGAATACCAGGTGCTGGTGGAGCGCTGTAAGCAGACGCTGCATCAGGTGGAGCCATTACGGGAAGTGGAAGCAGGGCGTAAGCGACTGGAGTTTGATGAAAACCTGCGGCCAAAAACGCAGCGCTAACTTTCCAGGGCAACCCGGAGGGGCTCAGTGGATTAGTGCTCAGCCAGTTCACGAAAGAACGCCGGGTTGGCCTGGATAACCGCCAGTACTTTTGCTGCCAGGCCTGTCGGGTTGCGCCGCCTGGACTCCCAGCTTTTGATAGTATCCACGCTGGTACCCAGCGCTTTTGCCATTTCCGCCTGCGAAACATTAAGCTGCGTGCGGATGGCTTTCACATCAGCAACTTCATAGCGCGTCGCTCGGGCTGGGGCCTTGTTGCCGTCTTTGATCTCAACAGCCTCTTCCAGGGACGCTTTAAGCTCGTCGAAGTAACCCATTTCAAACCTCATTTTTTAGTCGCCGGGTCAGTTTCCTGAGTTCGTTTTTTTCCGCTGCGCTCAGGCTCTCTTTGGTGTGCTTCGGGTAGGCTAAGACGAGATAGATAATCTCGCGGGTTGCCAGAAAATAAATCACCCGCACGCCGCCGCTTTTTCCCTGTGAGCCTGTCGCCATTCTTATTTTCCGTAACCCGCCGGTATCCTGGATAAGATCGCCGAAATCCGGATTGCCTATGAGTTGCCTCTGCAGTGCCCTCAGATCTTCATCGCTGGCCAGCTGTTTTATCTGGCGGGTAAATAGCGACGTTTCGATAAATTCAATGGCATGACACACGAAAACGCTCCTTGCTAAGGTACCATGTACACCATCGAGTGTACATAGTACGCACTCCTGTTTTTGACCATGACAACGGTTGCCGTCAGCGACCGGGAGTGAGCCAGATTCGCGCGGCGACAGCCATGGTACAGGCTGGTGGCTTAAGGCGTTGGAATGATGTGTGAATTTACGAGGCGGCTCGTAAAAGGGGGATGGGCGAGGGGAAAAAACACTCCCGCCGGGCGGCGGGAGTGGAAATCTTAGGCTGCAACCACGCTGTCGATGGCCGCTTTCGCGTCGGACTGCGCTTTGGCCGCCACTTCCGGGCCGTAAGCGATACCTTCGGCGAACACGAAGTTCACGTCGGTGATGCCGATGAAGCCGAGGAAGGTGGACAGGTACGGGGTGACCAGGTCGGTCGGGGTATCTTTATGGATACCGCCGCGGCTGGTCACGACGACCGCACGTTTACCGGTCACCAGACCTTCCGGCCCTTTCTCGGTGTAGCGGAAGGTGACGCCGGCGCGAGCCACCAGGTCAAAATAGTTTTTCAGCTGCGTCGGGATGTTGAAGTTGTACATTGGCGCAGCGATAACAATCACATCATTGCCTTTCAGTTCGGCGATCAGCTCGTCGGAAAGGGCCAGCGCTTCCTGCTGACGCGGAGTCAGCGGCGCGTCGCTCGGACGCAGGGCACCAACCAGTTCACCATCCAGAACCGGGATCGGATTAGCGGCCAGGTCACGCACGGTGATCTCGTCGCCCGGGTGTTTTTCCTGCCATTGTTCAACAAAATAGTCGGAAAGCTGACCAGATTGTGAGTACCCTGCCAGAATACTGGATTTCAGAACTAATACTTTGCTCATGGGTGTTTCCTTTTTTAATGTGATTGACGGGTCAATGCCCTGGTGCTTGTTGACACTGTATTCACAATCGCGCCACAGAGATAGCGCAATATATCGAATCCTATGTTCAGATTTTTTGAACAAGGCACGGATGCCTCAGATGTGGTACTCTAAGGCAATACTTCAAAAGAGATTTTCCCGGCAGAGCTCTGCCCGATAACGCTATGACAGAACAACAAAAAATCACCTTCCCCCAGCTTTATCAACAGCTCGACGGCCTGATGCTGCGCGATAAAACGCGCTTCGCCCGCCGTCTGCACGGCGTGAAGAAGGTTAAAAATCCTGAATCGCAACAGGCCATCCTCCAGGAGATGGCGCAGGAGATAAGCCAGGCAGCCGGTAAAGTCCTGCTGCGCGAAGCGGCGCGTCCGGCCATCACCTATCCGGAAAACCTGCCGGTTAGCCAGAAAAAACAAGAGATTCTCGAGGCGGTGCGCGATCACCAGGTGGTGATCGTCGCCGGAGAGACCGGTTCGGGTAAAACCACCCAGCTGCCAAAAATCTGCATGGAGCTGGGCCGCGGGCTGAAAGGGCTGATCGGCCATACCCAGCCGCGTCGTCTGGCCGCGCGAACCGTCGCCAACCGTATCGCCGAGGAGCTGCAAACGGAGCCGGGCGGTTGCATCGGCTATAAAGTCCGCTTTAGCGATCACGTCAGCGACAACACCATGGTCAAGCTGATGACCGACGGTATTCTGCTGGCGGAGATCCAGCAGGATCGCCTGCTGATGCAGTACGACACCATCATTATCGATGAAGCGCACGAGCGCAGTCTGAACATTGATTTTCTGCTCGGCTATCTGAAAGAGCTCCTGCCGCGCCGCCCGGACCTGAAAATCATCATTACCTCGGCGACCATCGACCCGGAACGTTTCTCAAAGCATTTCAATCATGCGCCCATTATCGAAGTCTCCGGGCGGACTTACCCGGTGGAAGTCCGCTACCGGCCGATAGTGGAAGAGGCGGACGACACCGAGCGCGATCAATTACAGGCGATTTTTGATGCGGTTGACGAACTGGGGCGCGAAGGGCCCGGCGATATTCTGATCTTTATGAGCGGTGAGCGGGAAATTCGCGATACCGCTGATGCACTGAATAAGCTGGATCTGCGCCATACTGAAGTGCTGCCGCTGTATGCCCGCCTGTCCAACAGCGAGCAGAACCGCGTCTTCCAGCCGCACAGCGGACGACGCATCGTGCTGGCGACCAACGTGGCGGAAACTTCGCTGACCGTGCCGGGCATTAAATACGTTATCGATCCCGGTACTGCGCGTATCAGCCGTTACAGCTACCGTACCAAGGTGCAGCGCCTGCCGATCGAGCCGGTTTCCCAGGCGTCCGCCAACCAGCGTAAGGGCCGCTGCGGCCGCGTTTCGGAAGGGATCTGTATTCGTCTTTATTCGGAAGACGATTTCCTGTCGCGCCCGGAGTTTACTGACCCGGAAATTCTGCGTACCAACCTGGCGTCGGTCATCCTGCAGATGACCGCCCTGGGCTTAGGCGATATCGCCGCCTTCCCGTTTGTCGAAGCGCCGGATAAGCGCAATATCCAGGACGGCGTGCGCCTGCTGGAAGAACTGGGCGCCATCACCACCGATGAGCAGGCCACCGCCTATAAGCTGACGCCGATGGGCCGCCAGCTCAGCCAACTGCCGGTGGATCCCCGTCTGGCGCGCATGGTGCTGGAGGCGCAGAAGCACGGCTGCGTGCGGGAAGCGATGATCATCACCTCCGCGCTGTCGATTCAGGACCCGCGCGAGCGGCCGATGGACAAACAGCAGGCCTCCGATGAGAAGCACCGCCGCTTCCACGATAAAGAGTCCGATTTCCTCGCCTTCGTCAATCTGTGGAACTACCTTGGCGAGCAGCAGAAGGCGCTGTCGTCGAATCAGTTCCGCCGCCAGTGCCGGGTCGATTTTCTTAACTATCTGCGCGTGCGCGAGTGGCAGGACATCTACACCCAGTTGCGCCAGGTGGTGAAAGAGCTCGGCCTGCCGATCAACAGCGAGCCGGCGGAATATCGCGAGATCCATACCGCGTTGCTGACCGGTTTGCTGTCGCACATCGGCATGAAGGATGCCGATAAGCAGGAGTTTACCGGCGCGCGCAACGCCCGCTTCTCCATCTTCCCGGGTTCCGGTTTGTTTAAAAAGCCGCCAAAATGGACGATGGTGGCGGAACTGGTGGAAACCAGCCGGCTGTGGGGGCGCATCGCCGCCCGCATTGAGCCGGAGTGGGTTGAGCCGGTCGCGCAGCACCTGATCAAGCGCTCATACAGCGAACCGCACTGGGAGCGGGCGCAGGGCGCGGTGATGGCGACGGAGAAGGTCACCGTCTACGGCCTGCCGATCGTTGGCGCACGCAAGGTCAACTACAGCCAGATCGACCCGGCGCTGTGCCGCGAACTGTTTATCCGCCACGCGCTGGTGGAGGGCGACTGGCAGACGCGGCATGCCTTCTTCCGGGAAAACCTGAAGCTGCGGGCGGAAATCGAAGAGCTGGAGCATAAATCGCGCCGCCGCGACATCCTGGTGGATGACGAAACCCTGTTCGAGTTCTACGACCAGCGCATTAGCCACGACGTCATCTCCGCCCGTCATTTTGATGCCTGGTGGAAGCAGGCCAGCCGCGAAACGCCAGACTTGCTCAATTTTGAAAAGAGCATGCTGATTAAAGAGGGGGCGGAGCAGGTCAGCAAGCTGGACTACCCGAACTTCTGGCATCAGGGCAACCTCAAGCTGCGGCTTAGCTACCAGTTTGAACCGGGCGCCGATGCCGATGGCGTGACGGTGCATATTCCGCTGCCGCTGCTGAACCAGGTGGAGGAGGCCGGATTTGAGTGGCAGATCCCCGGCCTGCGTCGCGAGCTGATTATCGCGCTGATAAAATCGCTGCCGAAGCCGGTGCGGCGCAATTTCGTCCCGGCCCCTAACTATGCGGAAGCGTTTCTCGGCAGGGCGACGCCGCTTGAGCTGCCGCTGCTTGATTCGCTGGAGCGTGAGTTGCGTAAGATGACCGGCGTGACCATCGACCGCGAGGCCTGGCAGTGGGATCAGGTGCCCGATCACCTCAAAATCACCTTCCGGGTGGTGGATGACAAAAACAAGAAGCTTCAGGAAGGGCGCTCGCTGCAGGCGTTGAAAGACGCGCTGAAGGGCAAAGTTCAGGAGACGCTGTCGGCGGTGGCCGATGACGGCATCGAGCAGAGCGGGCTGCATATCTGGAGCTTTGGTACGCTGGCGGAAAGTTACGAACAGAAACGCGGCAACTATAAGGTGAAAGCCTGGCCGGCGCTGGTGGACGAGCGCGACAGCGTGGCTATCAAGCTGTTTGATAATCCACAGGAACAGCAGCAGGCCATGTGGCGTGGTCTGCGCCGCCTGCTGCTGCTCAACATCCCGTCGCCAATTAAGTATCTGCACGAAAAACTGCCGAACAAAGCCAAGCTTGGGCTCTATTTTAACCCGTACGGTAAAGTGCTGGATCTGATTGACGATTGCATCTCCTGCGGCGTTGATAAGCTTATCGACGAGGCGGGTGGTCCGGTGTGGACGGAAGAGGGCTTCAGTCAATTGCACGATAAAGTGCGAGCCGAGCTCAACGACACGGTGGTGGAGATCGCTAAACAGGTCGAGCAGATCCTCACCGCGGTGTTCAATATCAACAAACGGCTGAAAGGCCGCGTGGATATGACCATGGCGCTGGGGCTGTCGGATATCAAAGCGCAGATGGCGGGTCTGGTGTATCGCGGTTTTGTCACCGGCAACGGTTTCCGCCGTCTTGGCGATACGCTGCGTTATCTGCAGGCGATTGAAAAGCGTCTCGAGAAGATGGCTATCGATCCGCACCGCGATCGCGCGCAGATGCTGAAAATTGAGAGCGTGCAGCAGGCGTGGCAGCAGTGGCTGAATAAGCTGCCGCCGAACCGCCGTGAGGACGACGATGTCCGGGAGATCCGCTGGATGATCGAGGAACTGCGGGTGAGCTTCTTCGCCCAGCAGCTGGGCACCCCGTATCCCATCTCGGACAAACGCGTCCTGCAGGCGATGGAACAGATCACGCCGTAATCCCTTCCTTCCCCCCGCCCGGTGGCGCTGTGCTTGCCGGGCGGGGGCATATCCTGAGGCTGATACTCATCAGTACGCCGCACCCGATAATCTTCCCGCCCCGGATGTGGCCCATACCGGTTCTCCCGGACGTAAAATTAACGGATTCTGAAAATCAACCCGGTGGCTTGGGGAACCTGCTTTATTGGCGTATGTTTAGCCTCGCTTTGCCGGATAAACAGGACACGGAGTCTATTTTTACGATGATGGCTATGTACAGACTATTTATGCTGGTGTCGGCCATTCTTGTTATTACGGCGTGTAAGCCTTTCGTTGACGCTTTTTCCTGTGATGAAACACAGCGGGCGATCAACGATGCCAATTTTTTTATTTTGACCTATCTTCCGCCGCTCAATGGTGAGGTGCAGAGCGTAAAAATTGACGGTAGCCAAAATAACGACGCAGGCACGCTGCGTTTTGCCCGGTGCCGCCGGCTGGAAAGTTACGAGCGAGCAAAAACTTTTAATACCGCGAATGACTCCACGATAGTCAGAGATAATGTTCACTGGCGAAATGATAAAGGATGGATGCGGGAATATATCCGACAGACCCGGAGCGCGACGGGAAATATCAGAAAAATGGTCATGCGTGAGCAGTTCTACACCGATAATCTCGGGCGCATTGTACGTTCAGAGAATCTACTCGTGTCGCAGCAACCGCCCAAAGCCATGAGCACGACCACCTATCACTATGACGACCGCCACCGGCTGGCGCGTAAAACGGTCAATGGCGGCATGATGGCCATGCTTGCTGTCAATTATCGCTACGCGGAAGGGCATTTAAGCCGCATTGCCGACTCGGATGCGACCACGACGCTGCGTTGGGATGAAAAAGGGCGGTGGTTATCCGAGGTAAGAACCACCACGTATAGTACAAAACACCAGTCGCGCTGTTTAGGCTGGGACCCCGAGGGGAACTGTACCGGGGAATATGGCGAGCATGAAGGATACGGCGGAAAAAGCGAAGCGTCTCTGCACTATCAGTATACGTATTATCCCCAATGATCGTCAGCGGACGAATGCCGCTGGTGACGGGTCCCGGCCCTCTCCCTGGGGGAGAGGGCCGGGATGAGGGCATCAGGCCGCCCGGATCTTACCCATTCACCAGCGCCAGCGTAAACCCATCCCATCCCTTGATGCCCACCGTCTGCAGCGCGGTGGCAGTGAGCCGCGGGTTATCCCCGATCATTTCGATAAACCGACGCACGCCCTGCACGCGCGCATCATCGCTTTGTCCGTTAATCACTTCGCCATCGCGCACCACGTTATCGCCCACGATCAGCGTCCCGGGGTGCGAATAGTGCAGCGCCCACTCCAGATAGCGAGGATTATTAGGTTTATCGGCATCAATAAAGATCAGGTCGAACGGCTGCACATTCGCGAAATTTTCCAGCGTGTTCAGCGCCGGTCCTTCAATGAGTTCAATGCGCTCGTTTAGCCCCGCAAGGCGGATATTCTGGCGCGCCACCCCGGCATGGCCAGGATCGGCCTCGAGGGTAATCAGCTTTCCGTCGGCGGGCAGCGCACGCGCCATCCAGATAGCGCTATAGGCGCCGAGTGTGCCAATTTCCAGGATCCGCCGCGCCTGTGTTATACGCACCAGCAGCGCCAGAAATTGCCCCTGATTGGCCGCAACATCATGTTCAGGTAGCCCGGCGCGTTTGTTGTTTTCCAGTACCTGACTCAGTATGTCATCTTCAGGAATAAGCGAAGAAATCATGAAATTATCGACGGCAGACCACTGTTGTTGCATAGATTGACTCCCTGGTGGTTGTTGCCGGGTAGCGCTGCGCTACACCGGCCTGAAAATGGGTTTCTGCGCTCTCCACGGTTGTGGACCGGCGCGCACAGGGGATTCACGCGTTCATCCAGCCGCCTCCCAGCGCCCGGTAAAGATCGATCTGCGCCAGCAGCAGGTTGTTCTTCACCTGCACTACGCTAAGCTGGGTGGAGAACAGCGTTCGCTGGGCATCGAGCACATCCAGATACGAAGAGTAGCCGTTACGGTAGCGATTCTGCGCAATGCGCAATGTTTCCTCCGCCACCGCCACCTGCCCCTGCAGTTCGGCCAGCTGTTCGCCGTAGCGGCTAATGGCGTCAAGGCTGTCATTCACCTCTTTGAACGCGCCGCGCACCGTTTTCTCGTAGCTATAGAGCGCCTGGTTGCGCTGGGCCATGGAGACATCCACCTGGGCATTTAACGCCTGGCGGTTAAGCAGCGGCGCCAGAATACTGCCGCCGACGCTCCACAGCCGCAGCGGGTTGTCCAGCAGGTCCGGCAGTGTACGATCCTGCAGGCTGCCGGTGGCGGTGAGGTTGATAGACGGCAGCAACTGCGCCTGCGACGAGGCCAGGGTGGCATCGGCGGCCACCAGCTGACGCTGAGCCTGTACGATATCCGGGCGGCGGTTGAGTAAGGTGGACGGCAGTTGCGACGGCAGACGCAGCGGAGTGAGCTGGGCGAACTCGCCGCGTTTTACCGCGCCGGGGTTATCACCCAGCAGCACGCTGAGCGCATTTTCCTGCTGCGCAATCTGGTGCTGTAGCGGCGGGATCTGCGCCCGCGTTGAGCGCAGCTCCGAATCTGCCTGCATCAGCTCAAGGCGTGAAGTATACCCGGTTTCAAACTGACGCTTCGCCAGGCGCCACGCGTCTTCCCGTGATTTCAGCGTCTGTTGGGTAACCCGCAGCTGCTCATCCAGCGACAACAGGGTCACGTAGCCGACGGCCACCGAGCTGGCGACGCTTAGATTGGCCGCGGCTGCAGCGGCTTTTTGCGCCTCGAGGCTGGCTCCGGCGGCGCTGGCCGCGCTGCGGTTGGCGCCCCAGATATCAACATCATAGCTGGCGGTCAGGCCGCCTTTGTACAGCGTGCTATGGATTGGCAGGCCGGTGGCGGCGGACTGCGCGCGGGCGCGGGTACCGCTCAGGCTGGCGTCCAGCGAGGGGAAAAGGCTGCTGTCGGCGGCATAGGCCCGCGCCTGATACTCATTCACCCGCTCCCGGGCGATCAGCACATCGCTGTTATAGCGCAGCGCCCGGTCGACATACTGGTTGAGCGTGCTGTCATGAAAATTGCGCCACCAGACGCCTTCCACCGGGCTGGCCGGGCCAACGTCGGCCCGCCAGGCGGCAGGGATGGTCAGGGTCGGCTGCGCGCGCTGCACGTCGGCGGATTGACAGCCGACCAGCGCGAGGATGACGGCAAGGGTGATCGGGCGGATCATGGCTGTTTCTCCGCGCGGGTATCAATGGTCACCTGCACCGACATACCGGGACGCAGGTGTTCGCTGTACTTCTGCCCGTCGTTGACCGTAATGCGCACCGGGATCCGCTGGGCGATCTTGACGAAGTTGCCGGTGGCGTTGTCCGGTGAGATGGCGCTGAATTCCACCCCGGTCGCCGGGGAGATGCTCTGCACCTTGCCATGGAAACGCTCACCGTTGAGCGCGTCGACGGTGAAGGTGACCGGCTGGCCGATACGCACCTCGGCAAGCTGGGTCTCTTTCAGGTTGGCGATCACCCAGTGCTGGGGCGGGACCAGCGAGGTCAGATGGGTTCCGGCGCTGACGTAGGCGCCAAGACGTACCGAGATCTGCCCCAGCTGGCCGCCGGTGGGGGCGATGATCTGCGTATTCTGCAGGTCGATCTGCGCCAGCTCGAGGGCGGCTTTGGCGCTGGCCACGTCGGCTTCCAGCGAATCGCGATTGACGATGGTCGATTCACGGTCCTGGCGCGACATCTCCAGCGCCGCTTTCGCCTGTTCAATATCCGCAGCCCCTTGCGCCGCGCTGGCGCGCGCCGAATCACGCTCGCGGATCGACAGCGAACCATCGGCAGTCAGCTCCTGTACCCGTTTTAAATCGGCCTGGATTTTCAGATTCTGCGCGCGGGCGTTTTGCAGCGCGGCTTCATTTTTGGCGATCGTCGCCTCGGCGCTTTTGCGCTGCTGCAGATTGTTGCGCAGCGCGGCCTCCTTCATCGCCAGGGTAGCCTGGGCCTGATGCACCCGCTGCTTATAGATGCGATCGTCTATCTGGAACAGCACCTCGCCCGGCTGGACAATCGCGAAATCTTTGACGTTGACGGCGGTGATGTAGCCGTTGACCTGCGGGCTGATAAAGGTGGTCTGCCCGCGTACATAGGCGTTATCGGTAAACTGGCTATGCCGGGTGAACGGCGGCAGTTGCCAGGCGTAGAGGATCACTAATACGCCGACGAGGCCTATCGCTGCGGCGGTAAAAATGGAGACCACGCGAATGTTGTTCCGGGTGTTGGCCTGTTGTTTGGCCGCATCCTGCTGACTCATAACGACTCCAGAGATGAAATGATGATAATTATTTGCTGCCGGTGGCGCGTTTTAAGGCGATACGGGCGGTCAGTCGTAAGCGAATTAAGCGCCAGAAAACCCACACTAATGTGCCGGCGGAGATGGCCGCCGTCAGCAGATAGGTGTCATTCCAGGCGAGAATATTGGCCTGCAGCGTCGCGGCGTTTTGCAGCAGGGTGGTGGCCTGAACGTTAAGCAGGGTGCTGTCGCCGATCTGGCTCTGATACATCTGGCTATACTGCTGCAGCCGCTCGACGATCAGCGGGTTCAGGGTGGTGATCTGGTCCGCCAGCTGGCTGGAGTGAAATTTTTCCCGCCAGGTCTGGAAGGTGCCGAGGATCGCCGACCCCAGCAGACCGCCGATGTTCTGGCTCATGCCGAATAGCACCGAGAAGCTGACCAGGTTGCGCGGATCGGCAAACACGCCGCCAATGCCGGCGAGCATCGCCGGGGCCAGAAAGAAGGCGCTGCCGAAGCCGAGTAAAAACTGGCTGAACATTAATTGTTCCGGACGGGTGAGGGCGTTAGACTGGCTGTCGAGCAGCGAGGCTACCATGATCAGCGCCAGGGCGGTGGCGGTCGGCCAGTAGAGCTTCTGCGGGTTGAGCGTCAGACAACTGGCGATGATCCCGCACAGAATGCCGGCGAAAATTGACCATGCGAGGTTAGTCATCTGTTCGTTTTGCAGACCAACGTACTGCAACCAGCCGATGACCCCGGTGTTTTGCTCCGCCAGCACGATGCGGATCAGCAGCATAATCAGGCCGAGGCGTACGATGCTGCCGCTGGAGAGCCACTTGGTATTGAGCAGGGGATTGCTGCGGTTATGCTCAAAGGCGATAGCGGCGACGATCAGCACCACCGCTGCCGCCAGCGACCAGCCGATCCACGGCGCTTCAAACCACCACTCGAGCCGCCCCAGCGACAGCACGGCGCACACCAGCGCCATGCCGGGCGCCAGCAGAAAGAAGGTGATAAAATCCTTCTTCTCGAACACCTTTTTACGATCGCTCGGCGGCAGTTTCAGCGCGATGACGCAGGCCAGCGACACCAGCGCCAGCCCCAGTTCAAAGAAGTAAAGGCCGCGCCATTCATCGATCTGCAGCAGTTCGGTGGAAAAGAGACGCGCCAGCGGAATGGCCAGCGACGAGCCGGTGATGCCGATGGTTAGCCCTTTCAGGCGGTGGCGTGCGGGCCAGGCCTGCACCTGGTAGTAGATCCCCAGCGAGCTGAGCGCTGCGGCCACCATGCCGTGGGCGGCGCGGACCATCATCGCCGAGCTGAGATCGTTGACGAACAGGTGGAAAAAGGTGACCAGCACATAGAGCACCAGAAAGCCTTCGGTAAAGGCACGCAGCCCAAACTGCTGGCGAAATTTCACCAGCAGCAGGTTGATGGAGACGTTGGTCATGACGTACACCGCCGGCAGCCAGGCGATCTCGGTCGACCAGGCGGCGAAGGTGCCCTGCAGCAGCTGCAGGTTGGCGGTGACCACCGCGTTGCCCAGCGCGCCGGTGAGGCACACCAGCAGGCCGACCACGCCATAGGCGAGACGTTTCTGCGGACTGTGCAGCGGCGTCGAGGGCGAGCCAAGCAGGGCTGGTTTTTCATGCGGCGCCCAGTCATGCGGGGCATAGGGGTTATCCTGGCGACGGGGCATTATTTCTTCTCCACTTCGCGCAGCAGTTTTTCCAGCACCCGCTGAGTTTGCTCCCGCTCCTGCGGGGTAATCGCCGTCAGGATCTCTTCGCGCAGATCGTCCGCCACCGTTTTGACCTGCTCATACAGCGCCATTCCCTGCTCGGTGGCGACCAGCAGCCGCTTACGTTTATCGCTGGCGGTCGTGACACGCTCCACCAGGCCGAGGGCGACCAGCCTGTTGATCAGCGGCACAATGGTCGGACTCTCTACCCCCAGCTCCTGCGCCAGTTCGCTTTGCGACAGCGGCTGTGGCTGGCGGGCAATGGCCGCGACCGCCACCCAACTGGCCTGGCTCAGGCCAAGGTCCTTTAGCCGACGGTTGACCGCCAGCCGCCAGTGATGGGCGGTGAGGTATAAAAGATGGGAGAAGTTAAGCTGTCGATTGTCCATAGGTCGTCTGTCAATATCGTTAGAGCTCTAACGAGTTTATGTCGGGCGACCGCCATAATTCAAGGCGAAGGAAAAAAATTGGTTAACGGTATGTGCGTTTATTGTGGCTAATAGCGATGGGTTAACCCGCGAACCCTCTACTCACTGAGGATGCTCTTATTCTGCGCCATGACCCAGGTGATAAAGGCCCGCAGCGGCACCGGAATATGTTTCCGGCTCGGGTAGTAGACGCAGAAATGGTCGGCAGGATAGTGGTAGTCGGGTAACAAACGGACCAGGCTGCCCGCGCTCAACTGCTGCGTCACCAGCGACTGATAGACAAAGGCGATGCCTAATCCGCTCTCCGCCGCCTGGATCATCGCCGTATCGGAATCAACGACCAGATCGCCTCTGACCGAAACTTCACTGGGCTCACCGCTGGGGCTAATAAACTCCCAACGGTACTTTTCACCGCTGGGAAAACAGCGGTTGATGCAGCGGAAATTGACCAGCGACTGCGGGGTGTCGGGCTCGCCGGCCTCGCGGATATAGGCCGGGCTGGCCACCGGGATCAGCGACAGCTTCTCGCCAAAGGGGATGGCAATCATATCTTTGGGCACATCCTGCGAATAGCGAATACCGGCGTCAAAACCGGACTCAATAATATTGACTTTCCGATCGGTGGTATACAGTTCGAGCGTTACATCGGGATAGGCGGTTTTAAAGGCAATAAAATAGTGTTGAAAAAACAGGTCAAGAACAATACGCGGTAAATTGACTTTCACCACGCCTTCCGGCGTCAGGCGATGATAATTCAGGCTGTCAACCACCCGGCGATAATCATTGACCACCGGCGTCATATTATTAAGAAATTCCTCACCCACGGTAGTTAATGACAAACTGCGCGTCGAGCGATTCAGCAGGCGTACGCCTAACTTTTCTTCCAGATGATTAATAGCGCTGGTGAGGGCCGGTGGTGAAAGATTTAATGCCCTGGCGGCCTGGCGAAAACTGCCATGTTTCACTATGAGTATTAATATTTCAATTTGTTGCAAATCCGGCAAGGTTTTCATTGTTAATTTCCAGCTAACACCGCGTTCGGAATAGATTAATTGTTATCAATGTAAAAGGGAAGTATATATTTAATAACATTCAGCACGTAAGGAAAATAAGGTGAAAACACGTTATCTCGGAAAAGAGAAGTTCCAGGTTTCCGCATTGGGTCTCGGGTGTATGGGAATGAGTTTCGCCTACGGCGGCGCCGAGGAGTCGCAGGCGATTAATACGATTCATGCCGCGGTGGACATGGGCGTGACCTTCCTGGATTCTGCCGAAGTGTATGGTCCTTTCGATAATGAAGTTCTTGTCGGGAAAGCGATAAAAGGTATCCGCGATAAGGTGCAGATTGCCACCAAGTTTGGTTTTCGTATTTTGCCGACCGGCCAGGGACTGGAGCGGATGGCCGGCGTCGACAGTCGTCCGGAACATATTCGCGAGTCAGTGGAAGGGTCGCTGAAGCGGCTGAATATCGAGACCATCGATCTGCTCTATCAGCACCGCGTCGATCCGGCGGTGCCGGTGGAAGACGTGGTGGGCACCATGGCCGACCTGGTTAAAGAGGGGAAAATTCGCCATATCGGACTGTCGGAAGTCTCAGCCCAGACGCTGCGCCGGGCCTGCAAGGTGCATCCGATTACCGCCGTGCAGACGGAATACTCGCTGTGGACCCGCGAGCCGGAGGCCGGTATTCTCAACGCCTGCCGCGAGCTGGGGGTGGGCTTTGTCCCATACAGCCCGCTGGGGCGCGGCTTCCTGACGGGAAAAATCACCGATCCTGGCGTCTTCGCTGAGGATGATTTCCGCCGCAATCTGCCGCGCTTCCAGGCCGAGACCATGCGCAAAAACCAGCTGCTGCTTGAGCGCCTGCAGCAGGTGGCCACGCGCTATGACGCGACCCTTGCGCAGATTGCCCTTGCCTGGGTCATGAGCAAAGGCGAGGATATCGTGCCTATCCCGGGGGCGAGAAAAATTGCCCATCTGCGTGATAATGCCGGAGCCGCCAATATTACCCTCTCTCCTGAGGATATTCTCACCATCGAAGATATTTTCACTCCCGATAACGTCACTGGCTTACGCTATAACCAGGGCGACTTTAACTTAATCGAAAAATAACTCCCTGAATACTATTCTCCCGCCGTCCTGGCGGGAGATGAGGTTACTTATGACTATTGCTGTTTCCCGTTCGGCGGGATTGCCTGCGGCAGTTTATGCGCTTTCCGTGGGCTCATTTGGTATTGGTACCACCGAATTTGTGATTATGGGATTATTGCTTGATGTGGCCCATGATTTTCATATATCCATTACGCTTGCCGCCTGGTCTATTACCGCTTATGCCTGTGGGGTGGTGATTGGCGCGCCGCTCCTCACACCGCTATTAAGCCGCTACCCCAAAAAACCGGCGTTGTTATTTCTGATGATCTTATTTTCCATCGGTAATTTAGGTTGCGGTATTGCCGGTAATATGACCATGCTCATTATTTTCCGGGTAATAACCGCCTTAGCTCACGCCTCATTCTTCGGCATCAGTTCGGTCTATGCCGCGGAGCTGGCGCCGGTGGATAAACGGGCTTCGGCGGTCTCCGCCGTCTTTCTCGGCGCCACCCTGGCCAATATTCTGGGCGTGCCCCTCGGCGCCTGGGTAGGGCAATACCTTGGCTGGCGCTACACCTTCTTTATGGTCACGCTGATTGGCATTCTTTCCGCCCTGGCAGTCATTGCCCTGGTGCCCGGCCGTCAGGCCCAACCGGCGGTGCAGAGTCGGATCCGCGACGAGCTGAAGGTGCTGCGCCATCCGACGGTGCTGCGCAGCCTGCTGATCACCGCGCTCGGGTTTTCCGGCGTCTTCGCCGCCTTTACCTACATTGCGCCCATGCTGAAAACCGTCACCGGGATGAGCGAACATCTCATTCCACCGGTGCTGGTGCTGTTTGGCGTCGGGATGGTCGCCGGGAATCACCTCGGCGGCCGCCTGACCGACGGTGGGGTCCGCCGGGCGCTGCTGCTGACCCTGGCCTTGCTTATCGTCGTCCTGTGCCTCTTTCCGTTCGCCATTCAGACGCTACCCGGCGCCTGCGCGGCGGTGTTTCTGCTGGGGGCGGCGATGTTCTCCACCATTCCGCCGCTGCAGATGCAGGCGCTGGACAGCAGTGAGACCGGCAAAAGCATGGTCTCCTCGTGCAATATCGCCGCCTTTAACCTCGGCAATGCCGCTGGCGCCTGGTTTGGTGGGCTGTTGCTCACCGCCGGCGTCTCCCTCTCGCATATTCCCCTGGCCGGTGCATGCCTGACCGCCAGCGGATTTATTATCGCTAGTGTGACGTTGTCACCTTTAAAAGGAAGTCAAGCATGAAGTATCGGTATTTAGGTTCCACCGGGCTGTCGGTGTCAGAGCTCTGTTTTGGCGCCATGACGTTTGGTGAAAAAGGGGCCTTTCTCGGCGCGCCGGGACGCAACTGGTCGGAATTCGGCGTGGTGCCTGAGCATACGGCATACGATCTGGTGTACAAAGCGCTGGACGCCGGGATTAACTTTTTTGATACCGCGGACTGTTATAAAAACGGCCAGGGCGAAGAGCTGCTCGGTAACGCGCTGAAGGGGAAACGCCAGCAGGTGATTATCGGCACCAAAGGACGCTGGCAGACCGACCCCAATCCGAACGCGCTGGGGGCGTCGCGCTACCATATTATTAATGCCGTCGACGCCAGCCTGCAGCGGCTGAAAACGGATTATATCGATATCTATCATCTCCACGGGTTCGATCCGCGCACCGCGCTGGAGGATACCCTGCGGACGCTGGATGCGTTGATTCGCGCCGGGAAAATTCGCTACATCGGGGTCTCCAACTACGCGGCCTGGCAGCTGGCGAAGGCGCTGGGGATCTCAGAGCGCCTCGGACTGGAAAAATTCTGCGTCTATCAGGGCTATTACAATATCGCCGCGCGAGAACTGGAGCATGAGATTATCCCGCTCAGCGTCGATCAGAACGTCGGCATCACCGTCTGGAGCCCGCTGGCCGGGGGCTTCCTCACCGGTAAATACCCTCGCAATCAGGCGTTTCCTGAGGGCAGTCGGCTGGCGAACGCCACCCCGTTTGAGTCGGCGCCGATCGCCAATCGCGAACAAGCCTGGCAGACTCTGGAAGTGATGCAGGAGATTGCCCGTCAGCGCAACGCCAGCGTGGCGCAGGTGGCGCTCAACTGGTTGCGTACCCGCCCGGGGATCACATCGCTGGTGATCGGCGCGACCAAACTCGCCCAGCTGGAGGATAACCTGGCGGCACTGAACTGGACGCTGAGCGACGAGGAGGCGGCGATTCTCAACAGCGTGAGCGAAAAAGAGAAGCCTTATCCCTACTGGCATATCTGCAATGTCGCCGGCGATCGCCGTCTGGCCGACGATATCTACCCCTAACTCACCCTGCACCCAGGCAACACGCGTATGCCCCCCTGGGGGCATACAGAGAGGCTCGATCGTGAAAAAAGTACTCATTGTTGGCGCCGGCCCGGTAGGGTTAATCATTGGCTGCTATCTGAATAAGTATGGAATTGATTTTGATATTATTGATAAAAATACACACAGCACCACCTGGTCCAAAGCGCTGAGCGTCAGTCCGGCGACGATTAAAGCCTTCCACGGCTTAGCCCTTGCCGGGGAGCTGACCGCCCAGGGCAAGCAGGTTCAGTCAATTTACGCCTGGTATAAAAACCGCAAGTTTCTGCATATTGATAACCGCCATCTCCCCACCTGCTATCCCTTCCATGTCAGTATCCCGCAGCCGCGGACGGAGAAGATCCTTGAAACGGCGCTGGCCGAGGCCGGTCAACTGGTGAAACGCGGACATCAGCTGGTCTCCTGGCGGCGGGAGGAAGGGCGCTATCACGTCTCTCTGCTCGACGATGCCCGCCGGGCCTGTTCCGCTACCTATGACTATATTATCGGCGCCGACGGCGCGGCCAGCACCGTCCGGGAGCTGGCCGGGATTGGCTTTAGCGGCCATGATTACCCGCTGCATTTTGTAATGGCGGACGTGCAGTTCGCCAGCGCGGCGACGCTCCCGGGAACCTCTTACTATATTGACGAGCTGGGCTTTCTGATCTTTCTGCCCATGCCGGACAATCAGGTCAGGATCGTGATTAAAAGAGCCGGTCGATTACCGTCGCCGCGTCCGGTGCCGGATCTGCAGGAGATCAACGTGGCGCTGGCGCGCTTCTGCCCCGAGGTTCCTCCGGCGCAGGCGCTGACCTGGTCCTCCAGCGCCAACTTCTATAACCGGATCGCCGATGACAATCTGCAGCACAATATCATGCTGGCAGGCGATGCTTTCCATCTGTTCAGCCCGATTGGCGGGCAGGGGATGAATACCGGTATTCAGGATGCGATTAACCTGGCCTGGAAGCTGGCCTTTTACCTGCATGGCGTCGCCAGCGACCGGCTGCTGGCATCCTATCGCACCGAGCGCTTCGCCGCGGTGAGCGGCGTGCTGCACGCCACCGATCACGATACCGGCCTGATCGCCGGTCTGGTGCCGAAAAATCATATCGACGCGGTCTACTTTCCGGAGTTTTGCAATCGTCACTTTTATCGCCACCAGCTGCCGCTGCAGTACGCCGGCTTTGCCGCGCCGCAGTGCGCTCACCCGAACGGCCTGATGGGCCACCATGTTCCGTGGTACGTCTTTACCTCGCCGCAGGCGACGTTTCGCAGCAGTTATGACGCCTTCGCCAGCGGTAAGGTCGTGGTCTTTTCCGCGCGCGTCGACTGTCCTCCCTTATCCCGCCTGAAACCTGGCGGCTGGTTTATATTCTGCGCCCTTGATCCGGCGGACGAGGCGTTTCTCGAGGCGCTACAGATTGGCCGCGATGACTATGCGGTGATCAATCCCGATGGCTATGTGGGCTTTACCGGCAGCGAAGCCGGGACATCGCAGTATCTTTCCTCGCTCTACGTAATGGAATAATCATGAATAAAGTGTATATCGTCGCGGCCTGCCGTACGCCGGTGGGGCGTTTTCTTGGCGCCCTGAAAACGGTCTCTGCGGTGGAACTGGCCGCGCTCACCGTCCGCCACAACCTGCAGCAGGCCGGGATTGACCCGGCGTGGATTGACGAAGTGATCTGCGGCAGCGTCCTCTCTGCCGGGCAGGGGATGGGGCCGGCGCGTCAGGTTGCGCTGCGGGCGGGGATACCGGTGCAAAAGCCGGCTTACACCCTGAATATGATCTGCGGTAGCGGCATGAAAAGTATTACCGAGGGGGCGATCCATATCCAGAGCGGTTATGCCGACCTGGTCGTCGCTGGCGGGATGGAAAACATGAGCCAGGCGCCGTTTTTGCTGAGGGGAGAGATAAGGGGCGGCGTGAAATTTGGCGCGTTCAGCAGTGAGGATCTGATCCAGAGCGATGGCTTAACCGATCCGCTGTTGCATATTCCGATGGGGGAAACGGCGGAGGCCATCGCCGCGCATGAGCAGATCTCGCGCGCAGAACAGGACCAGTACGCCCTCGACAGCCATCAAAAAGCCTCCGCCGCCAGCCGCGCCGGCCATTTTGCCGAGGAGATAGTGCCGGTGACGGTCAGCGGGAAGCGGGGCGTCAGCGTGGTCCGCGAGGATGAGCAGATCCGCCATGACCTTAGCGCCGACCAGCTGGCGGCGCTGAAACCGGCTTTTCGTCGCGACGGGAGCGTCACGGCGGGCAACGCCTCGGGGCTGAACGACGGCGCGGCGTCAGTGATCCTCGCCTCGGCGCGCGCCGTTGCGCAGTACGGCCTGCGGCCGCTGGCTGAGATAGTCGCCTTCGGCGAGGGCGGCGTCGACCCGGCGATGATGGGGCTTGGGCCGCTGCCGGCCATGACGTGCGCCCTGCGCCGCGGGCGGTTTCAGCTCAGCGATATGGCGCGACTGGAAATTAACGAAGCCTTTGCCGCGCAGGTGCTGGGGGTGGTCAAGGGGCTGGCCCGCGAGCATCAGATGACGGCGGAGGAGATAGCCGCCCGCCTGAACGTCAACGGCGGCGCGATTGCCCTTGGGCACCCGCTCGGCAGTTCCGGAACCCGGATTGTCGTGAGCCTTCTGCACGCGCTGCGCCGGGAGAATAAACCGACCGGCCTGGCCTCGCTGTGTATCGGCGGCGGGATGGGTATTGCGTTAATTGTGAAAGCGATCTGAGGAGACAAGCGCCATGGAAAAATTAATTGTGGTGGGTGAGAAATTTACCGATTTTGCCCGGCGGCATCAGAACGTGCTGACCGTCAACGAGTTTGAGCGTTTTGTCTGGAGCGGCGAGCTCGCCGGCGTCGATAAAATCGTCATTGGTCAGGGCGTGCAGCTCGACGACATCTCCCGCACGGTCTGCATTATTCGTCAGCACTATCCGGATAAAATCCGCCAGATCGTCAATCTGCAGGATCTCTATTATCAAAACAACCGCGATCATCAGCGGCTGGTGCATAAACGTAAAAAAGAGAACATCCTCATCACCTCGCCGGAAAAACGCGATGAAGATAGCTATTGCGCGCGTCTGATCCTGCAGGACGCCTCGGAGCTGCTTTGCGACCACCAGACCGGGCAACACATCCAGGGGATGGTGCTGATCGAGGCGGCGCGGCAAACCATCATCGCCACCTCGGAGAAATTTCTGCTGGCGGAGGCGGGCGTGGCGATGGACGAGAAGTACTTCACGCTGAGCTCGCTGCAGGTAGCTTTTTCCAGCTTTGTTTTCCCGCTGCCGGTGACCATTGTGCTGAATGTGGTGTCGTGCAAAAGCTCAGCCCACGGCCGCTTTACCTGCGAGTGTTCGGTCGGTTTTGACCAGACCGGCACCCGCAAAGCGGAAGTCGGCTTTAGCTTCAGCGTCTATGACCTGAACTACATTACTCGTAAGGAGTGTGAGCAGGCGGCGCTCTGCCATCAACATTATCTGGTCAGTATTGAGCAGGGGGACGGGGATGAGCATCGCCTTTTTTGACGTGGATGAAACGCTGATTACCGGCAAAAGTATGTTCCTGTTTCTGCACCGCTATGCCGAGGAATATCCGCTGCAGTGCGGTTTGACGGCCGCGGCGATTGTCCGCCAGCTCCAGGCGCTTAGCAAAGCGGGTCAACCGCGGGAGGCGATCAATCGCTACTACTATTCGCTGTTTCGCCATGAGCCGCGCGCCCAGGTACGGGCGGTTGCTGAGGCACTGTATCGCGAAGGTGGGTACGGTTTTCACCGTGAGGTGGTGGCGATCCTCCGGCAACATCAGGCGCGCGGGGATGACGTGGTGTTTGTCTCCGGATCGATGACCGACATTCTCTGGCCGGCGATGGCGGCGCTGGGGGTGGAGCATGCCCTGTGTTCAGAGCCGGTGGTGGTTGACGAACACTATACCGGGGAACTCTGGCGGACCGCCATTGGCGAACATAAGGCGTTGCATGCTCAACGCTACGCGCAGGAACGGGGCCAGCCGCTGGCGGCGTGCTATGCCTTTGGGGACCATATCTCGGATCTGCCGCTGCTCGCGCTGGTTGGCAACCCCTGCGCGGTCAATCCGTGCGCGGCGCTGCTGGCGGAGTCGCAGCGTCGGGGATGGCCGGTGCTGTGGTCTAACGGCGGTTGACGGCACGATAGCGAAAAAAAGGGGGCGGCGCTACGCCACCCCCTGATTCACACCCTGACGGGGATCAGCCCGGGTAGATGCCGCGGTCTTTACGCGCCATCAGGATGCGTTCGCAGGCCACGATATAGGCGGCGGTACGCAGCGTACACGCTTTCTCGGCGGCTTTATCGCAGACGTGAATAATGGCGTCGGTCATGATGCGGTCCATCTTGGCGTTGATCTCTTCTTCGCTCCAGAAGAAGCTGGCCATATCCTGCACCCACTCAAAATAGCTGACGGTCACCCCACCGGCGTTACAGATAACGTCCGGCACTACGATCACGCCGCGCTCGGCCAGCACGTCGTCCGCTTCCGGATAGGTTGGGCCGTTGGCCCCTTCCAGCACCAGTTTGCAGGTCAGCTTCTCCGCGCGCTCGCGGGTGATTTGCCCTTCCAGTGCCGCCGGGATCAGAATGTCCATCGGGGTGGTCCAGAAGGCGTCTTTATCGATCTCCTGGGCGCCAGGGAAACCGGCAATCTGCTTTTTCTCCGCCTGCCAGGCGGTGAGGGCGGCCATATCAATCCCGCCTTCGTTATACAGGGTCGCGGTATGATCCTGAATGACCACCACGCGGGCGCCGACGCCGGCGAACAGGCGGGCTGCTTCGCTACCGACGTTACCAAAGCCCTGCAGCGCGACTTTGGCGCCTTCAATTTCGATACCGGCGCGACGAGCCACTTCCCGGCCGGTGACAAATACGCCACGCCCGGTGGCCTTTTCACGGCCGAGGGAGCCGCCGAGGTGGATCGGTTTGCCGGTGACCACGCCGGTAATGGTGGTGCCATGGTTCATGGAGTAGGTGTCCATCATCCATGCCATCACTTTACCGTTGGTGCCGACGTCCGGCGCCGGAATATCTTTCTGCGGCCCGATAATAATGCCGATTTCGCTGGTGTAGCGGCGGGTCAGACGCTCCAGTTCACCTTCTGACAGTGAGAAGGGGTCGACGCGAATGCCGCCTTTGGCCCCGCCGTAAGGAATATTGACCGCGGCGCACTTAATGGTCATCCAGGCAGAAAGTGCCATGACTTCGTTAAGATCGACATCCGGATGGTAGCGAACACCACCTTTACCCGGTCCACGCGACAGATTGTGCTGAACGCGATAGCCCTCGAAGTGGCGGATGGTGCCGTCGTCCATTTGCACAGGAATGTCGACGATCAGCGCACGCTTCGGATGGCGCAGGGTTTCCACCCAGTAGGCAAGATCGCCGAGATAAGGCGCGACACGGTCGATCTGGCGCAGGTAGGTGGTCCATGGAGATGTACTACTTTCAGATGCGTAAGATAACTTTTCCATAAGAGTCCTGTTTCTCAGTGTTATTTATGTCGTGTAAAACCGTGGAATAGCTACAGCAGTAAACTCTGTGCAATGAATGGTATCACCAATTTTATAAAGCGGTATTTGACGGCAATTCCGATTTTTAAATTTTTGTTAGATTTTTTATTTTTTAAGTGAATAACTACGCACGCCAACCACCTGCAAGCTGTGCATTTTAATTCACTTTTTATTCACTTAAGTGCATAGAAAAATATTTTTTCTATGTTTTTCATTATCTTGATGATCTTCAAAAAGTGAATAAATTGCTTCCACCCGTATTGACAATCTTATTGTTCACAGGCCAGCATTAGCCCACACAACAACATGACGTTAACCATGAATTAACAAATACCCGCAAAATAAATAGGGCTTATTTTTCCTGTGGTGAATATTTTTGCCATCACAGCGGGCGCGCTCGTGTCCAAAATAAGCCGAGGGTCAGGGTTAATGTCGATTGTCCAACGCGGCGGGAGCGTTTTCCGTCGTCTTACGTTCCGGAGATGAATGATGTCAGGCACTATGACTCGCGAAGATTTTGACGCTTACCTGGTTCCCTGTTTTGCCCCCGCGCCGTTTATTCCGGTCAGGGCGGCGGGTTCCCGCGTCTGGGACCAGCAGGGGAAAGAGTATATCGATATGGCGGGCGGCATTGCGGTGAATGCCTTAGGCCATGCCCATCCGGCGCTGGCTCAGGCCCTGCAGGATCAACTGGCGAAACTGTGGCATATCGGCAATGGCTATACCAACGAGCCGGTGCTGCAGCTGGCGAAAACCCTCGTGCAGTCGACCTTTGCCGATAAGGTGTTTTTCTGCAACTCCGGCGCCGAAGCCAACGAGGCCGCTCTCAAACTGGCGCGGAAATACGCTCACGATAAGTTTGGTGGTGAAAAAAGCGAAATCATCGCCTTCAACCATGCCTTCCATGGCCGGACGCTGTTCACCGTCTCCGTCGGCGGCCAGCCGAAATATTCCAGCGATTATGCTCCGCTGCCGCAGGGCATTACCCATCTGCCCTATAACGACATCGAGGCGGTCACCGCGGCCATCTCTTCGCGCACCTGTGCGGTGATCGTCGAGCCGATCATCGGCGAAGGCGGCGTGATACCCGCTGACCCGGCGTTCCTCCAGGCGCTGCGCACCCTCTGCGATCGCCATCACGCGACCCTGATATTCGATGAGGTGCAGACCGGGGCGGGCCGTACCGGCCATCTCTACGCCTACCAGCACTACAACGTCGTCCCGGACATCCTCACCAGCGCCAAAGGGCTGGGGGGCGGCTTCCCAATCGGCGCGATGCTGGCGAAAGAGGCCTGGGCGCAGGTCTTCCAGCCCGGCACCCATGGCACCACCTTCGGCGGCAACCCGCTGGCGGCGACCGTCGCTAACGCCGTGCTGGCCCATCTCGATGCGCCGCTGCTGGCGGGCGTTGGCGAGCGCCATGCGCTGATTGTTGACCAGTTGAATGCGATCTCTGCCCGTTACGATGCGTTCAGCGCCGTGCGGGGCACCGGTCTGCTGATCGGCGCTGAGCTGGCGGGGCCGCTGCGCGGCAAGGCCAAAACGTTGACCAACCTGGCGGCGGAAGAGGGGCTGATCGCCCTGATTGCCGGCCCGGACGTGCTGCGCTTCGCGCCGGCGCTCAATATCCCGCTGGCGGATATTGCGGAAGCCTTCGTGCGCCTTGATCGCGCCGTTGCTCGCTTAACCCGCTAACCGGGAGGACGGCCTGTGATGCTATTTCGTCCCGTACGGGAAAACGATCTCGACGACATCGTCCGCCTTGCCGCGCGGGCGGGGGTCGGCATGACCTCCTTACCGCATGACGTCGAGCGCCTGGCCGCCCGGATCCGGCGCAGTATCGAGACCTTCGCCGGCGAACTGCCGCGCGGCCAGCAGGGTTTCCTGTTTGTGCTGGAAGACACCGCGCTGGCGCGGGTGGTGGGGGTGAGCGCCATTGAGGTCGCGGTGGGCCTGGACGAGCCGTTTTACAATTTTCGCATTCAGAAAACGGTTCGCGCCTCGAAAGCGCTGGGAGTCTATAAGCCTCAGGAGCTGCTTAATCTCAGCTATGACCACACCGGGCACAGCGAACTGTGTACGCTGTTTCTCGACCCGGCCTATCAGCGCAACCGCAATGGTCTGCTGCTCTCCAAGGCGCGCTTTTTATTTATCGCCGCCTTCCGCGAGTGGTTTTCCCCGTACCTGTTTGCCGAACTGCGCGGCTGCAGCGATGAGCAGGGGCAGTCGCCGTTCTGGGATGCGCTGGGCCATCACTTCTTCGACATCCCGTTTGCCGATGCTGACCGGCTGACCGGCACCGGCATGAAAACCTTTATTGCCGAACTGATGCCGGCTTACCCGATCTATATATCACTGCTGCCGGAAGCGGCCCGCGAGGTCATCGGTCAGGTGCATCCCAATACCGCCCCGGCGCGGGCGATCCTCGAGAAAGAGGGATTCAGCTGGCGCGGCTCGGTGGATATTTTCGATGCCGGACCGGTGCTGGAGGCGAACACCGATCAGATCCGCGCCGTGCGCGACAGCCAGTGCCTGCCGGCCCAGCAGCTGATGGGCGCCCTGCCGGCGCCGACGCTCGTCGCCAACGGTCAGTTCGACAATTTCCGGGCGCTGCTGGTGGCCCACGAAGAGCAGGTCTCACTGGATGCCGCCGCGCTGGACGCGCTGCAGGTCAGTGAAACCGACCGCGTTTATACGGTAACCCTGAATCCAGAGGAAAACAGATCATGGCGGTAAAAGCACAGTTTATAGCCGGGCAGTGGCAGGCGGGCAGTGGGGCAACGATGAGCAAACTGGCCCCGGAGGATCAGTCGCTGCTGTGGCAGGCGGCCAGCGCGGGTGCCGACGACGTCCAGGCGGCCTGCGCCGCGGCGCGCGCGGCGTTTTACCCCTGGTCGCACCGGCCGCTGGCCGAGCGTATTGCCGTGGTGGAGCGTTTTGCCGCGCTGCTGGAGACACATAAAGAGGCGCTGGCGACCCTGATTTCCCGCGAGACCAGCAAGCCGCTGTGGGAGACCCGCACCGAAGTACAGGCGATGATCGGCAAGGCCGCGATCTCCATCGAGGCCTATCACCAGCGGACGGGCTTTCACGAGTCGACGCTGCCGGACGGAAAAGCACAGCTGCGCCACAAACCGCATGGCGTGATGGCGGTCTTTGGTCCCTACAACTTCCCGGGCCACCTGCCCAACGGGCACATCATTCCGGCACTGATTGCCGGGAATACCATCGTGTTTAAACCCAGCGAGCTGACGCCGGCCACCGCCGAAATGACCGTCCAGCTGTGGCAGCAGGCGGGCGTCCCTGACGGGGTGATCAATCTGCTGCAGGGCGGAAAAACCACTGGCCAGGCGCTACTGGAAAATCGTGATATCGACGGCGTACTGTTCACCGGCAGCGCGGCGGCGGGTTTCCACTTCCATCGCTATTTCGGCGGCCAGCCGGAGAAGATGCTGGCGCTGGAGATGGGCGGCAACAACGCGCTGATCGTCGCCGACGTGGCCGATGTCGATGCGGCGCTGCATGTGATTATCCAGTCGGCGTTTATCTCCGCCGGGCAGCGCTGCACCTGCGCGCGCCGGCTGATCGTGCCGCGCGGCGAGCAGGGGGATGCGCTGCTGCAGCGGCTGGTCGCGGCCAGCGCGCAGATCCGCGCTGGCAAGTGGGATGACCAGCCCGCGCCGTTTATGGGCGGAGTGATTTCTCTCGACGCCGCGCAGAACATGCTGGCGGCGCAGCAAAAACTGGAGGGGCTCGGCGGCAAGGTGCTGCTGCGCATGCGCCAGCCCGACCCGCACTCCACGGTGCTGACGCCGGGGATCGTCGACGTCACCGGTATCGAGGTGCCGGATGAAGAATACTTTGGCCCGCTGCTGACGGTTATCCGTTATGACGATTTCCCGGAGGCCATTCGCCTCGCCAACCAGACCCGCTATGGCCTGGCCGTCGGGCTGATCTCCAGCGATGCGGCGCAGTTTGAACAGCTGGCGGACGAGGCGCGGGCCGGGATCGTCAACTGGAACAAGCCGCTGACCGGCGCCTCGAGTAAAGCGCCGTTTGGCGGGGTGGGCGCCTCCGGCAACCATCGCGCGGCAGCGTGGTACGCCGCTGATTACTGTGCCTGGCCGATGGCCTCTCTGGTCAGCGATACGCTGACGCTCCCGGCGACGGTATCGCCGGGCCTGCCATTCTGATAACGGATCCTGTGAGGACATATGTCTGGTTTTGAAGCAAACTTTGATGGCCTGGTCGGCCCGACGCACCACTACGCCGGACTCTCCGTCGGCAATGAAGCCTCGCAAAATAACCGCGATGGTCTCTCTAACCCTAAAAAGGCGGCGCTGCAGGGGCTGTATAAAATGAAAGCCCTTGCCGATCGCGGATTCGTGCAGGGCATTCTGCCGCCGCAGCCGCGGCCGAATCTACGTCTGCTGCGCGAAGTCGGTTTCCAGGGCAGCGATGAGCAGGTCATCCGGCAGGCGGCCCACGCGGCGCCGCAGCTGCTCTCCGCCTTCAGCTCCGCCTCGTCGATGTGGACCGCCAATGCGGCGACCGTCTCACCGTCGGCGGACAGCGCCGATGGCAAAGTCCATTTCACCGTCGCCAACCTGAACAATAAGCTGCACCGTATGCAGGAGGCGCCCACCACCTCGGCGATCCTGGGCGCCACGTTCGCCGATCCGCGCTACTTCGCCCACCATGCGGCGCTGCCGCAGCATGGCGACCTCGGCGATGAAGGGGCAGCCAACCATAACCGCTTCTGCCGGGAGTATGACCGACAGGGGGTGCAGTTTTTTGTCTACGGTCGACGCGCCAGCGGCGGGATCGCCCCGGTGAAGTATCCGGCGCGGCAGACCCTCGAGGCCAGCGAGGCGGTGGCCCGCCTGCATCAGCTGGATCCGCGCTACACGGTGTTTGCCCAGCAGGCGCCGCAGGCTATCGATCGCGGCGTGTTTCACAACGACGTCATCGCGGTCAGCAATCGCCATGTGCTGTTCCACCATCAGCAGGCGTTTGTCGATCAGGCGACGGTGCTGGCGACGCTACGGGCTAAAAGCGACAGTCTGGATATCCCGTTCACCAGCGTGGAAGTGCCTGACGAGCGGGTGTCGCTCGATGACGCGGTGGCCTCTTACCTGTTCAACAGCCAGCTGCTGAGTAAACCTGACGGCAAGATGCTGATCGTGGTGCCGGAGGAGTGCCGCCAGCGGGAAAACGTCTGGCGCTATCTGAGCGACCTCGCCGCCGACAGCGCATCGCCGATCGATGAAGTGGCGGTCTTTGACCTGCGGGAAAGCATGCGCAACGGCGGCGGCCCGGCCTGTCTGCGGCTGCGGGTAGTGCTCAACGAGGCTGAACGCCAGGCGGTCAACGCCCACAGTCTGATGAACGACGAACGTTATCAGCAGCTGACGGCATGGGTGGAAAAACACTATCGCGACCGGCTGCACGCCCGCGATCTGGCGGACCCGCAGCTGCTGCGCGAGGTTTATCAGGCGCTGGATGAGCTGACGCAGATCCTGCGCCTGGGCGCGGTCTATGATTTTCAGCGTTAAGGAGCGGCAGATGGAGCACCTGGTTAACGATTTACTGCACTGCCGCCTGCAGGAGTGGAGCTTCCCGGCGGGCATCGAGGCCCGCTGGCTGGGCGAGGGGATCCTGCAGTTGCTGCCGACGGCGCCGTGGCGCCAGGCGACGATCCTCTCCGCGGGCGTGCATGGCAATGAGACCGCGCCGACGGAGCTGCTGCTGCAGTTGACCCACGATCTGAGCCAGGGGCGGCAGCCGCTCACTCAGGCGCTGCTGATCGTCTTTGGTAACCTGCCGGCGATCCGCGCCGCACGCCGCTATCTGCACAACGACCTGAATCGCCTGTTCGGCGGCCGCCATCTGGCGGTCACCCCGGGGAATGAGTCGCGGCGGGCTTTTGCGCTGGAGCAAGCGGTGCAGGCCTTCTATCGCGCCGCCGATGCGGCGGGTCCGGTCAACCGTAGCCATCTCGATATGCATACCGCCATTCGCGGGTCGCTGTATCGCCAGTTTGCGCTGCTCCCGGCCCACGCCGGGGATTTTTCGCCTGGCTTCTACCAGCTGTTGCAGGCCAGCGGGATGGATGCCATCGTGCGGCATACCGAAGCGGGCGGCACCTTCACCCATTTCACCTGCGAAAAGTTCGCCGCGCAAAGCGCCACCCTGGAGCTGGGGAAAGTGATGCCGTTCGGCGCCAACGATCTCAGCCTGTTCGCCGCTACCGACGCGGCGATCCGGGCCTGGATTTCTGACGCGCCGCTACCGCCGCGCGACAAAGCGCCAGTGGACTACTTCCTGGTCGAGGAGAGCATCATCAAGCGCGAGGGGGAATTTACGCTTAATCTCGCGGCCAACGTTGAGAACTTCACCGCGCTCCCGGCGGGATACGAAATCGCTCGCCAGGCGGAGAAACGGTGGGTGGTGCAGGCCCGGGCCCCCTATATCCTCTTTCCCAATGCCGGGGTCGCCACCGGTCAGCGCGCCGGGCTGCTGCTGCGCGCCGCGGCTCTTCGCCTCCCACAACCAGCCTGAGGAAACACCATGACTGAACATCAACATCAGGCGTCTCCTGCCGCCGGAGGTGAGGGCGCGTCACAGCTTAAACGCGGGCTCGGCGCCCGCCACATTCAAATGATTGCCCTCGGGGGCGCCATCGGCACCGGGCTGTTTATGGGGGCGGGGCGCAACATCGCCGTCGCCGGCACCTCGATTCTGGTGATCTATGTGCTGGTCGGGTTCTTTACCTATATGGTGATGCGGGCGATGGGGGAGCTGCTGCTCACCCGCCATGACTACCGCTCGTTTGCCGACTTTGTCGGCGAGTATCTCGGGCCGCAGGCCAGCTTTTACCTCGGCTGGACCTACTGGCTAAGCTGGGTAGTGACCTGCATTGCCGACGTGGTGGTCTGCGGGAGCTATATGCAGTACTGGTTCCCGGAACTGTCGGCATGGATGCCGGCCCTCAGCATGCTGGCGATCCTGTTCCTGCTTAACCTGCTGTCGGTGAAAATGTTTGGCGAGGCGGAGTTCTGGTTCGCCCTGATCAAGGTGATCACCATTATCGCCCTGATCGGCACCGGCGGCTGGATGATTGCCACTGGCTGGACTTCTCCGGACGGCGTGACGGCTTCTCTCAGCCATCTTACCGACCCGACGGCTTTTATGCCTCACGGTATCACCGGTTTTTTCGCCGGCTTCCAGATAGCGATCTTCTCCTTTACCGGCATTGAGCTGCTGGGCACCATGACGGCGGAGACCCGCGATCCGCAGCGCATTTTGCCCAAGGCGATCAATGCTCTGCCGCTGCGGATTATCATCTTCTATCTGCTGTCGATGGTGGTGATTATCGCCGTCGCCTCCTGGCCGGGGGTATCGGCGGAGACCAGTCCGTTCGTGACGCTGTTTGCCAAGGCCGGGCTGCCTGCCGCCGCGGCGGTGATTAACTTCGTGGCGCTGACCTCGGCGATGTCCTCGGCCAACAGCGGCGTCTTCTCCAGCACCCGCATGCTGTACGGCCTGTCGGTGGAGAAGCATGCGCACTGGCAGTTTCGCATCCTGTCGCGCAATACCCGCATCCCGGTGCGTAGCCTGCTGTTCTCCTGCTTCTGCATGCTGATCGGCACGCTGCTGCTGTTCCTGGTGCCGAATGTGATGACCTTGTTCACCATCGTCTCGACCCTGGCGGCGATTATGGTGGTGTTCAGCTGGGGGATGATCCTCGTGGCCTATCTGGTCTATCGTCGCCAGCGTCCGGACCTGCACGCCGGGTCGATCTTTAAGATGCCTGCCGGGGTGGTGATGAGCTGGGTGAGCCTGCTGTTCTTCGCCTTCGCCATCTTCATCATGATCTTTGACCCGGACACGCTGCTGGCGCTGTTGGCTTCTCCGCTGTGGTTTATCGCGCTGTGGGGCTTCTGGAAGCTGAAGCAGCGGCGCGAGGGGCAGCTGACGCTGGATAACCAGAGCGCCTGACAGTCGCCGGCCAACCTGGCCGGTTAAGCAGGAGGTGAAGACTGGACGTCTGTTTGTGCCCGGTGACGGCTGGCGCCTTACCGGGCCTACTGTATTACCGGACCTGGAAGGTGCGGTTTCCCCCGCGGCGTGATCTCCCTCTGTAGGCCCGCGCAAGCGCAGCGCCGCCGGGCAGGATACTCGGCTCCGTAGCGGCTTTACTGCCCGGTGGCGGCTGGCGCCTTACCGTGCCTACATGCTACCGGACCTGGAAGGTGCGGTTTCCCCCGCGGCGTGATCTCCCTCTGTAGGCCCGCGCAAGCGCAGCGCCGCCGGGCAGGATAGTCGGCTCCGTAGCGGCTTTTCTGCCCGGTAGCGGCTGGCGCCTTACCGGGCCTACTGTCTTACCGGACCTGGGATGAGCGGTTTCCCCCGCGGCGTGATCCCCCCTGTAGGCCCGCGCAGGCGCAGCGCCGCCGGGCGGGATACTCGGCTCCGCAGCGGCTTTTCTGCCCGGTGGCGGCTGACGCCTTACCGGGCCTACTGTATTACCGGACCTGGAAGGTGCGGTTTCCCCCGCGGCGTGATCTCCCTCTGTAGGCCCGTGCAAGCGCAGCGCCGCCGGGCGGGATAGCCGGCTCCGCAGCGGCTTTTCTGCCCGGTGGCGGCTGCTGCCTTACCGGGCCTACATGCTTACGGACCTGGGATGAGCGGTATCCCTCACGGTATGATCCCCCCCTGTAGGCCCGCGCAAGCGCAGCGCTGCCGGGCGGGATACTCGGCTCCGCAGCGGCTTTTCTGCCCGGTGGCGGCTGCTGCCTTACCGGGCCTACATGCTTACGGACCTGGGATGAGCGGTTTCCCCCGCAGCGTGATCCCCCCCTGTAGGCCCGCGCAAGCGCAGCGCCGCCGGGCGGGATAGTCGGCACGCTACCTGCCCAGACGGCGGCGGTTAGGCGCTTTCCGCCCGGGAAGGGGCCGCACCAGGCGCGGACTTCATCCGGCTGGCGCAGAAAATTGCCAGCAGCGAAATCACCACCGTTACGCCCAGATAAACGGCCACCGGCCGCCAGTCCCCGTCATATTTTGCCAGCAGACCGGTGGCGATAAGCGGCGCGGTGCCCCCGGCCAGCGCGGCACCCAGCTGGTAGCCGAGGGTGATCCCGGTATAGCGCACATTGGCGCTGAAAATCTCAGAGCACAAGGTGCCGAGCACCGCAGTTACCGGCGCCCACAGGATGCCGAAGGCAACGACCGTCGCCAGCATGATGCCCCAGTTGGTGCCGGTGTCGAGCAGCAGGAACCACGGAACGATAAACAGCCCCAGCAGCACCACGCTCAGGGTATACATCTTTTGCCGCCCCACCTTGTCTGACAGCAGCCCCATCAGCGGGATCATCACGGTGGCCACCAGCGCGCCCAGGGTCACGGATTCCAGCGCCTGCGACTTCTGGTAGCTCAGGGTGGTGGTGGCATAGCTGACCACAAAGGTGGAGAAGATATAGAATGGGGCGGTCTCCACCACTTTCAGACCGGCGGCAATCAGCACTTCCCGCCAGTGGTGCTTGAGCGTTTCGCGCAGCGGGGCCTTCGCCACCTGGCCGGATTTTTTCACCTGCTTAAAGGCGGGCGTTTCGTCGATATCTTTGCGGATCCACAGGCCGAGAAAAACGAGGACGGAGCTGAGCAGGAACGGTATACGCCAGCCCCAGGCGAGAAACTGTGTCTCGTCAAACAGGGTCATCAGCGAGACGATAAACGTCGCCATCAGCATGCCGATAGTCACGCCGGCCTGGGGAATGCTGCCGAAAAAGCCTTTCCGCTTTTCCGGCGCGTATTCGTAGGCCAGCAGCAGCGCACCGCCCCATTCACCGCCGATACCCATGCCCTGAATAATGCGCAGGGTTATCAGCAGGGCGGGCGCCCAGAGGCCCACCATCTCATAGGTGGGAAGCAGGCCGATCGCCACCGTGGCGCTGCCCATCAGCGACAGGGTCAGCACCAGCGTCTTCTTGCGGCCGATGCGATCGCCGATATGAGCGAAAATGACGCCGCCGATGGGGCGGATAAAAAAGGTCAGCGAGAAGGAGAGCCAGGAGAGGATCAGGCCGATGACCGGGTCGACCATCGGAAAGAAGATTTTGTTGAACACCAGCGCGGCGGCGGTGCCATAGAGAAAATAATCGAACCATTCGATGGCGCTGCCTGTCAGGCTGGCGATCAGGACCTTCTTGTTTTTCTGCAGAATGGATGCAGTGTTGTCTTGTGGATTGCTCATTACGAAACGTTCTCCCGCCACGGTAAATAGGTCAGGTGTCACTCTGCGTAAACAGGGTGCAACCTGGTGTGAAAAGGTTGTGTAATTGTTAAGCAACTTAGGGTTGAAGGTTACAATTGGCAAGTTCATCGCTGGCAAACTGGGCGTTATGACGCGGTTTGGACTGGTGTAACCGCGACGCTATTTTTTATTTTCCACCTGATTTTGCTGTTTTTTGTTATTTTCATAGTGAGTTGTTCAGGTGCAACCCGCCTGTTTTTAGATGTTTCTTGTTATTTCAAAATGGTTACAAATTAACACCGCTTTGCCTCCCGCGAGGCGGCGTTTATGATGGCGAAAGCATCCTCTCCGATCGGCTGAGAGGGAATTAAGGAGACAGAATGGCAGAACAATTTCCCCCGTTGTCGGCGGCGACGCTGGCGGCGGCTAACCAGGTCGGCGCCTGGCTGGCGCAGGACGATCTGGCGACGCTGCCCGCGCTGCCGCAGGTGGACGTGGTGGTGCTGGCCGGCAACGCCGTGATCCCGACCATCGACGCCGCCTGCCGGCTGGCGGCGGAACGGGAAGTCCCGCTGCTGATCAGCGGCGGCGTGGGACATTCTACGAACTATCTCTACGAGGCGGTGCGCCAGGATACCCGTTACCGTATGTTGCCGGTGGTGGGGCGTCCGGAAGCGCATATTCTGGCCGATATTGCTCATGACTACTGGCAAATTCCGCGCTCGCGGCTGGTGGTGGAGGACCAGTCGACCAACTGCGGCGAGAACGCCCGTTTTACCCGGACCACGCTGGAGAACGGGGGGATCCCTCATCGTCGCGGGATCGTCATTCAGGACCCCACCATGCAGCGGCGAACCATGGCCACCTTCGCCCGCGTCTGGCAGGGGGTGACGACGCCGCCACAGTGGCTGAGCTTTCCCGGCTGCTCGCCGGTGCTGGAGCAGACCGATGTTCAGCTGGGGTTCGCGGGCGGCGGGTCGGGGCTGTGGCCGGTCGCCCGCTACCTGGGGCTGCTGCTGGGCGAGCTGCCGCGCCTGCAGGATACGCCTGAAGGATACGGTCCGCGGGGGAAAGACTTCATCAGCCACGTCACCTTCCCGCCGGAGATCCTCGATGCCTGGCGACAGCTGCGGGAGGACGGCCAGCTTGCCGGGGCGCTGCAGGCCCGCACCCTCGGCTGAAAACTGCCCGTTTGCGGCAGATTTATCGCAAACGGGCAATTTGTGTTATTGAAATGTAACCTCAACCGGGCATTTTTGGCCCGGTTTTATGAATCAGCTCACAGAACGGCGCCAACGTGCTGCGAAGCCACGGCTTATCCGCCCGATATTTAACAAAAAAATCACTTGTTAAATACAAACGCACTACAGGAGCAGCCATGACAGCACCCGTTCAACACCAAATGTATATTGATGGCCAGTTCGTTTCCGGTCGCGGCGACGGCTGGATCGACGTGCTTAACCCGGCGACCGAAGCGCTGCTGTCGCGGATCCCGGACGGGACTGCCGAAGAGGCGCGGCTGGCGATTGACGCGGCTGAGCGCGCCCAGCCCGCCTGGGAAGCACTGCCGGCGATTGAGCGCGCGGGCTGGCTGCGCAAGATTGCCGCGGGTATCCGCCAGCGTGCTGAAGAGATTGCCGGGCTGATCGTGGCTGAAGGCGGCAAGATCCAGCAGTTGGCGGCGGTGGAAGTCGCATTCACCGCGGACTATCTCGACTATATGGCCGAATGGGCGCGCCGTTACGAAGGCGAGATCGTGCAGAGCGATCGCCCTGGGGAGAATATCCTCGTCTTTAAACGCGCGCTGGGGGTGACCACCGGGATCCTGCCGTGGAACTTCCCGTTCTTTCTTATCGCCCGCAAGCTGGCGCCGGCCCTGATCACCGGGAATACCATCGTCATTAAGCCCAGCGAATTTACGCCCAATAATGCCATCGCCTTTGCCGGGATCGTCCATCAGGTTGGGTTGCCGAAAGGGGTCTTTAACCTGGTGCTCGGCCGCGGAGAAACCGTTGGTCAGGAGCTGGCTGGCAATCCAAAGGTGGCGATGGTCAGCATGACCGGTAGCGTGGCGGCAGGAGAGAAAATCATGGCCGCTGCGGCGAAAAATATCACCAAAGTGTGCCTCGAACTCGGCGGCAAAGCGCCAGCCATTGTGATGGATGATGCGGATCTGGAGCTGGCGGTGAAAGCGGTGGTGGACTCGCGGGTGATTAACACCGGGCAGGTGTGTAACTGCGTCGAGCGGGTCTATGTTCAGCAGGGCATTTACGACCGCTTCGTCAACCGCCTCGGCGAGGCGATGAAGGCCGTGCAGTTTGGCGACCCGGCGACGCGGGATGACATCGCGATGGGGCCGCTGATCAACGCGGCGGCGCGGGACCAGGTGGCGGGCAAAGTGGCGAAGGCGGTGGCGCAGGGGGCGCGGGTGGCGCTGGGCGGCCAGCCGCTGGAGGGCAAAGGCTATTTTTATCCGCCGACCCTGCTGCTGGATGTGCGTCAGGAGATGGACATTATCCACGAGGAAACCTTCGGGCCGGTGCTGCCGGTGGTGGCGTTTTCGACCCTTGATGAGGCGCTGGCGATGGCCAATGACAGCGACTATGGCCTGACCTCCTCGATCTATACCCGCGATCTGAACGTGGCGATGAAGGCGATTAAGGGACTGAAGTTCGGCGAAACCTATATCAACCGGGAAAACTTTGAGGCGATGCAGGGTTTCCACGCCGGCTGGCGCAAATCGGGGATCGGCGGCGCTGATGGCCGCCACGGGTTGAATGAGTACCTGCAGACTCAGGTGGTCTATCTGCAGGCCTGAGGTACTTAACTCCGAGTCGGCGGGCAGCTCAGGCGGCCCGCCGTTCGCTTAGCGGGCGAATTTCTCCAGCACGCGGATCAGCTGGGTGACGAAGCCGTATTCATTATCATACCAGGCGACGGTTTTCACCAGCTGTACGCCGCCGGCCTCCACAATCTCCAGCTGGGTGGCATCGTAGATCGAGCCGAAATGGCTGCCGATAATGTCGGAAGAGACAATCTCTTCTTCGGTGTAGCCGAAGGATTCATTGCCCTCAGCCGCCTGCTTCATCGCCTGATTGACCTCATCCGCAGTCACTTTTTTCTCCAGCACCGACACCAGCTCTGTCACCGAACCCGTTTTTGTCGGCACACGCTGGGCATGGCCCTTCAGTTTACCGCTCAGGGCGGGGATCACCAGGCCGATGGCCTTTGCCGCACCTGTGGTGTGCGGGATGACGTTTTCTGCCGCCGCTCTGGAGGCGCGCAGATCTTTGCCGCGCGGCCCGTCCACCAGCGACTGGGTGCCGGTATAAGCATGGATGGTGGTCATGGTGCCCACGGTGATGCCGAAGGCATCCTGGAGGACTTTGGCCATCGGCGCCAGGCAGTTGGTGGTGCAGGAGGCCACGGAGATGATGGTGTCATCCGGGGTCAGGGTGTCATCGTTGACGTTGTAGACGATGGTTTTCATCTCGCCAGCGGGGGCGGAAATCAGCACTTTGCGCGCGCCGGCCTGGAGATGGGCTTGCGATTTCTCGGCCGAGGTGTAAAACCCGGTACACTCCACAATCACCTCTGCGCCTGCCGCCTGCCACGGAATATGCTGCGCCTCTTTTTCGGCATACACCGTAATGGTTTTGCCGTTGACGATCAGCGCATCTTCCGTAAAGTCGACGCTCCACGGAAAGGGGCCGTAGTTTGAATCATGCTTCAACAGATAGGCCAGCACCTTTGGCGAGGTGAGGTCGTTGATAGCCACCACTTCCAGGCTGCTGTCGACTTCTAATAAACGGCGTAACACCAAACGTCCGATACGACCAAATCCATTAATCCCAAGTTTACTCATGGACATTCTCCGGTTGGTAAAACGACTCGATGTGATAAAACTCCTCCAGGCTTAGTCCTGTCCCCCTGATTGGTCAACTGACAATCTGTGCGGTATGTCAGCGCTTGCGGGCCGGGGAGGAAAAAGTGGATGTTTTCCCGGCCTTTTTTAGCGCTGACGGCAGGGAATAATTTTTGTTACCGGAGATGAGGGGGCCGCCTGCTGGCGAAGCGGTGAAAAGCGTCTATGCTTAACTATTGAATAGCTTAGTAAAATATTGACGTTAGACGAAGGGAGAGGTTATGGGATTCTGGAGAATCGTTTTCACTATTATTCTGCCGCCGCTGGGCGTACTGCTGGGGAAAGGCTTCGGCTGGGCGTTTATTCTCAACATTATTCTGACCCTGCTGGGCTATATTCCTGGCCTGATCCACGCTTTCTGGGTGCAGACCCGCGACTGAGGGGCGAGCAGATAACCACGCCTCCCCCTGGGACCCGCTCAGGGGGGCATCAGGCTCTCTTTATACAGCAGCGTATTATCCTTCGACCAGTAGTGCCGGGTCTCCTCTTCCAGATCAACAATCCACTTAAACACGCCGGCGCTGGCGAGATCCTTGCAGTACTGTTCAAAGTTGATGGCGCCGGCAAAATGGCGGATGACCGCGGCCGAGGTCAGTCGATGGCTGGGGGCGCAGCGCACGCGTAGCAGGCCGCGGGCGCTTTTTATCGAAATCACCTCGTCGTTTGCCATCACGAAATTCATATTGCCGGTGGAGACAAAATAGATGTAGTAGGAGACCTGATGCCGGCGGAGTTCACTGGCGAAGGTGGTAAAATCGGCATCCGCGCGAACCTGTTCGAAAAAGTGACCCAGCCTTGCCAGCAGTTCCATTTCAATCCTTGTTGTGTTGTTGCTGCGCATGGTTTCGGCGTCTGTCGGCATAAACCATTCACACGTTTACTTATTCGTATTTTAATAATATAGGCGCGTTATATTAATGGTTATTATGTAACTGGAACATCGTTTCAAGTGTTACAAGCTATTGCAAAGGTTCGCAGGGGATCCTCGAGGCAGGCAGAAGGTGTGGTAAGACGGGAAGAGGCGAAATTAGCGCCGGCGATGATCGTCGCCGGCGGGGCCATGAGCCGCGGCTATTTCTGGATCAGATAGCGAATGGTTGGGCCATCCTGCTGAATATCCAGCACCGTATAGCCGTGGTTTCTGGCATCGAGGGGAATGTTATTGATCGACTGCGGACAGTCGCTGACCACTTCCAGGATCTCGCCTTTTTGCAGGGAGGGCATCGCCTCCAGAGTGGCCACGGCCGGATAGGGACAGGGTTCGCCGACCATATCCAGGCGATAATCAGGGATGATGTTTTTCATGCGCTCTCCTTCAGGGTCCGGACCGCCGTCGACTGGCGGCGGAAAAAATGTCTTTCCCAGGCGATCACCAGCAGCAGGGCGATCAGCAGCAGCAGATAGGTCGCCAGCAGCCCGCCGAAGGGGCCGAAGGCGTTCAGCAGGTTGATTTTCTGCCAGTGGGTGGCGAGCGGAGCGGCGATATCGTCCCAGCACCAGGCGAGCAGCGTTGAGCCAATGACATTGCCCAGCCCAACCCACCAGTAGTGAACCTGGCCCTCCACCGCCCGGTACATCCAGCCGGTTTCACAGCCGCCGGCCAGCACGATGCCAAAGCCAAACAGCAGCCCGCCAATCGCCGCATTGGGACCGGCCCACATAATTTTCGGCGCCATCCCCAATTGCACATAGCTAAAGATACCGATGGCGCTCGCCGCCATGCCGAAGATAATCGCCTTCGCCATCACCGTCCGGCCGGTGATCCACATATCGCGAAAGGCGGAGGTAAAGCAGATCTGCGCGCGCTCAATAAGCAGACCGAAGCCGATACCGAACAGCATCGCCAGGCCGAGCGCCGGGTGGTCTGCGGCGGTGAGCAGGCCCCAGCCGATCATGGCGAAAAAGATCACCATCCCCAGCCGGAAACGGCGGCGCGCCTGCTGCGGTTTTTGGGTTAACGGCGAGGCGGCGGACACCTTTTGCATTTTTACCGGAATGCGAAAAAGGGGCAGCAGCGTGAAGCGGGCGCCAAACCAGGAGCCGATGGCGGTGGCGATGGCAAACAGCCAGGCGTGCAGGGAGAACTGCGGAATACCGGTGAAAAAAGCCGCCAGATTGCAGCCCATCGCCAGACGTGCGCCGAACCCGGCGATGATGCCGCCTGCCACGGCCTGCACAATGCGGATCCGGCTGCGTGGAAAGCGCAGTTTGACGTTATTGGCCCACAGCGCGGCGGCCAGGCAGCCGCCGAACATGCCGATGATCATCCTGCCATCGATGCGGGTCAGCGGCGTCCCTTCGAGATGAATCAGCTGGTAATAGCCCCACTGTTCGCTGTGGACGCCCAGCAGTTGCAGCAGCTGACCGCCCCAGCGGGTGAATTCGCCGGTCACCGCCCAGAAGGTGCCGGTGATGCCAAAATAGTAGGTAGAGAGGATGCCCGCCGCGATGACCGCCGGGACAGGGGACCAGAACCGGATAAGCCAGGCCTGTTTGAAGGATTGCCATGTCATAAAAATGCCTCTGAACTCAGAAGGTATTAAAGGTCGATGACCGACCGAAGGGGGCAAATAGTACCCGCCTTAACGCCTGCTTTCTCTGTTTTGGATCAAGGCCCTACGCTTGCGCCACCACGGCAAGCAGCGCCAGCAGTGCGGGCAGCGCCTGAATATAGAGAATTTTGCGGCTGGCGGTCAGCGCGCCGAAAATTCCGGCGGCCAGCACGCAGGCCAGGAAAAAGATAACCACCTGCACCCCCGACGCCCCCAGCCACAGCCCCCACGCCAGGCCGGCGGCCAGAAAACCGTTATACAACCCCTGGTTGGCCGCCAGCACCCGGGTCTCCCGGGCGAAATCGGCGCTGAGGTTAAAGGCCCGGCGCCCGGCGGGGGCTTCCCAGAGAAACATCTCCAGCACCAGGATGGCGAGATGAATAATAGCGACCAGCGCAACGAGGAGAGTGGCTAACACAGCAGTCCTTAATCAATAAGATGAATGTGTCTGCAGTATAGCTGCAAGCGCTAACGAAGCGGGAGCGCCGCTGCTATAGTGCAGATAGGGTCATGTTTTCTGCCGCGACCAGCGTCGGTTATCTGATTGCCCTTCGGTTTAGTTTAGCGGTGCTAGTATGCCGGGTTCTTTTTACGGGTGTGGCGTAGGTTACTGAATGTTAAATAAATTATGGATTTTGTTATCAGGGCTACTGGTGGTTGCCATGCCGTCGGCGCAGGCCGGGGAATTAAACCTCTATTCGATGAATACCGGCTCCTATGTTTATCATATGACCGGTAACCACGGACAATATAACGAGCATTTCAATAACAATTTTTTCTCGGTGGAGCGCAAGTTTTCTCAGGATTCAAAATACAGCGTGCTGGTCGGAACGATGAAAAACAGCTTTGACGATCGCTGTTTGACCCTCGGCGTGCGCCGCGACTGGCTGAAAAACGATACCGGCTGGGTGCTGAAAGGGGTGTATGCCTATACCGGGGAATTTTTCTTTGACGCCTTCAGCCACTGTGGGGATTCCGGCACCTACCGCACCGCCAAAAAAATCACCGGCGTCGGTTTTTCGCCCTACCTCTATCATGGTCTGCAATATAACTTCACCGATTATTTCGGTGTGGAAGGCGGCATTATTGTGCCGGCGATCTTTGTGATGAGTATTCAGTGGAGCTTTCGCTAGCCGCTTTATTATCCGGGAAAAGAGCAGGCCGCCTCAGGTGGCCTGCTACTGATGACCTGGCGGCAGGAATTAATGGAAGCCGAGACGGATCAGATCTAACGGGCAAAAGCGGCCCTCGCAGCCGTCGATTTCAACGCAGTCCGCCCGGCGAAGCTGCTCGGCGGTTTTCCCTTCACCATGGATAGCTTTAATCACGCCTGTTGTGCCGTTACCGGCGATCATTACCATGCTGCCGGTAGCAATAGCGTTACGATTACGGTCATAGGTTTTCATGGTCTCCTCCTCAATAAACCAGGGTAAGCAATGATTAAGCGGCTAAAGTAATACGCTTTTTTTCCTAAAAAAGTTTTGAGGATAATCAAATTTATTTTAATAACTCCGGAGCGAAAAGGGCCACAAGTCCCCTCTATTCGCGCCGATCGCATCGCCTGCGTGGCGCGCGACACTGACGGCAATATGTCATTCAGGTTACTGTTTTATGACCAGATTATTAACCTTGCCAGCCCGAGGAAAATAGCGAAAGATGGCGCTATTCGGGCATCAACAGTGCCAGTGCGTGTCCTGAGGGAGCCATGAGTCAAGACGTCACCGCGAAGATGTTAAAGCCCGATTTTGATAGTGAAGTTTCCGGCCTGGTGCATGGTTATCTGTTTCATGAACAGCGCCCCCCGCAGCCCATCGCCTCTGGCGAGGTGTGCGCCCGTTATCAGGCGCTCGCCGATGACAAGGCGTTTATCTGGTTACACCTGAATCTCAATCATGCCACCGCCGAAAAATGGTTAACCAGCCACTTTCCGGTGGCGGACTTTTTCTTCGAGGAGATCCGCAGCGGCTCGCACACCACCCGCATTGAGCGACAGGGGGAGAATCTGTTCGCTGTGCTCAACGATGTGCTGTTTCGTCCGCAGGATACCAGCGCGGAAACCGCCACGCTGTGGCTCTACTGTAGCCCTAAGCTGGTGGTGACGGCGCGCTTCAAACCGTTGCGGTTTATCGAATGGATGCTGCCGCGTCTGCAGACGCTCAGGGTGAATACCTCTACCGAGCTGCTGGCTTTTCTGCTGGAGGAGCAGGAGGAAGTGCTGGAGCAGGTCGTCCGCCAGGCCAGCCGCCATGTCGACCTTATTGAAGAGCGTCTCCTGAGCAATCACGTGCAGCGCAACCGGGCCGATCTGGCGCGGCTGCGGCGGATGCTTTTACGTTTTCAGCGGCTGCTGGCGCCGGAGCCGGCGGCGATGTTCCGGCTGCTTAACCGGCCGCCGGCGTGGATGGATCGTGCAGTGGTGCAGGCGTTTCGTCAGTTCACCGAAGAGTTTAGCGTGGTGCTCAATGACCTGTCCGGCCTGATCGAGCGCATCAGTCTGCTGCAGGAGGAGATTGGCGCCCGCCAGCTGGAGCAGAGCAACCGCACCCTCTACACCCTGACGGTGATCACGGTCCTCGCGCTGCCGATTAACATCGTCGCTGGCTTCTTCGGCATGAATGTCGGCGGGATCCCGCTGGCGAGTAACCACCACGGGTTTATCCTGCTGGTGGTGATAGTCGCCATCTTTACCCTCGGCGCCGGCTACCTGGCATTCCGCCGGCGCGATGACCTGTAGATTGCGCGTCGAATCAGCTGAGGCTGCGCAGGGCGGCAATCAGTCCTTCGACACCGCGTTCCAGCTTCTCGCGCGGGCAGCCGACGTTGAGGCGCAGAAAGCCGTTGCCCTCAGGACCATAGGTATAACCCGGCATAATCGCCACCTTCTGTTCGGCGATCAGCGCCTGCTGTAGCGCGTGGTCGTCGATGTTCAGGGGGCGCAGGTCGATCCACGCCAGGTAGGTGGCCTCCGGCGGCTGCCAGCAGAGTGCGGGGAAGGCATTGTTAAGCGTAGCGGCGACATAGCGCATATTCGCCTGCAGATAGTCACGCAAGGCGTCGAGCCAGGGAGCCCCGTCGCGGTAGGCGGCGATATGGGCGACCAGCGCCGGCACGGAGGGAGAAGAGAGCCCGTCGCGGGCCTTCAGCGCCTGCAGGTAGCTGTCGCGCGCGTTCGCCTCGGGGATAAAGCCATAGGCCCCGGTAAAGGCCGGAATATTAAAGCTCTTTGAACCGGAGGTGAACAGCGCCCATGGCCCCTGAGCGACCTCGCTCCACGGGATATGGCGGTGTTCGCCCCAGGTCATGTCCATATGAATTTCGTCGCTAATCACCCTGACGCCATGTTTTTGACACAGGGCCGCCATGGTTTGAAGCTCCTCGCGACGCCAGACTTTCCCCGTTGGGTTGTGCGGGCTGCACAGCAGCAGCAGGGTATTCTTCGGTTCCGCCAGCGCGGATTCCAGGCGGGCCATATCGCAGTGCCACTGATTATCCGTCAGGGTCAATGGCACCGGGGCAATCTCCCGGCGGTTAGCGGTGATGGTCTTATAGAATGCATCGTAGGCAGGGGTATGGACGACGACGCCGTCGCCTTCGCTCGACCACTGGCGGATGGTTTCCGCCACCATGTAGATAACCGACGGCCCGTAGACCACCGTTTGCGGATCGATGACGCTGTTAAACCGGCTGGCGTACCAGTGGGCAATCGCCCCGAGAAACGCCTCGTTCTGCCAGCGACTGTAGCCGAACACCCCGTGGGCCAGCCGCTGGCTGACGGCGTCGAGAATGCAGGGCGCGGTGGCGAAATCCATATCGGAGATGGTGAACGGCAGCAGGTCGGCGGCGCCAAACCGGTCGGCGACATAGTCCCACTGTGTGCACCAGGTACCGTGGCGGTCGATGGGGGTGGCAAAATCAAACATCGGAACTTCCTTAGCGAATGTCCCCCTCCGCGCGGAAGGGGGACCAGTGGGGTCAGGCCTGCACGGTATTCATCAATACGGCCATTTCATCTTTTACCGACTGCACCTGCGGGCCAATAACCACCTGCAGGTTATGCTGATTGAGCTGAACCACCCCGATGGCGCGATGGGCTTTCAGCGCGGCGGCGTCCACTTTGCTCATATCGTGTACCGACAGACGCAGACGAGTAATGCAGTTATCCAGCGAAACAATGTTCTCGGCGCCGCCGAGCGCCGCCAGAATCGCCGGCACGTTATAGCCGGATTTGCCGATGGTACCGGCGACGGCTTTCTCCACGCTGGCGGCGGTGTCGATATCGCGGCCCGGCGTTTTCAGATTGAAGCGGGTAATGGCGAAGCGGAAGATGGCATAGTAGACCGCGAACCAGATAGCCGCTACCACCGGCACCAGATACCACTTGGTCGCCAGGCCATGCAGGATGCCAAACACCACGAAGTCAATGATATTGCCGTCGGTGTTGCCGATGGTCACCCCGAGCACCGCCATGATGGTAAAGCCGAGACCGGTCAGCAGCGCGTGGATGACATACAGGACCGGCGCGACGAACAGGAACAGGAACTCCAGCGGCTCGGTGGTGCCGCCGACCACGCAGGCGATGACCCCGGAGATCAGCAGGCCTTTAATTTTATGCCGGTTTTCCGGACGGGCGCAGTGGTACATCGCCAGCGCGGCTCCCGGCAGGCCGCCGAGGAAGGCCGGCATTTTACCCTGCGACAGGAAGCGGGTGGCGCTTTCGGAGAAGCCGTGGGTGGTTGGGCAGCTTAGCTGCGCCTGGAAGATGGTCAGTGCGCCGCTGACGCTGTGGCCGCAGACGTCGAGGGTACCGCCGGCTTCAGTGAAGCGGATCAGCGCCACCAGGATGTGGTGCAGGCCAAACGGCAGCAGCAGTCGCTCGCCGGTGCCGAAGATCATCGGGCCAAAATCCCCGGCGCTGTTGATCATCTTCCCTAGGGCGTTGATCCCCATGGCGAAGACTGGCCACACCAGCGGGATAGCCAGCCCGACCAGACCCAGCACCACGGTGGTGATGATCGGCACGAAGCGGGTGCCGCCAAAGAAAGCCAGGGCGTCCGGCAGGCGAATGTTATGGAAGCGTTCATGCAGCAGCCAGACGATAATCCCGGCGATAACCGCGCCGAGGATCCCGGTATCGATCGACGGAATACCGATGATGTTCTGGATATTGTTGGCCTTCAGGATCGCGGCGTCGGTGGTGGGCAGAATGCCTTTCGCCGTCAGCCAGAAGTTGACCGCCAGGTTCATGACCGCGTAGCCGACAAAGCCGGCGAAGGCGGCGACGCCTTTGTTCTCCCGCGCCAGCCCCAGTGGGATGGCGATACAGAACATGACCGGCAGGAAGCTGAAGGCAAAGGAGCCGACTTTGCTCATCCAGATAAAGATGGCCTGCAGCAGCGGCATATCCAGCCACGGCAGCAGCGTCAAAACATCGTGACTGCTTAACGAACTGCCGATCCCCAGCATGATCCCACAAAACGAGAGCAACGCTACGGGCAGCATAAAGGTTTTTCCGAGCTGCTGGAAAAACTCCCATAAAGTGATTTTTGGTGCTGTTTTCGCCGTCATAACACGGTTCCTGATTCTCAAGTGGTCGGGAAGAACTAACGCCACGGCAAGATAAAACGTTTTACCAGTTTTTAGTGCGATAAAAATCACATAATCAAGCGATAATAAGGTTTATAAAGATTGCACAATGATAAAACGTTTTATCGACAGGCAAGGGAGTCAGCCAGCACGTTATGGCTATCGCAAAAAAGATCACCATCAATGATGTGGCGCAGGCCGCCGGGGTCTCCGTGAGCACCGTCTCGCTGGTGCTGAGCGGTAAAGGGCGCATCTCCAGCGCCACCGGCGAGCGAGTTAATCAGGCCATCGAACAGCTGGGATTCGTGCGCAACCGCCAGGCCGCCTCGCTGCGTGGCGGTCAGAGCGGGGTGATTGGCCTTATCGTTAGCGATCTGTCAAAGCCGTTTTACGCCGAATTAACCGCCGGCCTCACCGACGCCCTGGAAAGGCAGGGGAAAATGGTGTTCCTCACCCAGGGCGGGCGCAGCGGCGAGAAGATAGATCAGCGGTTTGATACCCTCGCGGCGCAGGGGGTCGACGGGGTGATCATCGCCGGGTCGATCGATCGCGGGAGCGAACTGCGCGAGCGGGCCGCGCAGGCCGGCGTGCCGCTGGTGTTTGCTTCCCGCGCCAGCTACCTTGACGATGTCGACCTGATCCGCCCGGACAACATGCAGGCGGCGCAGCTGGTGACCGAGCATCTTATCCGCCGCGGCCATCAGCGGATCGCCTGGCTTGGCGGGCAGAGCTCGTCGCTGACGCGCGCCGAGCGGGTCGGCGGCTATTGCGCCACCTTGCTGAAATACGGTCTGCCGTTTCACAGCGAATGGGTGCTGGAGTGCGAGTCGAGCCAGAAGCAGGCGGCGGAGGCGATGGCGGGGCTGTTGCGCCAGAACCCCACCATCACCGCGGTGCTGTGCTACAACAACGTGGTGGCCACCGGCGCATGGTTTGGTTTAGTGCGGGCCGGAAGGCAGAGCGGAGAGGATGGCGTCGAGAGCTATTTCGAACAGCGGGTGGCGCTGGCGGCCTTCGCCGACGTGCCGGAGGCGGCGCTGGATGACCTGCCGCTCACCTGGGTAACGACCCCGGCGCGCGAGATGGGGAAAACCCTGGCAGAGTCGATGCTGCGACGGCTGGAGGAAGGTACCGGCGAGGCGCGAAACCAGATTATGCCGCCGCGGCTGGTGACACGGAAGTGAGGGAGACGGCGCGCGATGGCCGTCTCCTGAGACGATAAGTTACGGCTGCGGGGCGGCGTCGTCCTGCTGAGGAGCGGCGTCATCCTGTTGCGGCTGGCCTTCCTGCGGCGCCGCGTCCGGTTGAGCAGGCGCTTCCAGACCAAACATCGCGGCAAAATCCTCCAGCGGCATTTTCTGTCCGTTCAGCGTCACCTGGCCGTTAGCGTACTGCAGGCTGCTGCTGATGGCGTTATCTTCCATGGTGGTGATGCGGAACATCTGGCCCATCGCCGCCAGGCCTTTGACCTGCTGATCGGCGAGTTTGGCCGCATCGGCTGGCTGGTAACCTTCCAGACCGGCGATTTTGGTCATCAACTCCGTCGCCATATCCACCGGGATCACCACCTTGCCGTCAAGGGACTGCACCACGCGATCCAGACTGTCCGCCAGGGTCTGCGGTGGGGTGGTCACCTGGGCCGGATCCTTCAGCAGAACCGACAGATTCAGGGTACTTTCCCCTTTGGCATTGCGCCAGCTCAGCGGAGAGATGGTCACCGATGGGTTGCCTTTAAGCAGGATCGGCAGCGCATTGAACAGGGTTTCGGTTAACGCCTGCTGATACAGTTCCGGGTTTTGCGCCAGTTCCGGTTTTGCCAGCAGCGCCTGAGACTGTGCGCTGTACTGCTGACTAAACTGGTGCCACGCCTGACCGTCGACATTATCCACTTTCAGCGTCAGTTTGCCGCTGCCCATATCCTGCCCCTGCAGCTTGAGGCTGTTCACGGTGTAGTTCACCTGACTGTTCACGCCTTTGCCGTCCTGGGTCAGCGTCGAGCCGCCGTCCAGCGCCATCCCGTCAACCAGCGCCAGCTCTTTGCCTTCGACGCTGATGGCCAGTTTATCGAGGGTCATTTTTTGCTGGCCGATACGTTCGTTGAAGCTGGCCAGTTCGGTGGCTCCGTCGGTGGTCAGGTTGACGAAGCGCAACTGTACCTTCTGATTATATTCGTTGAGCGCATCGATCTGCCCGCTGCCGGCCTGGCCCTTCAGGCTGATGTTTTTGCCGTCGCGGTCGGCGTCGAGCTGGAACTGACCGCCGCTGAAGGTGACTTTCTCATCACCTTTGGCATAGTCGAGGGCATTGAGCACGATCGCCGACTGGCTGTCGCCGCTGTAGGCGATGCGTGTATCGACGGTAAAGGGAGTGTTGCCTTTGGCGATCTCGAACAGCGCCTGGCTGGCATCATTTTTCACCAGCGTCGTGTGGACCGAGGCCATCGCCGGCGCCAGATTAAAGGTTTTTAATGAGGCCAGCGGGAAGGGTCCATGATCGACCACCTCGTCAAGTACCACGCTCTGTCCGGCGGCCAGCCAGCTGTTGGCCTGACCGGCGATCGGCTTAACCACCAGCTGCAGATGGCTGCTGAACAGCCCGCGCTGGTAATCCTGATAGCTCAGCTCCAGACCTGATTCCGGCGCGCTGCTGCGTAGCTGCGCGTTAGCCTGCTGCACCATATCGGCGATCCGGCCTTCCAGCTGTTTGCCGGTGTACCAGGCGCCGCCTGTCCATACCACGCCCAGCGCCACGATGATGCCTGCTGCGACCAGCGATTTTTTCATAGCATTTGTCCATAAATGAAGCCAGGCGGAGAGACCGCCTGGCTGAGTTGTCATCATTCAGTAAGCGCGACCTGAAAGGTCAGTTACTTACTGGAGCTTATTGAACACGCGCGCCACGCGACCGCGTCCGCTAACCTGCACCGGTGATTCGTTGGCGGCCACGAAAGCCGACTCGCCCGGCTTGAGCGTCAGGCTCTGGTCACCTTTGTGCAGTACGGCTTCGCCGTCGACGCAGAAAATAATCGCCGCGCTCGCCTGAGCCAGATCGCTGGCCTCGGCGGAGAGGTCGTGCAGCGAGAAGGCAAAATCTTCCACCGGGATCGGGAAGTCCAGCTCTGCGCCGTGCTGCTGCGGCTGGGTCAACAGCTCACCCGCCGGTTTGGCTTCGAACTTGACGTTAGCGACCAGCTCAGGAATATCAATGTATTTCGGCGTCAGACCGGCACGCAGTACGTTATCCGAGTTGGCCATCACCTCCAGCGCCACCCCCTGCAGATAGGCATGCGGCGTTTCGGCGAACAGGAACATGGCTTCGCCAGGGTTCAGCTTCACCACGTTCAGCAGCAGCGGCGAGAAGAGGCCGCTGTCGTCCGGATAGAATTCCGCGATCAGGCGGATAGTCTGCCACGGTTCGCCTTGTTCACGGGCCAGTACGTCGCGCAGCACCTGCAGCGCCTTGGCTTTTTCCTCACCCTGCATATTGAGCAGGCTGGCAAACAGCTGGCTCAGATGAGCCGCGTCCGGCTGCTGCAGGAAGGCGCCAATCGCCGGATGCGCGCTAGCCACCGGCTGCAGCAGGGTGACAATCTCGCTGAACTCGCGAAACGCATTCATCGCCAGGAACGGCGTCAGGGCAAAAACCAGCTCCGGCTTGTGGTTTGGATCTTTATAGTTACGCTCGGCGGCGGAGAGCGGGATGCCGGCGGCGTTCTCGCGGGCGAAACCTTCTTCCGAGGCCTGCTTGTTGGGATGGACCTGAATAGAGAGCGGCTGAGCGGCGCACAGCACTTTAAACAGGAACGGCAGCTCACCAAAGCGGGCGGCAACCTTGTCGCCGAGCAGGGCGGTTTTATCCGCGTCAATCACCTCGCGCAGCGAACGCGGCTGGCCGTCGGCCGCCAGGATCTGCGAGCTGCTCTTCGGATGCGCCCCCATCCACAGCTCCGCCATCGGCAGGTTGTCCGGGTTGGCAATGCCATACAGTTCAGTTAAAGCGGTGTGGCTTCCCCATGCGTAGTTCTGTACGGCGTTGATCAGCTTTTGCATTCTCATTCCCTGTATCAATCAAAGTAAAAATTATTGCTCTATTAAACCAGTAAACCGTGGAGAAGCAACTGCTGAAAGAAAAAGTCGTCCCTGTCTCAGTTTTTGTTAAAAAATTGTGTAAGATTGATCGACTCGCTTTTCTACAGGCACATGGAGTCCCTGCCTGAAACATAATCAGCCAAAGCAGTAAGTGAGAGTACAATGTCGAATAAACCGTTTGTTTACCAGGATCCTTTTCCCCTCAAAAAGGATGACACCGAGTATTATCTCCTCAGCAGTGATTACGTCTCCGTCGCCGAATTTGCCGGCCAGGAAGTGCTAAAAGTCGACCCTCAGGCGCTAACCCTTCTGGCGCAGCATGCTTTCCACGACGCCTCCTTTATGCTTCGCCCGGCGCATCAGCAGCAGGTGGCGGATATCCTTAACGACCCGGAAGCCAGCGAAAACGACAAATACGTCGCCCTGCAGTTCCTGCGCAACTCGGATATCGCCGCCAAAGGCATTCTGCCCACCTGCCAGGACACCGGCACCGCGATCATCATGGGTAAAAAAGGCCAGCGCGTGTGGACCGGCGGCGGTGATGAAGCCGCTCTGGCGCAGGGTGTGTACAACACCTATATCCAGGACAACCTGCGCTACTCGCAGAACGCGCCGCTGGATATGTATAAAGAGGTTAACACCGGTACCAACCTGCCGGCGCAGATCGATCTTTATGCTACCGATGGCGATGAGTACAAATTCCTCTGCATCGCCAAGGGCGGCGGTTCGGCGAACAAAACCTATCTGTACCAGGAAACCAAAGCGCTGATCACCCCGGCGAAGCTGAAAAACTATCTGGTTGAGAAGATGCGCACCCTCGGGACCGCCGCTTGTCCGCCGTACCATATCGCCTTTGTGATCGGCGGGACTTCGGCGGAAGCGACGCTGAAAACCGTGAAGCTGGCCTCCACCAAATACTACGATGGCCTGCCGACCGAAGGTAACGAGCATGGCCAGGCGTTCCGCGACATTCAGCTGGAGCAGGAGCTGCTGCTGGAAGCGCAGAACCTTGGCCTCGGCGCGCAGTTCGGCGGGAAATACTTCGCCCACGATATCCGGGTGATCCGTCTGCCGCGTCACGGCGCTTCCTGCCCGGTAGGGATGGGCGTCTCCTGTTCCGCCGACCGCAACATCAAAGCCAAAATCAACCGCGACGGCATCTGGATCGAGAAGCTGGAGAGCAATCCGGGGAAATATATCCCTGAGCATCTGCGCCAGGCCGGGGAAGGCGAAGCGGTGAAGGTGAATCTTAACCAGCCGATGAGCGAGATCCTGGCGCTGCTGTCGCAGTACCCGGTGTCCACCCGTTTGTCGCTGAGCGGCACTATTATCGTGGCCCGCGATATCGCCCACGCCAAGCTGAAGGAGCTTATCGACAGCGGTGAAGCACTGCCGCAGTACGTCAAAGATCACCCGATCTACTATGCCGGTCCGGCCAAGACACCGGACGGTTACGCCTCCGGCTCTCTGGGACCGACCACCGCAGGGCGCATGGACTCTTATGTTGATCTGCTGCAGTCGCACGGCGCGAGCAAGATCATGCTGGCGAAAGGCAACCGCAGCCAGCAGGTCACCGACGCGTGCCACAAACACGGCGGCTTCTACCTCGGCAGTATCGGCGGCCCGGCGGCGGTACTGGCCCAGCAGAGCATCCGTAGCCTCGAGTGCGTGGCGTATCCGGAGCTGGGTATGGAGGCTATCTGGAAAATTGAAGTGGAGGATTTCCCGGCGTTTATCCTCGTCGATGATAAAGGCAATGACTTCTTCCAGCAGATCCAGACGTCGCAGTGCGCCCGCTGCGTGAAGTAACCCAGACCGCCCTTCGGGCGGCTTTTTTATGTCGCTTCGCGGCACGAACCACCAAAACAACTTATAAATCTGGCCAATACTTAGTCTTTTAAGCAGGTGAGCTTTGTCGCTATGACGCACTTTGAATCCAAGGAGAAAGTAATGACAACGCATCGCAGTGAAAAAGACTCGATGGGCGCCATCGACGTCCCGGCCGATAAACTCTGGGGCGCCCAGACCCAGCGCTCGCTGGAGCATTTCCGCATCTCGACCGAAAAAATGCCCGGGGAGCTGATTTACGCCCTGGCGCTGACCAAGCGGGCGGCGGCGAAGGTTAATCAGGATCTCGGGTTGCTGACGGCGGAGAAAGCCGGGGCGATCGTCGCTGCCGCTGACGAAGTCCTCGCCGGAAAGCACGCGCAGGAGTTCCCGCTGGCTATCTGGCAGACCGGCTCCGGCACCCAAAGCAATATGAATATGAACGAGGTGCTGGCCAACCGCGCCAGTGAACTGCTGGGCGGTGAACGGGGGATGGCGCGAAAAATTCATCCCAATGACGATGTGAATAAGAGCCAGAGCTCAAATGACGTGTTCCCCACAGCCATGCACGTCGCGGCGCTGATTGCCCTGCGGGAAAAAGTGATCCCGTCGCTGCAGGCGCTGCGGGCGACGCTCAATGAAAAAGCGGTAGCCTTCAGGGATATCGTCAAGATCGGCCGCACCCATCTGCAGGACGCCACGCCGCTCACGTTAGGCCAGGAGATCTCCGGCTGGGTGGCGATGCTGGACCATAGCCTGAAGCACATCGAAGCCAGTCAGCCGCATCTTGCCGAGCTGGCGCTGGGCGGGACGGCGGTAGGAACCGGGCTGAATACCCATCCGGAGTATGCCGTGCGGGTGGCGGCCGAGCTGGCGTCGCTCAGCGGACAACCATTTGTCACCGCACCAAACAAATTCGAAGCGTTGGCCACTGTGGATGCCCTGGTCCATGCCCACGGCGCGCTGAAAGGCCTGGCGGCGTCCCTGATGAAAATCGCTAACGATGTCCGCTGGCTGGCCTCCGGCCCCCGCTGCGGCATTGGCGAAATCGCCATCCCGGAAAACGAGCCAGGGTCATCGATTATGCCCGGCAAGGTTAACCCAACCCAGTGCGAAGCCCTGACCATGGTCTGCTGCCAGGTGATGGGCAACGATGTGGCGGTGAATATCGGTGGCGCCTCCGGCAACTTTGAGCTTAACGTCTATCGCCCGATGGTCATCCACAACTTCCTGCAGTCGGTGCGTCTGCTGGCGGACGGCATGGCAAGTTTTAACGAGCACTGTGCGGTGGGTATTGAACCGAATCGCGAGCGGATCAGCCAGCTGCTCAATGAGTCGCTGATGCTGGTCACTGCGCTGAATACCCATATCGGCTACGACAAGGCGGCGGAAATCGCTAAAAAAGCCCACCATGAGGGGCTGACCCTCAAAGCCTCGGCGCTGGCGCTGGGCTACCTGACGGAAGCCGAATTCGACAGCTGGGTGCGCCCGGAAGAGATGGTCGGCAGCCTGGCTACTCGCTAGCCAGCCAGAGGTGCAGGCGCGGGATAAGTAATCTCAGCGACTGCGCCTCCGGTTTGTAGCGGTACTGGACATTGTCGGCGTCATAGTTCAGCAATTCGCCGATATCCGGGACGCTGACCCCCTGGCTGCCGGATATCAGCGCGATCAGCGGGCTGGGGCAGGCGTACTGCACCTGTTTCTGCTCGCTGGCGTACCAGACGCGGGCAATCGGCTGCACTTTCACCGGCCGTTTGATTTTCAGCCGCGCTCGCTGCGGCAGGGCGGCGATGTCCTGATACTCCCTCTCAAGCTTGCTCTGCCACTGCTCACGGGTCCACGGCGGCACCGCCCGCGGTGATTGCAGGCTTTTCTCCAGCATCATCAATACCTGGTCGCGGGTCAGGTTCTTGATCACGTGTTTATTGGCCCAGCCGAAGCGGATGGTGCTCGGGTCGATAAGGGGCGTCAGCGTGCGGTAGGCGCTGAGGGTGATCAAGCCCGGCAGGTGGCGATGCACCCATTCAAAACGGGCAGTAGGGGGCAGGCCAGAATCGACGGTGACGATTTTCTCGAAGGTAGCCTTCAGGGCGTTAATATGCTGAATGCGCGCCAGCAGATCCTGCTGCTCCGCGGCGGTGACCTGCAGGCAGATAGCCCCTGGCAGACGGACGGCGGCCTTGCTGCTGCGGTTTTCCGACTGCTGCTGGATAAACAGATGGCTGTAGTGGCGCAGGGCGAGGGCCAGCGCCGCCTTGCCGCTGTGCTGCACCACCGGTATGTTCGCCAGCGGATCGTGCTCGGCATCCTTACTGACCGCCGGCAGTTCAAATACCCGGGCCGCCAGCAGCCGACAGCTGCTTAATGTCTGCTGGAGCGTCTGCAGCTCCAGCTCGATCTGGCGAAAGGTATCATTCAGACGTTCAACAAGATCGTAGCTGGCCATCATTTCACCTTAGTTACAACATACTGTTTGATTTTTACAGCATACGCAGCGCGCGGCCGCTGCGCAAGTTTTATTCAGGCAGAGGTAAAATCGGGCAACTGATGATAAACCGGCCAGCTAAAGCAGAAGCGGGCGCCGCCGAGAGGGCTGGCCTCACAGCGCACGTCACCGCCCATCGCCTGGGCAATACTGTGCACAATCGCCAGGCCGAGGCCACAACCTCCTGTCGCCCGATCGCGGCTGGGGTCAAGACGGACAAAGGGCTCAAACACCCGCTCGCGCTCTTCGGGAGCGATTCCCGGGCCGTCATCCTCGACCTGCAGCGACGCGCGCGGACCCTGCAGGGTCAGGCTGACCGCCACCCGCTGGGTGCTGTAGCGCAGGGCGTTATTCACCAGATTATCCAGTACCCGCTCCATCAGCCGCATATCCAGCGCGCCGTAGTTGCCGTGGGTCAGCGTCGCCAGAGCGACCTCGCGCTGCGGGTTGACCATCTGGATATCCTCGACGTGATCGCTGATCCAGGCGGGAAAGTCAGGCGTCGTCAGGCTGAGTTCCGTCTGCGGGCGGTCGAGGCGGGCGTAGGTCAGGAGCTCTTCAATCAGCGCCTCCAGCTGGCCGATATCGCGGTTCAGCGCTTGCGATTCCGCCTCGGTGAGGTTTTCGCTCATCTCCAGACGGTAGCGCAGGCGGACCAGCGGCGTCCTGAGCTCATGGGCGATACCGTCAATCAACTGCTTCTTACTGGCAATGAGGGCGTTAATGTTATCGGCCATTTGGTTAAAGGCCACGCCGAGCCGTTCAAAGCTGGACATGCTGTCAAAATGAATGCGCTCGCTGAAGTGGCCCTCGCCAAAGCGCTGGGCAGCGGTTTCAATGCGCAACATGTCCTGCCAGTGCGGACGCATCCAGATAAACACCGGAAAGGCCAGCGAGATAGCAATAAACGCCATCAGCGCCACGTCCAGCAGGCGCATTTCATGCAGAAAATAGAGATAAGGCACCGGGCCCACCGACAGCACATAATGGCTGCGGGGAATGCGCTGAATAAAGGTGTACTGGTCATCCAGCGCGACAATATCGCCGGCGCGCAGGTGCTGCATCGAGCTTTCCGACAGCTTAAATTTGCTCATTGGTTCGATGTGCAGATCGAACGACAGGTTCAGATCCAGCTCTTTGAGCGTCTTGCTCCAGTCGCGCGGCGGAATTTCCCGCAGCTCGCTGCGCATCAGATACAGCGAACTTTTCATCAAATCGTCCAGCGACTGTCGTCCGGCGCGCTCAGCGGTAAATTTATAGACCAGACCGACCAGCATGGTCATTACCAGAAAGCAAACGAAGAGCAAAAGATAGAACTGCACAAACAGCTTTTTCATTAAATCTCACTTAAATCAGAATGTTAATTACCTATCTTTTGCCTTCATGGCGCGGTGTGGTATGTGTCTTTCCGCTAAAGCGGTGATGCAGGAACGAAACCAGACCGCAGTCCAGGGCGTTTGTCACGGCAGAATATACCGCAAAATCACTTCTGCGTTTCATGCCCCGTTTAATGCGCTATCAAAGCAGGGTTCACCCTCACTGACAACATCCCGTATGCATAAATAATGACGCAGCCCTTATAAGCGCAGCAGTCCGCCATCCACCACATACTGGGAACGGACGTTGTTGGCCATGATGGTATCGAACTGCGTTTCGGTGGTATTTTCCACCGTAGAAAAGGCGAGCTGCCCGGCGTTCAGCCACAGGCCATCCAGCATGCCAAATGATTCTACAGACTCGGCGAGGGCATGCGCCGCCTCAGGTTCCGCACCATCGTTCTGAAGAAACCAGGCACGCTCGGGCAGCAATGTGCGTAACGACGCCAGTTTTTGCTGATGGCGCCCGGTCAGCATCACTTCGCCCCCTTCATCAATAATGCGCATTGCCCCCGCCAGACCAATACCGCTGCTCGCCCCTGTAATCACAATTTTCTTGCCTGAGAACCGTCCCATTGTCTCTCCCGTACCGCGTGAGTGTTGAGTTAACTCACACTAGAACAATGAAAATTTATTGTAAAACGACCATCTTTGGGGGCCCGGCATGTTGCACCTTGCCATCTTTGTGGCGCCGGTATACCCGGTATAGGTCGCGTCATCCGGGATGATATCGGCCGGGAATATCTGAATTAGTGACGTTGTCACAAATTAATTATAACCACCAGACCTGCACTACCCTGGAGCGTCGAGCGGGGTATCGCTACTCGCGAAAGTAGGGAATATCCACCGGATAGAGGGTCGTCAGACTCAGCAGACGACAGCGCACCAGCTTTTCCGTTTTGGCATACCAGTAAGCAAATTCGCCGGTGGTCTGGTGGTAAATCATCTGATCGAGGTTGGCAAACGGGATCACCAGCAGCGGTCCCTGGCGAACGTGGCCGCCTCCCGTTTCAAAGTGATGCTGTCCCCAGGATTGCTGGGTATGTTCATAGCGGTGGAGGATCACCTCGATTTGCCCGCGCTGTGGACAGAGGAGTCGAATATCGGCGTTGTCGAGGGAAAAAGCCCAACCAGAGAGTGAAGTGAAGAGTGAGAGTGCCAAAAGTACAACGTATTTCATCATGCAAAAGTCCTGTGTTTTCAGGCTTTATGCCACTCTGATAACGGTAAGTCCTTGAGCACAATCATATTGAAGGCTTATGTGATGGGGAACTGTACGGCTAAACCTATTGATTTACGCAATATGACAAATTCGCAGCGGGCAGCGGGCGCGAAGAGGGAAACCCGCGCAGTTGCCCTAAGCAGTAAAAGTTGAGGTGGTTACTGTCGGGGAGTGCGCCATAAAACGGGCCCCTCGCAGGGCCGCGGGAGAAGCTTAGTTGTCCCAGGCGTGTGGGGCGAACAGGTAGCCTTTGTTGCGAACGGTCTTAATACGATAGGGCTCCGTGGCGTTGTCGAGCAGTTTTTTGCGCAGGCGGGAGATAGCCACGTCAACGCTGCGATCCATCCCGTCGTAGGTGACGCCGCGTAAATTTTTCAGCAGCGCGTCGCGGTCCATAATTTGCCCGGCGTGGGTGGCCAGCTCCCACAGCAGATCGAAATCGGCCGTCGACAATGCGACGCTTTCTCCGCCAAGCAGCACCTGGCGGTTGACCGGGTCAATGGTCAGCGAACCAAAGGAGATGGTTTTGTGCGGCGTGAGCGTTGCCGGGGTACCGGCACCGGCGCCCGCCGGAGCGATATGCTGGCGTAAATGCAGACGCAGTCGCGCGAGAAGCACCGCTGGCGGCGTGGTTTTCAGGATATAATCGCTGGCGCCCATCTCCAGGGAGAGGATATGGTTCATGTCGCTGTCGAGTGAGGTCAGCAGGACAATGGGCCCTTGCCATTGCCCGCGCAGATCGCGGCAGAGCGTCATCCCGTCTTTGCCGGGCAGCATAATGTCCAGCAGCACGAGGTCCGGTTTCTCCCGCGCGATCACGTCCTCAGCACGGTCGCCGCGAGGCTCGACCACCACCTCCATATCATGCTTGCCGAGATAGGCGGCGATCAGCGCCCCAACCTCAGGGTCATCCTCAACAAAAACGATTTTATTCATGTCTATTGCACATCAGTAAAAGAAGTAACATACACTGCGTCTATTTTACCCGCCATTACTCTTTTATAAACAGCGCTATTTCCGCTATGCTGCGCTAACTTGTTGATTCATTGTTAAGGCATAAGGACATGGGGCTGTTAATCAAAGGGCTGCTGGGTGCGCTGGTGGTGGTGCTGATTGGCGTGCTGGCAAAAACGAAAAATTACGCTCTCGCCGGGCTGATCCCGCTGTTTCCTACCTTTGCGCTCATCGCCCACTATATCGTCGCCAGCGAGCGCGGTATTGAAGCCCTGCGCGCCACCATCGTGTTCGGCATGTGGTCGATTATTCCCTATTTTGTCTATTTGGTATCGCTGTGGTACTTCACCGGGATCATGCGCCTGCCGTTGGCGCTGGCAGGCGCGGTGGGATGCTGGGGGCTATGCGCCTGGCTGTTAATCCTGGGCTGGAACCACTTCCACTAGCGCAGCGGGCGGCCGCCGTCGACGGCGAAGGACCGGCCGGTGACGTAGCGGCTGGTAAACAGATAGTCGATAAGGTCGCTAATCTCTTTTTCGCCTGGGGCGATTTTCATCAGCGATTTATCCAGCGCCTGCTGACGATAGGCTTCGTCGTCACCCTCATTAAACATAATCAGCGACGGGGCGATGGCGTTGACCTTGATCTCCGGCGCCAGCTTGCGGGCGAAGGAGCGGGTCATATTGTCCAGCGCGGCTTTGCTGGCGGCGTAGGCGATATGTTTATCGCTGCCGCGCTCCACGACGTAATCGGTAATATGGATAATATCACTGGCGGCATGGCCGTGGCCGCGCAGCAGATCCTCCAGCGCGTGGTTGAGCAGATAGGGGGCATGGACGTGGATCTGCATCATGCGGTTGATCACTGTGCTCAGCGCTACCCCCGGCTTCTCCGCCATCCAGTCGCTGGCGTTGTGGATGATGGCGCGCAGGCCGCTGGTGTGCGATTTGACCGCTTCGGCGAAGGTCAGTATGCCGTCATCGCTGCTGAAATCGGCCTGCAGACAGAGGGCGCCCGCGTCGCGCAGGCCATCGATCGCCGGATAGGGCGTGCGATAGCTGACGATGACCGGCTGGTGTTGCAGCAGAAAATGGTGTGCCAGCGCGAGACCGATGCGGCGGCCTCCTCCTGTGATCAGAACCGGGCGGGGCTGTTGTTCAGCCATGGGTATCTCCTATGCGTTCTGCGGCAGGGCGAGCGCTTACCCCACCAGCATCCACGTTGCCGGCACAGCGGCAACCAGCAATAAACCAATTAGCGCCAATTCGCGGCGTTTGAGCGAACGATCGTGCTGGTGCGTACGTCGAGCGTACAAAAAGACCAGAAGACCCGGAGCGTAAAGTACCACCGACAACAGCAAATGCACAGGTCCCGACGCGTATAATAACCATAAGCCATAAATGCAGGCGCCGATACCCACCGCTTTGTGCAGCGGGCGAGTGGCGATTTTCAGCAGAAAGGCGCCGACCAGCAGATAGGGAACGAGGATCATCTCTGAGGCGATGGTCAGCAGGGTGCCGTAGTCCGACCCGGTCAACCAGATCAGCACCAGCGATACCTGAACGCTGATATTGGTCAGCCACAGCGAGGCGGACGGGGCATTGTTGCTGTTCTGGCGGGCAAACAGGCGCGGGAAGGCTTTATGCGTGGCGGCCAGGAAAGGCACTTCCGCAGCCATAATCGTCCAGCTCAGGTAGGCGCCACACACCGACACGATCAGGCCCGCCGCAATCACGATTTCTCCCCACGAACCCATCATGTTGACCATCAGTCCCGCCATCGACGGGTTACGCATACCGGCCAGTTCGCTGCGCGGCACCACGCCCAGCGACAGCAGGGTGACCAGCAGATAGACCGTGAGGGCGGAGAGCACCGCCAGCAGCGTTGCGCGACCGACATCGCGCTTGTGTCGGGCGCGGGCAGAAACCACGACGGCACCTTCCACGCCAATAAACACCCACAGGGTGATCAGCATGGTGTTTTTAACCTGCTCCCACACGGGGATTCCCAGCGCCAGTCCGCGGAAATCGAGGCGGAACGTATCCAGCTGGAAGGCCAGGGCGGCGAGCGCGATAAACGCGCCCAGCGGCAGGAGTTTGGCGAGGGTGGCCACCAGGTTAATCCCCGCCGCCGTCTGCACGCCGCGCAGGACCAGAAAATGGACAACCCACAGCAAAACCGAAGCGCCAGCGATAGACTGCCAGGTGTTGCCATCGCCAAACAGGCGCAGCTCAGGGGTATCGGTGAAGAAACTGAGCGCCGAAAAGACGATGACCAGATAGGAGACGTTGGCGATCACCGCGCAGAGCCAGTATCCCCAGGCGGAACAGAAGCCAATCAGCTCACCGAACCCTTCGCGGGCGTAGGTGAAGATCCCGCCGTCGAGGTCGGGGCGAATGCGGGTTAACAGCAGCATGGCGAAGGCGAGGAACAGGATCCCGACGCCGGTGATGGCCCAGCCGATAAGCAAAGCGGAGGGGCTGGCTACGGCAGCCATATTTTGCGGCAAACTGAATACGCCAGCGCCGAGCATTGAGCTAAGGACCAGGGCGGTCAGGGCGCTCAGGCCCAGTTTCTTTTCCATTGCATTCCCGAGGTGAAAATGGCTGTTCCAGAATATTTATTTTGCGAAATCGCATAAAAATGGAGGATTGCGCTAAGGCGCGGGATTTTACGGAGTGTCCGGGAGCCATGCAATGGCGGGGGATGAAAAAAAATGAAAAGGCGGCATTGCGCCGCCTTTTTAGCCAGCCAGCAGTGATTATTTGTACAAATCAGCGCTGATGGTGATGTTGCCGCCGCGTTCCTGCCACTGACGGGTGATGTGGTAGTACTTCGCCCCTTTCTTCGCCGCGCGTTTCGCCGTCTGATAGGAGATTTCCGTCATGTTGCCGTAGTTGCCGGTGAACTGGATATTATCGAACGGCACCATTTGCGCCGCGGTCACTTTGTTCACTTCTTCCACTTTGGTGCCGTCCGGCAGCGTGACAGTGTAACGCCCGCCTTTGGAAGACTGGGTCTCGAAGAAACGACCGACGCCAGTGCCTGAGCCTACAGCTGCGGTGGTGGCGACGCCCGGGATTTCCACGTTTTTCGCGGCTTCACCGCCTTTGGCCAGCGCCGCGCGACCGGCGTCAGAGTCTGCCGGGATGGCGTCCGGGCTCTGCAGCACGCGTTTTTCAGCATCTTTTTTATAGATATAAGCGGTAATGCGCTGGTTGCCGCCCTGGTTGGCATCCACCTGGCGCACGATAAAGAACGCATAGGCGCCTTTCGCTTTTGCCGCTTTGGTGATGGCATCGTTGACTTCCGGCTGGCTGCGATAGAAGCCCTGAACGGTGACAGTGTCGTAAGGCATCAGCGTCACGGCCTGATCTTTCGGCAGTTCTACCACGCCATTGATGATGCGATTTTTCGGCGCATCCGCTTGCGGCGCGTTGTCTTTATAGAGGTCAGCCGTGACGCGCCAGTTGCCGCCATTGCCGTAGTCCGACGTGTCGACAACATAGAATGAGGCCGCGCCGTCTTTGTCGGCTTTACGCGATACCGCCTGTACCGCGTCGCCAATGGCATTAAACCGGCCGGTGACGACAACGCGATCGTAGGGCTTCAGCGCAGCCGCCTGCTCCGGGGTCAACTCGGTCGCTGCATGGGCAGACAACGTGGCGGTTGTCAGGAGAGCAGACGCCAGGAGGGTGTTTTTAAGCTTCATAAAAATAATCCTTTGCCTTGCGCAAACCATATACTGGTGTTGTTGTTGACTGAAAACGTTTGATTATTGCATTTAATCGTTGTGACTGTCTGCGTCATTTTTTGCTTGCCGCCCGAATCGTATACTACGGAAAGATAACATTTTTCGATATGTTGAAAAAACAGCCGCTTGACCAGCAAAAACGATAATCGATACCACTTTTATTAGTTAACGTAATGTTAATACAATGATCTCAATGGCGATAAATGGCGTTTTATCACGCTGGATAAGCGGATTATCAGGCCTGAGTGAGAAATTCAGGTAAATATTGCTGCCCGGAACCATCTGTGCTGACAATAAGCAATAAAATCAAAATTTCTGTTTTATCGCTGTAGATCACAATCGCTATTTTCAGTAGGTTATAAAAAGTTTGTTACTGTTTCATTTTGCAGACAGCGGAAGATGGCGAGGAAGATTTCGCCGTCTTGTCGTTGTTGGTCAGAAAAGTAAACCATCATCAAAAACCGATGGAAGGGAAAACTATGCGTATTGGTGTACCACAAGAGAGGCTAGCCCAGGAGACCCGGGCCGCCGCCACGCCGAAGACCGTTGAGCAATTGCTTAAACTCGGCTTTAGCGTCGCGGTAGAAAGCGGGGCCGGGAAACTGGCCAGCTTTGACGATGCCGCCTTTACCCAGGCAGGGGCTGAGATCGTCGCGGGCAACGAGGTCTGGCAGTCTGACATCATCCTCAAGGTCAATGCTCCAAATGACGATGAAATTGCACTGCTGAATCCGGGAACCACGCTGATAAGTTTTATCTGGCCTGCGCAAAACCCGCAGCTGATGGAAAAACTGGCGGCCCGTAATATCAACGTGATGGCGATGGATTCGGTGCCGCGTATTTCTCGCGCCCAGTCGCTGGATGCGCTCAGTTCAATGGCAAACATTGCCGGCTACCGTGCAATCGTGGAAGCGGCCCATGAATTCGGCCGTTTCTTTACCGGACAGATTACGGCGGCAGGCAAAGTTCCGCCCGCGAAGGTGATGGTCATCGGCGCCGGGGTGGCCGGTCTGGCTGCGATTGGCGCCGCCAACAGCCTGGGCGCTATCGTCCGCGCCTTCGATACCCGTCCGGAAGTGAAGGAGCAGGTGCAGAGTATGGGCGCCGAGTTCCTCGAGCTGGACTTTAAAGAGGAAGCCGGCAGCGGCGACGGCTACGCCAAGGTGATGTCTGAGGCCTTTATTAAGGCCGAAATGGCGCTGTTCGCCGCCCAGGCGAAAGATGTCGATATCATCGTCACCACGGCGTTAATTCCGGGTAAACCGGCACCGAAACTGATCACCCGCGAGATGGTCGACTCCATGAAGTCGGGCAGCGTGGTGGTCGACCTCGCCTCGCAAAATGGCGGCAACTGTGAGTACACCGTGCCCGGCGAAGTGGTCACCACCGCCAACGGCGTGAAAATTATTGGTTACACCGATCTGCCGGGCCGTCTGCCGACCCAGTCTTCCCAGCTCTACGGTACCAACCTGGTTAACCTGCTGAAGCTGCTGTGCAAAGAGAAAGATGGCAACATTGTTATCGATTTCGATGATGTGGTGGTGCGCGGCGTGACCGTGGTGCGCGAAGGCGAAATCACCTGGCCGGCGCCGCCGATTCAGGTCTCCGCTCAGCCGCAGGCTGCAGCGAAAAAAGTGGAAGCGCCGAAAGAAGCGGCAAAACCGGTGTCCCCATGGCGTAAATATGCCCTGATAGCGCTGGCGATTATCCTCTTCGGCTGGCTGGCGAACGTCGCGCCAAAAGAGTTTCTTGGCCATTTCACCGTCTTCGCGCTGGCCTGCGTAGTAGGTTACTACGTGGTATGGAACGTCTCCCATGCGCTGCATACGCCGCTGATGTCGGTGACGAACGCGATTTCGGGCATTATCGTTGTTGGTGCGTTGTTGCAGATAGGCCACGGGGGCTGGGTCAGCTTCCTGAGCTTTATCGCGGTACTGATCGCCAGCATTAATATTTTCGGTGGTTTTACCGTGACTCAGCGCATGCTGAAAATGTTTCGCAAAGGATAAGGGGTAGCACATGTCTGGTGGATTAGTTACAGCTGCATACATTGTTGCCGCAATCCTGTTTATTTTCAGCCTGGCGGGTCTGTCGAAACACGAAACGTCGCAGCAGGGCAACTATTTCGGCATCGCCGGGATGGCTATCGCCCTGATCGCCACGATTCTGGGGCCGGACGCCGGCAACGTCGGTTGGATCATCCTCGCGATGGTGATCGGTGGGGCGATCGGTATTCGTCTGGCGAAAAAGGTCGAGATGACCGAGATGCCGGAGCTGGTGGCTATCCTGCACAGCTTCGTGGGCCTGGCGGCGGTGCTGGTGGGTTTTAACAGCTACCTGCAGCATGAAACCGGGATGGAGCAGATTCTGGTCAATATCCATTTGACCGAAGTGTTCCTCGGCATCTTCATCGGTGCAGTCACCTTCACCGGTTCGGTGGTGGCGTTTGGTAAACTGCGCGGCAAAATTTCCTCGAAGCCGCTGATGCTGCCCAATCGCCATAAGCTGAACCTGGCGGCGCTGGTGGTCTCCTTCGTGCTGATGGTGATTTTTGTTCGCGCCGACAGCACTGGTACCCAGGTCCTGTGCCTGCTGGTGATGACCGCGATCGCGCTGGCCTTCGGCTGGCACCTGGTGGCTTCTATCGGCGGCGCGGATATGCCGGTGGTGGTTTCCATGCTCAACTCCTACTCGGGCTGGGCGGCAGCGGCAGCGGGCTTTATGCTGAGCAATGACCTGCTGATCGTCACCGGCGCGCTGGTGGGTTCTTCCGGTGCCATCCTCTCTTACATTATGTGTAAGGCGATGAACCGCTCCTTTATCAGCGTGATTGCTGGCGGCTTCGGCACCGATGGGTCTTCCAGCGGCGGCGATGAAGAAGTGGGCGAACATCGCGAGATTAGCGCGGAAGAGACAGCGGAGATGCTGAAAAACTCGCAGTCGGTGATCATCACCCCTGGCTACGGTATGGCGGTGGCCCAGGCGCAGTATCCGGTGGCAGAAATTACCGAGAAGCTGCGGGCGCGGGGTATCAAAGTACGCTTTGGTATTCACCCGGTGGCCGGGCGTCTGCCGGGGCATATGAACGTGCTGCTGGCGGAAGCCAAAGTGCCTTACGACATCGTGCTGGAGATGGATGAGATCAACGACGATTTCAGCGATACCGACACCGTGCTGGTGATTGGCGCCAACGACACCGTCAACCCGGCGGCGCAGGACGATCCGAAGAGCCCTATCGCGGGTATGCCAGTGTTGGAAGTCTGGAAAGCGCAGAACGTGGTGGTCTTTAAGCGTTCGATGAACACTGGCTACGCCGGCGTACAGAACCCGCTGTTCTTCAAAGAGAACACCCATATGCTGTTTGGGGATGCGAAAGCCAGCGTCGATGCGATCCTGAAAGCGCTGTAATGTAGCACGCTTGTTTTACAACGTTTGTTTATAAGCCGTCTCCTGTGAGACGGCTTTTTTATATGCGGAGAGATGCCTGGAATTGTTCATAAAATAAGCGGTGAGAGATGATATAATGTCCCGGTTATTACATCAGACAGAGGATATTATGGATACCGAGTTAACCCCAACGCAGATGGCCATCGAATTCTTACGCCGCGACACTACCGTCATGACCCCAGCGCAGTATCTGAAAAAGCTGAAACTGCTGGAGCTGGAGTTTGCTGACCTGATGGCGCTCTCATCGCTGGAGCTGAAAGAAGAGATCGATCTGGCCTGGCGTCTGGGTATCCACTAAGCCATTCTCGCTGGACAGTGACAGGGGCCGCCAGCGGCCCTTTTTTTGTGCCTGACTGGCAGCAAGCAAAAAAAATCCCCCGCGAGGCGGGGGAAGATGAGCGGTACGAGAAGAGGGTTAATCGTCGTCGTCGTCGTCCAGTTCCACCGGCGTCTGGTAGGCCTCCGGTTTGAGTACCAGCAGGTCACAGCGCAGATGATCGACCACCTGTTCCGCGGTATTGCCGAGGAACGCCGCTGACAGGCCGGTACGTCCGACCGTTCCCAGCACCACGATCCCCGCCTGCAGATGCTCGGCGAGATCCGGGATCACCTCCTCAGGCAGGCCTTTTTCCACGTGGGTGAATTTCTCATCGATGCCAAACTTCTGCCGCAGCGCTTTCATCGCCAGCAGGTGCTGACCGCGAATGGCGTCGTTGTAGACGCTGGGATCAAAATCCGGGAGCTCAATCGCGATATTGATGGGGGTTACCGGGTAGGCGCCGATGAGATGTACTTCGGTATGGTTGACTTCTTGCGCCAGCGACAGCGTTTCCCGAACCAGCTTTTCGTTCAGGGTGTTGTGATAATTCTCTTCGCTGGCGAGATTGACCGCGACCAGCGCTTTGCCACCTTCCGGCCACGGTTGGTCTTTTACCATCCACACCGGGCAGGGGCACTTACGCAACAGATGCCAGTCGGTGGGTGTGAAGATCACTGCCTCCAGTTTGTCGTGCTGGTGGGCCATCTTCAACAGCAGGTCGTGTTTCTCGCTAATAACTTCCTGAATAATGGCTTCGAAGGGGCGGTTGTGCCACACCACTTTTACGTCTATCGGCACACCCGATTCAATATAGAATTTCGCCTGCTCGCGGATCCAGGCTGTACGTTGGGCAATAACGCCCTGGCGCATCGCCGTGCGTTCGTCCGGCGACAGCAGGGTGGTCATTTCATAAGAAAAATCATAGATCGGCAAAAAGGCTTTGATGCGTCCACCAATCCGTTGGTGCAAGTACACCGCGCGCCTAAGTGCCGGCTGGTCGTCCTGGTTAGGATCGATTACTACCAGCATGCTCTGATACTTCGCCATACAGGGTCTCCTTACAACTGCAGCTACCGTCAGTTACTAAAAAGATAACCTATATGGATGAATTGAAACAGGGGAGGAGCCTGGTCAGATCAACAAATCTTAAAAAATTGCCGATCGTGACCAGGTGGTGCGCAGAGATTAAGCGACGTTGCGCGCCTGACCGGCCAGCTGGGCCAGCAGATCGCTGTTTTCAATAGTGATGTATTTGCCTTTCACTGCCAGCATGCCGCTTTTCTGGAAACGCCCCAGCAGACGGCTGATGGTTTCGACAGTGAGGCCGAGATAGTTACCGATGTCGCCGCGGGTCATGGTCAGGCGGAACTCACGGGGTGAGAAGCCGCGCTGGGCGAAACGACGAGAGAGGTTGTAGATAAACGCCGCCAGGCGCTCTTCGGCATTCTTTTTGGAAAGCAGCAGGATCATATCCTGGTCGCCTTTAATCTCGCCGCTCATCAGGCGCATCATCTGCTGACGCAGATTCGGCATTTTTCCGGAAAGATCGTCAAGGGTTTCGAAGGGGATTTCGCAGACCATCGAGGTTTCCAGCGCCTGCGCAAAGCTCGGGTGCAGACCGGTGCCGATGGCGTCGAAGCCCACCAGATCGCCCGCCAGATGGAAGCCGGTGATCTGCTCATCACCTTGCTCAGTGATGGTGTAGCTTTTGATGGTCCCGGAGCGAATAGCGTACAACGACTTCAGCTCATCACCGGCTTTGAACAAGGTTTGACCTTTCTGGATAGGCTTTTTCCGCTCGATAATATTATCCAGCTGATCAAGCTCATGCTCGTTCAGAGTAAAGGGGATGCAGAGCTGGCTGATACTGCAATCCTGACAATGGATAGCACAACCGCCAGACTGAATGCGTCGAATAATTCGCTTCTCAGGGATCATATGTCTGCTCAGGCCTTAATTGATATTGGTCAATTTTAACATCTTTTTGATCAGCAGGTAAGTCTTCAGACCCGGAAACACGTAATATCAGCAGGGTAAATCAAAACGGATGTATATCTGCTTGATAAGCAATAGATTATTTCGCTATGTTTGATTGTAAAATTACCTGAAGATTCCAGAAAAGGCATTTTCAGTCAAAGTAAAAGATACCCTTCATGGCGCAATAACCACTCTTTTCGCTGCACGCCCCCGGCATAGCCGGTCAGGGTACCGTTACGCCCGATGACCCGATGGCAGGGCACCACGATACTCACCGGATTGGCGCCATTGGCGGCGCCCACCGCGCGCGCGGCGCCGGGGCGTCCGAGCGCCTCGGCCAGTTGGCCATAGTGCATCACCTGGCCGCAGGGGATATCGCGTAACGCCTGCCAGACCTGGCGCTGGAACGGGGTGCCGGCGGTGGCGGTAGCCAGGGTATCGATAATCGCCAGATCGCCGGCGAAATAGTTGTTCAGCTTACTGCTGAGGCCGCCTGGGTTGCGGCAGTCGACGCGCTGATAGCCTTCCCGTCGATAGTGAACGTCGAGCAGGGTTTCCATCCGATCGCGGTGCTCGTCCCACTCGACGGCGCGCAAATTAAACTGTTCGTCGCAAAGTACCCACAGCGGCCCCAGCGGGGTATCCATTTTATCCTGCAGCAAGGTCAACATCGTTTCTGTCATCCACCATCGTACATGAGGGGCACACGATACCACGCGCTGACGACAGTCAACTATACTCCCAAAAGATAAAGCCGCATCACGGGCTGGCGCTCTGCGTAAGCCACGATGATTTATTTTTGGATCGATCCTGGCGGGTTATCGGGCATGGTTTTTGCTACTTTTTAACTGACGATACCGGTGCTTCACGCGCCTGGTAGGGTGCCGACGCCTCAGCGCGGCGCTGTTAATCACTCAGAGGTGGGGCTATGCAATATATACTGACTGGCGTACTGGTATTGATCATCAGCGGCTTAGCGATCCACGGTCTGACCCTGGTGTTTGAAAGGGTGTACAAAGCGCTTTTCTATAAATTAGCCAGTGTGGATCATGCGGCCAGCAAAGTGAAAACGAAGGTGTCGCGTTAAGGCTATACGGCCATCCCTGGCCTGCCAGCAGGTTAAGGAAGACGCGGATAGATACCCGGGCCGATCGGCAGTCCCACCAGATACCATCCCACCAGCAACAGTAACCAGACGGCAAGAAAAATCAGCGGGTAAGGGAGCACCAGCGAGTAGTAGGTGCCGAGGCGGGCATCCGGTCGGTAGCGCTGTAGGAAGCCGAGAAACAGCGGCACAAACGGCGACACCGGCGCCAGCGGCAGCACCGATGAATCGGCGATGCGAAAGAGGATCTGCGCAAAGGCCGGGTGAAAGCCCAGCAGCATAAACATCGGCACGAAGATCGGCGCCAGAATCGACCAGATGGCCGAGCCGCTGGCGATAAACATACACAGAAAAGCCGACAGCAGCGCGAGCCCGACAAACGCCGGGACGCCGTTCATCCCGGCGCTCTCCAGCAGGTCCGTCAGACCGACGGCCATAAACTTGCCCATGTTGCTCCAGTTGAACATCGCCACGAACTGCGCCAGCGGGAAGACCATCACGATAAACCCGGCCATCTCTTTCATCGGCTCAATCATCAGCTGCGGCAGGTCGGCCTGGCGGCGAATTTTGCCGGTGGCGATGCCGTATGCCAGCGACACGACAAAGAAGAAAAAGATAATCAGCGGCACGATGCCTTTGATAAACGGCGAGGGCATGACCGTATGTTGAACCGGGTCGCGAAGAATACCGTTCTCGGGGACCACCATCAGGGCGACGACCGCCACGAATACCAGCGTTGCCACGCCGGCGATGCGCAGGCCGAAACGCTCCTCGGGCGTCAGGGTCTGCAGCTTTTCATCACGACTGCCTTGCCACTGGCCCAGCCGCGGCTCCACCAGCTTATCGGTGATCAGTCCGCCGACGAGCGTCAGGACGATCACCGAGGTCGCCATAAAGTACCAGTTGTCGATCACGCTGACGTGCAAAGAGGCATCGATGGATTTTGCCGCCTCGGTGCTGATCCCCGAGAGCAGTACGTCGGTGGTGACGATCAGTAAATTGGCGGTAAAGCCGCAGCCCACACCGGCAATCGCCGCCAACAGGCCGGCGACAGGATGCCGACCGACGGCGAGGAACATCAGCGCGCCCAGCGGCGGCATAATTACCAGCGCCGCGTCAGAAGAGATATGGCTGAAGAAGGCGATAAACAGCACCATATAGCTGGCATAGCGGGCGCTGACGTGAGAGGCCATCTTCACCATCAGTGCGGGTAACAGGCCCACCCGCTCGGCGAAGCCGGCGCCCAGCACCAGGGCGAGGATCGCCCCCAGCGGCGCGAAACCGCTGAAGTTTTTAATGACGTTGGGCAAAAACCAGTGCAACCCTTCCACGCTGAGCAGATTTTTGACCACCACCCGTGAACCATCCGTAGGGTTCTGCACCCCGACGTTGAAGGCGGAAAGTATCGCCGTAGCCGCGATCAGCGCCACGATAAGATAGATAAACAGCAAAAACGGGTGCGGGACTTTGTTACCGATCTTCTCTACCCAGCCATAGCGCTTTCCGCCGGGGGAAGACGACGGTATGGATGACATACTCATGGGCGTTCCTCTGTTGTCGTTGTTGTGTTGGGCAGGCCTGCTCCCGTACTGCCGGCGGTTATTATGGTCGGTGCGTGCCGCGATGCCGGTCAGCGTTGGCCAGGAGTAGCCTGTCTTAAGTGGTTATCGTAAAACGGACGGACTCACCTCCGCCGGGATCGGGCAACGATAGGGGCGTTCGGCCAGTACCTGCCTGAGTTCTTGCTGGCTGGCCGCCAGCAGGGCGCTGTCGCTGAATAAACGGATCGCGGTCGCCGCGAGCACTTTCCCCGCCAGCAACATCCCTTTATGGGCGATGGAGGTTCTGCCCTGACTCACCAGCTGCCAGCTGTGCAGCGGGGTTCCCACCGCGAAGCACGGGCTGAAGCACTGAGCCACCGGCGCTTTCCAGCTGACATCGCCGACGTCAGTGGAGCCGGCGAGGACGTTATCCGTGGCCGCCCAGGGCGCCACCTCATCAATCAGCAGCGTGTCGCGGTGGCGACGAGCGAACGTTTTGCCTTCCTCCCCACTGGTGCCGGCAATATTGTTCAGGCTGTTGTTAATATCGTTGGCGCTGAGGGTGGCGCGTATAGCCGCGGCAAAAGCGCGCTCCTCGTCGCTCCAGGCGGGGGGACCGTAATGACAGACTGCCTGATACATCGCCGCTTCAAGCGTGCGGTTGGGGAGATAGCTGGAGCAGGCTTTTTCAAAGCGGCAGCTGACCTGGGTCTCGGTCATCAGCGCGGCCCCCTGAGCAATCTTCTCGATGCGGGCGAAGATCTGCTCCGCGTCGGCCATCTCCGGCGCGCGGATCAGATACAGAACTTCCGCCTGAGCCTGCACTACGTTGGGCGAGACACCGCCGGTATCGGTAATGGCATAATGGACCCGCGCCTTCTCGATGATATGTTCATTGAGGAAGTTGCTGCCGGTGGTCATCAGAGTGACGGCATCCAGCGCGCTCCGGCCCAGGTGCGGCGAATTCGCAGCGTGGGCGGCGGTGCCGGTAAAACGCCATGCCGCCTGAATATTGGCGAGGGTGCGGGTGCTGAACATCCCGGCCCAGGCTTCCGGATGCCAGGTCAGCGCCGCATCGACATCATCAAACAACCCTTCGCGCACCATAAAGGTTTTTCCCGATCCGCCTTCCTCGCCGGGACAACCATAGAAGCGCAGCGTGCCCGCGCCGCCATGCTGTTGCAGCCAGGCTTTGGCGGCGACCGCCGCGGCGAATGCCGCCGTACCGAGCAGATTGTGCCCGCAGCCGTGGCCGTTGGCTCCCGGTGTCGAGGGTGTCGGTTCCGCGCAGTGCGCCTGCTGGCTGAGGCCCGCCAGGGCGTCAAATTCGCCGAGCAGGGCAATCACCGGTTGGCCTTCGCCGACGCTGGCGATAAAGGCATTCGGGATCCCACCCGCATCGCGAGTGAGCTGAAAACCTTCTGCCTCCAGCGCATCCGCCAGGCGTTGGGCGGACCAGTACTCCTCAAAGCGGGTCTCCGGGTGATCCCAGATGTCATCGGCGATGGCGCAGTACGCCTCGCGTCGCGTCTCAATCATCTCGTCCACAAACTGAAAAATGGCTTCCATTACACCCCCCGCTGCCAGGGAAAGTTAAGCGCGATACGCGCCAGAGTTTCTACCGCTAGCGCCATGACGCTCTCGTCGAAGTCAAACTTCTCGTTGTGGTGACCGGCGCTCAGTTCGGTGCCGAAAATCATGTACGAGGCGAGGCCGCCGCGCGCCTGGACCCGGGCCATCATCAGGGTGGCGTCTTCCGAGCCCGCCGGGGCGGCGATACGATCCACCGCCTGTTGCACGCCGGGCACACGGGCGGCCTGTTCGCGCAGATAGTCCACCCACGCCGGCGACGGCGCGCTGGCGGTCGCCGCACCCATCATGCGTAGTTCGTAGCGGGCTTCGTACATCGCCGCCGCCCCGGCGACGACGTGCTGCGCCCGCTCGAACACGTACTGGTTAATGGCTTCGCTTTCGCCGCGGGTTTCCACTTTTAACAGCGCGGAAGAGGGCACCACGTTGCGCCCGGTGCCCGCCTGCATCACCCCGACGTTGACCCGCGAGGCGCCGGCGCTGTGCGGCGGGATGGCGTGCAGGCCAAGAGCGGCCTGGGCGGCGGCCAGCAGCGCGTTGCGCCCCTCCTCCGGCTTGCCGCCGGCGTGGGCGGCCACGCCGCTGAACTGCACGTCGAATTTAGTGGTGGCCATAAAGTTGTCGCCGCCGCAGACGACGGTACCTGGCGGCACACCGGTCCCGATATGGATCGCCGTGAAGTAATCCACGTCATCCACCACGCCGGCGGCCACCATCGCCCGGGCGCCGCGGGTGCCCTCTTCAGCGGGCTGGAAAATCAGTTTGATCACCCCGTTGAGCTGCGCGGCATACTGCTTCAGGACATGCGCCAGGCCCAGCCCGATGGCGGTATGGCCATCATGGCCGCAGGCGTGCATCATGCCGGCGTTGCAGGAGGCGAAATGGTCGCGATGAGGGCGGTGGCTGTCGTCGTGCTGTTCATTGAGGTCAAGGGCATCCATATCGACGCGGAAGGCCAGGGTTGGGCCGGGCCGCCCGGTGTCGAGCGTGGCGACCACGCCGGCGAAACCGCCTTCAAACGCCGGCAGCCAGCGTTCCGGCGCGCCCTGTTCGCGGGCGCGCTCGAAAGCCTGGGCCAGGGTATCCTCGTCCGGCAGCCCCATCCGGCTATCGGCATCGATGACATCGCGCCCCAGCGCCAGCTGATAGCCGAGCCCGTCGAGGATCTCCGCCACCTTGCTGGCAGTGCGGAATTCCAGCCAGCCGGATTCCGCGTGCAGGTGAAAATCACGGCGCCATTGGATCATGGCCGGCGCCAGCTGGTGGAGGTATTCATCAAGTTGCGGCATAGCTCATCCTGTCATAAGTAAAAAATGTGACGGTGCTCACGATGTGATAGCTTTTGTTTATCACTTGCGTTTTACAGGCCGTATCCCACTTAACCTGCCACAGCCTGATGGATTACAGTAGATGTGAATTTCTTCTGTCTGATAAACAATGGTTATCACCGAAAGCATGGCATTTCAGATTAAATTTCATCATATCCGCGCCTTCGTCGAAGTGGCCCGGGAAGGGAGTATTCGCGGTGCCAGCCGGGCGCTGGCGGTCTCGCAGCCGGCCCTGACCAAAGCGATTAAAGAGCTGGAGGAGGGGCTTTCCGCCCAGCTGTTCGTGCGCCGCAGTCAGGGGGTGGCGCTGACCGAAAACGGCGAAAGCTTTTACCAACATGCGAGCTTGATCCTTGAGGAGCTGCGGGCGGCGCAGGACGAACTGCTGCAGCGTCAGGGCGAGCAGGCCGGGCAAATTAATATTGGCCTTGGCGCCAGCGTCGCCCGGTCGCTGATGCCGTCGGTGATCTGTCGCTTTCATCAGCAGCATCCGCAGGTAAAGGTGCGGATCATGGAGGGCCAGCTGTTGGCGATGATCAATGAGCTGCGCCAGGGAGAGCTGGATTTCACCATCAATACCTATTACCCCGGGCCGTACGACCATGAGTTCAGCTTTGAGAAACTGTTTGAGAAACCGTTCGCGGTGTTTGCCCGCGCGGGACATCCGGCGGCGCAGGCCACCTCGCTGGGGGAGTTGATGGATCACCACTGGACCATGCCGACGCCGCGCGGCAGCTACTTTAAACAGCTGCAGGACCGGCTTAATCAGGCCGGGTTAGCGCCTAAGGTAGATATTGTTTGCGAAACCTTCTCGTCGTGCATTAGCCTGGTGGTGAAAAGTGATTTTCTCAGCATCCTGCCGGTGGAGCTCGGCAACGATCCGCTGATGGCGGACAAGCTGGTGATGATCCCTGTCCGCGACGTCTTGCCGACGGCCACCTATTATCTGATCCAGCGGCGCGATACCCGGCAGACGCCATTAACGGCGTCGTTAATCACGCTGTTTCGCCGCCAAAGCCGACAATTGTTTCCTTAATCGCCCGTCGCGCTCACTTTGCCAGCGAACGCGGCTAAACGCGTTGAGGGGGGAGCGCCGGGCGGCTATAGTAGCTGGCGACAGCCGCTGGAGGAGAGCCCATGAACCTTGATGACAAATCCCTGTTTCTTGACGCCATGGAAGATGTCCAGCCTCTGAAACGTAAAAATGACGTACACTGGCATCCCGGGCGCAACAGCCGGGCCCCGCAGCGTGTCGATACCCTGCAACTGGATAATTTTCTCACCACCGGCTATCTCGATATCGTGCCGCTCGCCACGCCGCTGGAGTTTAAGCGTGAAGGGCTGCAGAGCGGCGTGCTGGATAAGCTGCGGCGGGGGAAATACAGCCAGCAGGCGAGCCTCTCCCTGCTGCGCCAGCCGGTGGAACAGTGCCGACAGATGCTCTTCGCCTTTATGGTGCAGGCGCAGAAAGAGGGGTTACGTAATGTGCTGATCGTTCACGGCAAAGGCCGCGACGACCAGTCCCACGCCAATATTATCCGCAGCTATCTGGCGCGCTGGCTGGAAGAGCTGCCGGAGGTGCAGGCCTTCTGCGCCGCGCTTCCACATCATGGCGGCAGCGGCGCCTGCTATGTCGCGCTGCGTAAATCGGCCGAGGCGAAGCAGGAGACCTGGGAGCAGCACGCCAAGCGCAGTCGTTAGCGCAGAAGCAGCGTCAGCTCGCGGGCGGCTTTTTGCAGCTCCGGCAGCACGCGATCGATCATCTCGCGGGCCGACATCTGGCCCGCATGCACCCCAACGTTCAGCGCCGCCTGGACCTGCCCCTGAGCGTTAAACAGCGGTACCGCGAGGGAGCGCAGGCCCATCTCCAGCTCCTGGTCGTTGAGGGCATACCCCTGCTGATGCACCCGTTTCAGTTCTGTGCGCAGCTTCGCCACCGAATCCACCGTCTGCGGGGTGTAGCGGATCATGGTCACCCGAGCCAGCATGTCGTTGAGCTTCTCCTCCGGCTGATGGCTGAGCAGCACCCGGCCCATCGAGGTCGCCCAGGCCGGAAGGCGGCTGCCGATATCCAGGTCGATGGTCATAATCCGCGAGCTGGAGGCGCGGGCGATATACAGAATATCGTCCCCGTCGAGGGTGGCGATGGAGCAGGACTCGTTGAGCATTTCGCTCAGATGTCGCAGCACCGGCTGCGCCGAACGCGCCAGCGGCGTCGAGGCCAGCCAGGCGTGGCCCAGCGCCAGGATCCGCGGTCGCAGCTGGAAATTCTTACCGTCTTCGGCATACACGAACCCCAGCTTGCTCAGGGTATACAGGCAGCGGCGCACCGCCGCGCGCGGAATGCCGGTCTTCTGGCTGATCTGCGAGATAGACAGCAGGGGCCGCTGCGGCGTGAACGCCTGAATCACCTCCAGGCCGCGCGCCAGGGAGGCCATAAAGTTAGGATCGCCCTTAAACGGATCGCCGTCGCCGGTCAGTAAATCGTCTGGATGCTTGTCCATTTCTGTTCCCCATATTTGCCATCGATCACATTCTTTCGCTAAAGATAACCGATGTTCGATTATCGCACCATATTTCGATTATCGCCCTTGACCGACATCGTTAAGCGGGTCACATTTTGTGCGAACAACGAATAAAAGTGCGATTACCGCACATCACTGGAGCGACCTGATGATTGATAAAAGCGTATCGACGCTGAGCGAGGCCATCGCCGGGATCCACGACGGGGCGACTATTATGATCGGCGGCTTTGGTCCCGCCGGCCAGCCGACCTTTCTGATTGACGCCCTGATTGACCAGGGCGCCCGTGACCTGACCATCATTAATAACAACGCCGGCAACGGGGAAGTGGGTCTCGCGGCGCTGCTGAAAGCCGGGCGAGTACGCAAGATGATCTGCTCCTTCCCGCGCCAGGTGGATTCCCAGATTTTCGATGACCTCTATCGCCGCGGCAAAGTGGAGCTGGAGCTGGTGCCGCAGGGTAACCTCGCGGCGCGGATCCAGGCGGCTGGCGCCGGGCTGGGGGCAGTGTTTACCCCCACCGGCTACGGCACACCGCTGGCGGAAGGCAAGGAGACGCGGGAAATCGATGGTCGCCATTACGTACTGGAATATCCGATTAAAGCCGATTTCGCGCTGATTAAGGCCCATCAGGGCGACCGCTGGGGCAACCTGGTCTATCGCAAGGCGGCGCGCAACTTTGGCCCGATCATGGCGACGGCGGCGAAAACCACCATCGTCGAGGTCTCGCAGCTGGTGCCGCTGGGCGACCTCGACCCGGAACACATCATCACCCCCGGCATTTTCGTCCAGCGAGTCTTCTCGCTGGAAAACCTGACTGCCGCACAACGCGCCTGAGGAGCCCGAGATGCAAAAACTGACCCGTGACGAAATGGCCCAGCGCGTGGCCCGCGATATTCCCGAAGGCGCTTACGTCAACCTCGGCATCGGCCTGCCGACCCGCATTGCCAATTACCTGCCCGCCGACAAAGAAGTGTTCCTGCACAGCGAAAACGGCCTGTTGGGGATGGGGCCGAAACCGCAGCCCGGGGAAGAAGATCCCGAGCTGATCAATGCCGGTAAAGAGTATGTCACCCTCCTGCAGGGCGGCTGCTATTTCCACCACGGCGACTCCTTCGCCATGATGCGCGGCGGCCATCTCGATATCTGCGTGCTGGGGGCCTATCAGGTCTCCGCCAGCGGCGACCTCGCGAACTGGAGCACCGGTGCGCCGGATGCGATCCCGGCCGTTGGCGGGGCGATGGATCTGGCCATCGGCGCCCGCCAGGTGTTCGTGATGATGGACCACCTGACCCGTGACGGCGAGTGCAAGCTGGTGGCGCAGTGCAGCTACCCGCTGACCGGCGTCGGCTGCGTCAGCCGGATCTATACCGACCTGGCGGTGATCGACATCACCGACCGCGGCCCGGTGGTACGTGAAATCTTTAACGGTCTCTCTTTTGAAGAGCTGCAGCGCATCACTCCGGTGGCGCTGACCTTTGAACAACTGGCGGAAAGCGCGTAAGGAACCTATGATGAATCAGGCATTTATCTGTGATGCGGTACGTACACCCTTTGGCCGTTTCGGTGGTACCCTGGCGACGATGCGCGCCGACGACCTCGCGGCGCTGCCATTAAAAGCCCTGCTGGAGCGTAACCCGGGACTGGATCCCTCGCGCATTGACGATGTGATCTTTGGCTGCGCCAACCAGGCCGGGGAAGATAACCGCAACGTGGCGCGGATGGCGCTGCTGCTGGCCGGGCTGCCGGAGAGCGTGCCCGGGAGCACCATCAACCGCCTGTGCGGTTCCAGCCTCGATGCGATCGGCGTCGCGGCGCGGGCGATTAAAAGCGGCGAGACGCAGCTGATGATCGCCGGTGGCGTGGAGAGCATGTCCCGCGCGCCGTTTGTGATGGGGAAAGCAGAGAGCGCCTTTAGCCGCAGCATGCAGATGGAGGATACCACCATCGGCTGGCGCTTTATTAACCCGCAGATGAAAGCCCTGTACGGCGTGCATTCCATGCCGGAGACGGCGGAAAACGTCGCCGATGAGTTTGCCATTTCCCGTGCCGATCAGGACGCGTTCGCCTTACGCAGTCAACTGCGTACCGCCGCGGCGCAGGAGGCGGGGCGTTTCGCCGATGAGCTGATCGCCGTCCAGGTGCCGCAGCGTAAAGGCGAGCCACTGCTGTTTAGCCGCGATGAGCACCCGCGCAGTACCTCGCTGGAGGCGCTGGCTAAACTGCGCGGCGTGGTGCGCGCCGACGGCAGCGTCACCGCCGGTAACGCCTCCGGCGTTAACGATGGCGCCTGTGCGCTGCTGCTGGCCAGCGAGACGGCGCTGGCGGCTCACGATCTTCAACCGCTGGCCCGGGTGGTCGGCGTGGCGACGGCGGGTGTTGCGCCGCGGATCATGGGCTTTGGCCCGGCGCCCGCGGTGCGTAAGGTGCTGGCGCAGACCGGCCTGACATTAGCCCAGATGGATGTCATCGAACTGAATGAAGCCTTCGCCGCTCAGGCGCTGGCGGTGACCCGTGATCTGGGCTTACCGGATGATGCCGCCCACGTGAACCCTAACGGCGGGGCGATCGCGCTGGGCCACCCGCTCGGTGCCTCCGGCGGCCGGCTGGCGATGACCGCGGCTTATCAGCTGAAACGGACCGGCGGCCGCTACGCCCTGTGCACCATGTGCATCGGCGTCGGACAGGGGATCGCCCTGATTATTGAACGTGTTTAAGGAGCCAGAATGAGTTTGTTGACCCCAATGCTGCGCAGCAGTCCGCTGACCGACTGGTTCAGCGACGCGCAGCGGGTGCAGGGCATGATGGATTTTGAAGCGGCGCTGGCGCAGGCGCAGGCCGTCTGCGGGATGGTGCCGCCGGAAGCGGTCGGGCCGATTGTCGCGGCCTGCCGCCACGAGACCATCGATTTTGCCGCGCTGGGCGAGGCGGCGGTGGGGGCCGGTAACCTGGCGATCCCGCTGGTGAAACAGCTGACGGTACAGGTAAAAGCGCGGGATCCCGAGGCTGCGCGTTACGTCCACTGGGGCGCCACCAGTCAGGACGCCATCGACACCGGACTGGTGCTCCAGCTGCGCGGGGCGCTGGATGCCGCTGAGACCTTGCTTGAGCAGCTGTTGGCTGCCCTGGCTCTCCAGGCGGATCGTTATCGCGATACTGTTATGCCGGGTCGGACCTGGATGCAGCATGCGCTGCCGGTGACCTTTGGCCTGAAGCTGGCGGGCACCCTCGACGCGCTCCTGCGCTGGCAGCAGCGGCTGCGCGAGATGCGTCCGCGGCTGCTGGTGCTGCAGTTTGGCGGCGCCGCGGGCACTCTGGACGCGCTAAAAGAGAAAGGGCCGGCGGTTGGCCAGGCGCTGGCGCAGATCCTCGGTTTGTCGCTGCCGGATACCCCGTGGCACAGCCAGCGCGATCGGCTGCTGGAGGCGGGCGCCTGGTTTGCCGGTGTCTGCGGTACCCTGGGGAAATTCGCTAACGACTTCTCCCTGCTGATGCAGACCGAAGTGGCTGAGGTCGGCGAGCCGGTGGCGGAAGGCCGCGGCGGCTCATCGACGATGCCGCATAAGCGCAATCCGGTGGCCTGCGCGGCGATCCTGACCGCCGCCCAGCGTACGCCGGGGCTGATGGCGACCCTCTACGCCAGCCAGCTCCAGCAGCACGAGCGGGCGCTGGGCGGCTGGCAGGCGGAGTGGGAGACGCTGCCGGATCTGATTACTCTGGTGGGCGGGGCGCTGGCGCAAAGTGAAGCGCTGGTGCGCGATATGCAGGTCTTCCCGCAGAAAATGCGTGCCGATCTCGATATCACCCACGGGCTGATCATGGCCGAGGCGGTGACCCTGGCGCTGGCGGAATTCATCGGCAAAGCCGAGGCGCATCATCATATCGAGGCGCTGTGCCGTCAGGCGCTGGACCGTCACTCTCCGCTGGTCGATCTGCTCGCGGCTGACCCACAGGTCAGTCAGTATCTCTCTCGTGAACGCTTAACCACGCTGCTGGACCCGGCAACGGCGACCGGCAGCGCCGAACGCTTTGTGCGCCAGGTACTGGCGCGTTATCAGGAGCAACGTGATGAATCTTGATTATCAACTCGACGGGCCGGAGGGCGCGCCGGTTATCGTCCTCTCCAACTCGCTGGGCACCACCCGGGCGATGTGGCAGCCGCAGATCGAGGCGTTAACCGCCCATTTTCGGGTGCTGCGCTATGACACCCACGGTCACGGTAATACGACGAAAAATGGCAAAGTGACCCTCGCCCAGCTGGGGGAAGATGTGATTGCGCTGCTCGATCACCTGAATATCGACCGCGCCTGGTTCTGCGGGATCTCGATGGGCGGTCTGACCGGCCTGTGGCTGGGACGCTTTGCGCCAGAACGTTTTTATGGTCTGGCCGTTGCCAACACCGCGGCGCGCATTGGCGATCAGGCCAGCTGGCTGTCGCGGGCGCGGGCGGTACGCCAGGAGGGAATGGCGGTGGTGGCCGCCGGGGCGGCGGATCGCTGGTTCACTCATGCGTTTCGCCAGAAGGCGCCGGAGGTGGTGGAGGCGCTATGCCACCAGTTAACCCATACCGACGTCGAAGGCTATGCCGCCTGCTGCGAGGCGCTGGCCGCCGCCGACCTGCGGGGCGAAGTGGGGCAGATCCCGCTGCCGACATTAATTATCGCCGGTGAAAGTGACCCTGTCACTACGGTCAGTGACGCCAGTTTCCTGCAGCAGCAGATCCCCTCTTCCCAGGTGGTGGTGCTGGCGGCATCGCATCTGTCAAACATTGAGGCGCCGAAAAGCTTTACTTCGGCGCTGCTAAGCTTTTTCCAGGGGGAACGCCATGGAGGATAAACAGCGCTATCAGGACGGAATGACGGTACGGCGCAAAGTATTGGGCGACGCCCACGTCGACCGTACCCTGCAGCATCTGACGCCGTTGAATGACGAGTTTCAGGACTTTATCACCCGCTACGCCTGGGGTGAGACCTGGACCCGTCCGGGGCTCGACCACCACACCCGCAGCATGATCACCATTGCCATGCTGATTGCTCTCAATCGCGAGGCGGAGCTGAAGATGCATCTGCGCGCGTCGTTTAACAACGGGGTCACCCGCGATGAGCTGAAAGAGTTGATCATGCACTCTGCGCTGTACTGTGGGCTGCCGGCGGCGAATGCCACGATGCATCTGGCGCAGCAGGTGTTTGACGACATCGACGCCGCGCAGGGTTGAGTCGTCGTCCGAGTCGGATTGCCCGGCAGTCGTTGTAGGCCGGGTAAGGCGCAGCCGCCATCCGGCGAAATCACGGCACAACCGGAAATGTCCCTGTTCGTACTATGTTTGGCAGGGCTACAACTTCTATGTTAATTCCGGGCAGATTGCGCTCCCGGTTGATCTTCTGCGTTATGTCTCTTATGGCGCCNGCCAGTCGCCGCCGCCCCCTGTACCCCCGGGCTCCGGCCAGCAAAATCGCCGCTGCGCGGTCCCTTCGACTTATCCCTGCAGGCTGCGGGTCGGGCCGAGGCAGCGTCCCTGCAAAACACGGCCCTCAGCCCGCATCCATGCGGGCTGCCCCGGCCTTCCGGGAACGTCTCAGCGATTTTGAGGCCGCCAGCACCGGCAGTTTCAGCAACAACGGTGAATAAATTAACGGCAGGGCGCACGAACCCCTGGCCGGGTAAGGCGCAGCCGCCACCCGGCGAAATCACGGCACAACCGGAAATGTCCCTGTTCGCACTATGTTTGGCAGAGCCACAACGTTTGGCAGGGCGACAACCTCTATGTTAGTTCCGGGCAGATTGCGCTCCCGGTTGATCTTCTGCGTTATGTCTCTTATGGCACCGGGAGCGCACAGGGGGCGGCCAGTCGCCGCCGCCCCCTGTACCCCCGGGCTTCGGCCAGCAAAATCGCCGCTGCGCGGTCCCTTCGACTTATCCCTGCAGGCTGCCCCGGCCTTCCGGGAACGTCACAGCGATTTTGAGGCCGCCAGCACCGGCAGTTTCAGTCGCGCAAGTGGGTAAATGAGTGACAGGTCGCACGATCCGTAGGCCGGGCAAGGCGTTAACCACCGCCCGGCACAAACGCGGCTCTGCGCTGGCTGTTCTTGCTCAGCGGTGAAGCCGCCACCCGGCGGAAATGCCGCTATATTAGCCCTTATTTCTCAGGCTCCTGCGGCGCGACGGCTGGGGCGGCGTACCAGGCCTCCTGCGGCACCACCACCGCCGCCTTGGGCTGCATCACAAAGTTCGGCGACATAATCTGCACGCCGAATTCGTTAAACACATCAATAATACTGCTATGCAACGCGTTGCGGCCATCCGGCAGCTTAGTTGTGGGGAGCAAGCGCACCTGCAGCTCATACGCGGTGTACCAGTCAAGCAACCCCAGCTTGCGAACTATCGGGGCGATTTGTTGATCCACCCCAGGGGTGCGTCTTGCCGCCAGCTCCAGCAGCGCATGCACCTGACGCCACGGCGTATCGTAGCCGATGGTGACGCTGGTGGTGAGATTGAACCCGCCGTCGGTGCTCTCGGCGCTGAGATTAATAATTTTCCCGCTCACCACCACGGCGTTCGGGACGGTGACAATGTAATTCTCACGGGTGAGGATCTTGGTCGCCAGCACGCCAATCTCGCTGACCTGTCCCTCATTGTCGGCGAGGCGGATCCAGTCGCCTTTGCGCAGCGCCCGGGAGTAGATCAGCACCAGGCCGCTCATCGCATGGGTCATCACCCCGGTCGACCCGAGAGTCAGCATCAGGCCGAAGAACACGCTAATGCCTTTGAAGGCGAGGGAGTTGGCGCCGGGGAGGAACGGGTAGGCGGCGGACAGGGCAAACAGCCAGATGACCACCGAGATCAACCGGCGGGTGGCGCTGACGGTTTCCGGATGGATGCCCGGCACCTGAATGCGGCCGGCGGCGACCTGGTCGAGAGCCACTTTCACCAGGCGAATGATGAGCCAGGTGATCAGGAAAATAAGCACCACGATCATCAGCCCCGGCAGGGAGGCGACAATCGACAGGGAGAGATCGCGGATCACGCCCAGCGACCAGTCACCCAGCGATTCACTCCACACCCGTGTCCAGGGAAACAGGCTGAAGGCCCAGCTCAGCCAGAGATAACTGGCCAGCATGCCGACGAGAATGACCAGCATAACATAGAGTCGAACTTCAATATTGCCGAGATAGCGCCGCCAGTGCTGCGGGATGGCGCTGCGTTTTTCAAGGATCCGCAGCAGGAAAAAGCGCCGCACCCGCCGCCAGGCGCGGAAGGCGCCGTAGTAAAACAGCGCCAGCAGCAGCCCTCCGGCCAGCGCTTTGCCGGCTGAAAGCAGCAGATAACGGTCGTTGAACTGTTCCTGCAGGCTGGTGCGCTGGGCCTCCATTCGCGCCAGCACCCGCTGGGCCGCCTGGTCGAGGGTTAAATCATCGCCCTCATCGAGATCCGCCTGGCTCAGCAGCAGCACCGGTTTGCCGTTCATCAGAAACAGCCGGCCCGGCTGACCATAGCGGTTGACCGCAACGACCCGCAGCTGTTGGCGAATATCCTCTTCAGTAAAGGCGCGTAAGGCGCTGCGGGTACGCAGGACGCGCTCTTCGGGCGTGGTCTGGCCGAAAGTAGCCTGCAACATGACGACAGGTTGATGGAAAATCGTGACTGTGCGTGCCTGCTCGCGGGCGGTCGGCTGCTGTCGCGGTTCGGCAGCCAGCGCCGGCTTTAGCACCAGCAGCGCCAGCGCCCAGAGGATCACCACGCTCATCCTGTTCATAGAGGCACCTGAGAAAGAGAATTATTGTTATTTTTCAGCAAACAACGGACGGCTTGTAGTTGAGCATAGCCTGGCGCGAAATGAATTCAAGCTGGCGCGGCGTGGGCATAAAAAAAGCCGTCGCCCAAACGGCGACGGCCTGATATCAGCGTCAGAAGTGAGCGTTAGCCGTGCTGTTGACAGCCGGCACACTGCTTATTCTGGATCTGCTGGAAGAAGTCGTTACCTTTATCATCAACCAGAATAAACGCCGGGAAATCTTCCACTTCGATTTTCCAGATAGCTTCCATCCCCAGTTCCGGATAGGCCACGCACTCGAGGCTCTTAATGCTCTGCTGGGCGAGCACTGCTGCCGGGCCGCCAATGCTGCCGAGGTAGAAGCCGCCGTGTTTGTGACAGGCGTCGGTCACCTGCTGGCTGCGGTTGCCTTTGGCCAGCATTACCATGCTGGCGCCGTGGGACTGCAGCAGATCGACGTAAGAGTCCATGCGGCCAGCGGTGGTTGGGCCGAGGGAGCCGGAGGCATAGCCAGCCGGGGTCTTGGCCGGGCCGGCGTAGTAGATCGGATGGTCTTTGACGTACTGCGGCAGCGCCTCGCCGTTATCGATAAGCTCCTTCAGCTTGGCGTGGGCGATGTCGCGGGCCACGATGATGGTGCCGTTGAGGCTCAGGCGCGTGGAGACCGGGTGCGCCGACAGTTGCGCCAGGATTTCGCTCATCGGCTGATTCAGGTTGATGCTGACGACATTGCCTTCACCCTGCTGACGCAGATGTTCAGGGATATATTTCCCCGGATTGCTCTCCAGCTTCTCGATCCAGATGCCGTCGCGGTTGATTTTCGCTTTGATGTTGCGGTCGGCGGAGCAGGAGACGCCCATGCCGATCGGGCAGGAGGCGCCGTGGCGCGGCAGACGGATCACCCGGATATCGTGAGCGAAGTATTTCCCGCCAAACTGCGCGCCGAGGCCGAGGTTCTGCGCTTCCTGCAGCAGCTCCTGCTCCAGCTGGACGTCGCGAAACGCCTGACCGTGCTCGTTGCCTTCGGTCGGCAGGCCGTCGTAGTAGCGGGTGGAGGCCAGCTTCACGGTCTTCAGCGTCGCTTCTGCCGAGGTGCCGCCGATCACAAACGCGATATGGTATGGCGGGCAGGCGGCGGTCCCGAGGGTACGCATCTTCTCGACCAGATAGTTTTTCAGCTTCGCCGGAGTGATCAGCGCTTTGGTTTCCTGATAGAGATAGGTTTTATTGGCGGAACCGCCGCCTTTCGCCATGCACAGGAATTTATATTCGTCACCGTCGACGCTGTAGAGATCGATCTGCGCCGGCAGGTTGGTGCCGGTGTTGACCTCTTTATACATATCCAGCGGCGCGTTCTGTGAGTAACGCAGGTTATCTTCGGTATAGGTGTTGTAAACGCCCTGCGCCAGGGCAGCTTCATCGCCACCGCCGGTCCAGACGCGCTGGCCTTTTTTACCCATGATGATGGCGGTGCCGGTATCCTGACAGGTCGGCAGAATACCTTTGGCGGCGATTTCGGAGTTGCGCAGGAACTGCAGCGCCACGTATTTGTCGTTTTCGCTAGCTTCCGGGTCGAGCAGAATCGAGGCGACCTGCTGCTGATGGGAGACGCGCAGCATAAAGGCGGCGTCGTGGAAGGCCTGCTGGGCGAGCAGGGTCAGCGCCTGCGGCTCTACTTTCAGAACCGGCTGGCCGTCAAATTCGGCGACAGAGACGTGCTCTTTGCTGAGCAGATAGTATTCGGTATCGTCGTGCGCCAGCGGGAACGGATCCTGATAAACAAACGGTTTAGTCGACATAGTCACTTACTCCATAAAGATAAAAACCGCCGGGGTGGTCCCGGCGGTTATGAATCAGAACATCATGGACATCCACGGATAGCCAATCAGCAGCAGGGCGGCCAGGAAGATGGCGCCAAAGATGGTGCCGAGGCGCCAGTAGTCTTTGGTCGGCAGGTAGCCGCTGCCGTAGTAGATTGGGCTTGGGCCAGTACCGTACGGGGTGATAATCCCCATCACGCCCAGCGAGGTGACCATCAGCAGGACGAACACTTCCATATTCATACCCGGAATGGTGGCCGCAATAGTCAGCATGGCCGGCAGCAGGGCAGTGGTGTGCGCGGTGGTGCTGGCAAACAGGTAGTGCAGCAGGTAGAACGCCAGCAGCAGGACGATGGTCGCCACGCCTGGGGAGATACCGCCCATCAGCGCGCCGCCCTCTTTACCCAGCCAGGCGATGAAACCGGTGGAGGAGAGGCCGTCGGCCAGCGCCACCAGGGTGGCAAACCAGACAAAGGTGTTCCACGCCGCTTTGTTGTTGGTGATGTCGCTCCAGGAGAGCACGCCGGTCCACAGCATCAGCACGATAACCAGCAGGGCGGCCAGCGCCGGTTCAATCCAGTCGGCGGCGAAGATCCACATCATCAGCGCGAAGCAGACGAACACCAGCAGCAGAATTTCATTGCGCGACAGTTTGCCCAGTTTTTCCAGCTCACGCGCGGCCCACAGCGGCACTTCATTATTGATTTTCACTTCCGGCGGATAGAACCAGTAAGCCAGCAGCGGCATAGTCAGGATCAGCAGGACACCGAGCGGCAGGAAGGCGATGAACCAGGTCCCCCACGAGATGTTGATACCGACGATGCTTTTTACCAGCGCCAGGGCCAGCAGGTTCGGTGCCAGCGCTGACAGGAACATCGAGCTGGTGATACAGGCGGCGGTGATCGCCACCCACATCAGATAGGAACCGATTTTACGCGCGCTCGGGTCGTTTGGTTTTGAACCGTACAGCGGCGGCAGGTTGGCAATAATCGGGTAGATGGTACCGCCGCTGCGCGCGGTGTTAGACGGCGTAAACGGCGCCAGCAACAGGTCAGCGAAGGTGATGGCGTAGCCCAGCGTCAGGCTGCGACGGCCAAGATATTTCACCAGAATCAGCGCCAGGCGGCGGCCAAACTGGGTTTTATCGTAGCCGGCGGCGAACATGAACGCGCCGAAGATAAGCCAGACCGTGGAGTTGCCGAAGCCGCTCACCGCCCATTTAAAGGAGGCGCCGGCCAGCTTGAAGCTCGGGGCGGCCATCTGTTCCGGGCTGAACAACAGCCACTGGCTACAGAGGGCGATCACCACCACGCCGGTGATGCCGATAACGGCGCCAGGCAGCGGTTCAAAAATTAACCCGACGATCACCCCGACGAAGATGGCGAAGTAGTGCCAGGCGTACGGCGGCAGGCCATCGGGGACGGGAACAAACAGTAACAGCACAGCGACGATAATCGGCAGCGCCATCATCAGGAGACGTTTTTTAGTCGCAGTCGTTGGATTGACTGCACCGGCAGGCGGTATGGTTGTCTTTTTCTCTTTCATAATGAGTATCTGCAAGTTGTTGAAAATAGCGTTTACGCCAGCGACATGCTCAGTGATTTCTTTAATTACAAAAGTTACTTTAGTTTTTATTTTTCGTTTCTGAGTATCGTCAGGGCGTTTATTTAACGCGTTTGTCTGGGCGTTAAATTAAATTTCTTGGTTATTTATATATTGCGCTTTCAATGGCCGTTGCAATTGATCGAGATCAAGAAAAGCAGGTGATTTCACTATTTTTTTATTATCAGTATAACCCTATATGATGAGGTGTTAATTTGGCTAAAATATCGATAAATGTTAAAATAAAAATGAACATTTAATGCTGAATTTATCCATTATTTTCGTAACAGCATGAAAGTAAATGCTTTTATTGAAATTCCAGATCGTTTTGAATGTTAACATAAGTATCTAAAATGTTATCGTGCATTTGTATTATGTAAATGCTATTTATTATTTTAATAATACAATAGAGGTAGCGATGTTATTGTTGGGGTTAAATAGTTTTATAACTAACGTAATTGATTTAGTAACTAAAAAACACGCTATATTATTGGCATGACAACAGGAATTAAAAAACCAAAACCATTAATGATTCCGTCACCCCATTCTGAGTTTTTAATATTTTAAAATCTGGAGCGTAACTTATGACCAGTAACGAACGAATTCTGCAGCCATTTACTTTACCAAATGGTACGGAGCTGAAAAACCGTTTGCTCATGGCGCCGATGACCACCTGCACCGGTTATTTCGATGGGACTGTCACCAGCGAGCTGGTGGAGTACTATCGCGCTCGCGCCGGCAGCATCGGCACCATTATTGTCGAGTGCTGCTTTATTGATGACTACGGCCTGGCCTTCCCGGGCGCGATCGGCATCGATAATGATGAAAAAATTGCCGGCCTGGCGAAAATCGCCGAGGCGATCAAAGCGCAAGGTTCAAAAGCGATTCTGCAGATCTATCACGGCGGACGCATGGTCGACCCGCAGCTGATCGGGGGGCGCCAGCCGGTGGCGCCAAGCGCTATTGCCGCGCCGCGTGAGGGCGCCGCGATGCCGCGGGCGCTGAGCGGAGAAGAAGTGGAGGGGATGATCGCCAAGTTTGGCGACGGCGTCCGCCGCGCCATTCTCGCCGGCTTCGACGGCGTCGAAATTCACGGCGCCAACACCTACCTTATCCAGCAGTTCTATTCGCCGAACTCCAACCAGCGCGACGACGAGTGGGGCGGTAGCCGCGACAATCGCGCTCGTTTCCCGCTGGCGGTCCTCGACATCACCCACAAAATGGCCCGCCAGTACGCTGACGATGCCTTTATCATCGGCTATCGCTTCTCGCCGGAAGAGATGGAGGTCCCGGGGATCCGCTTCGACGACACCATGTATCTGCTGGAAAAGCTGGCCGCCCGCGGTGTCGATTATCTGCACTTCTCGGTGGGCGCGACCCTGCGTCCCTCTATCGTCGATACCAGCGATCCGACACCGCTGATCGAGAAATACTGCGCGATGCGCTCTGAAACCCTGGCCCAGGTGCCGGTGATGGGCGTCGGCGGGGTGGTGAACGTTGCTGATGCCGAGCTGGGCCTCGATCACGGTTATGACCTGATCGCCGTGGGCCGCGCCTGCATCGCCTATCCGGACTGGGCGGCACGCATCGCCGCCGGTGAAGAGCTGGAGCTGTTTATCGACAGCACCCAGCGCGAGGCGCTGCATATTCCGGAACCGCTGTGGCGCTTCTCGCTGGTGGAAGCGATGATCCGCGACATGAGCATGGGCGACGCTAAATTTAAGCCGGGGATGTTTGTTGAAACCGTTCAGGATGACGCCAATGAACTGGTGATCAACGTTAGCCTCGAAAATGATCATATTGCCGATATTGAACTGGCGGCGAGCCCAGTGCAGACCGTCGAGTTCACCACCAGCTTCGAAGAGATCCGCGAACGTATTCTGACCGCCAACACCCCGCACGTGGACGCCATTTCCGGTGCTACCAGCCAGAGCGAAGCGGTGAAAAAAGCGGTCGCTAAAGCGATGCTGAAATCCAGCAAAGCGCTGGCAGCGGAAGAGGGCGGCAATGACGCCGCGCCGAAAAGTTATGACGTGGTGGTGGTCGGCAGCGGCGGCGCCGGCCTGGCGGCAGCCATTCAGGCTCACGACGAAGGCGCCAGCGTCCTGATCGTCGAAAAAATGCCGACCATTGGCGGCAACACCATCAAGGCTTCCGCCGGGATGAACGCCGCGGAAACTCGCTTCCAGCGGGTCAAAGGTATTCAGGACAGTAAAGAGTTGTTCTATCAGGAAACCCTGAAGGGCGGCCACAACAAAAACAACCCGCAGCTGCTGCGTCGCTTCGTGGAGAATGCGCCGCAAGCCATTGAGTGGCTGGCGGACCGCGGCATTATGCTCAACGACATCACCACCACCGGCGGGATGAGCATTGACCGTACCCACCGTCCGCGCGACGGATCTGCGGTCGGCGGCTATCTGATTAGCGGCCTGGTGCGCAACATCACCAAACGCGGCATCGACGTCCTGCTGGATACCTCGGTGGAAGAGATCCTGATGAGCGGGGATGAGGTGAGCGGTGTACGTCTGGTCAACGACGAAAAAGAAGTCATCGAAGTGCAGACCAAAAGCATCGTAGTGGCCACCGGCGGCTTCAGCGCCAACAGCGCGATGGTGGTGAAGTATCGTCCGGACCTCGACGGTTTCGTGACCACCAACCACAAAGGGGCGACCGGGAGCGGTATCGCGCTGCTGGAACGCATCGGCGCTGGCACCGTGGATATGGGCGAAATTCAGATTCACCCCACCGTCGAACAGCAGACTTCGTACCTGATTTCTGAATCGATTCGCGGCGGCGGCGCTATTCTTGTTAACCAGCAGGGGAACCGCTTCTTTAACGAAATGGAGACCCGCGATAAAGTCTCGGCGGCGATTATCGCCCTGCCGGAACACTATGCGTACATTGTCTTTGACGAGCATGTGCGGGCGAAAAACAAAGCTGCCGATGAGTACATCGCCAAAGGCTTCGTCACCAGCGCCAGCTCCCCGCGTGAACTGGCGGAGAAGCTGGGGATGGATTACCATGCCTTCCTCGCCACCCTCGAGTGTTACAACGGGGCAGTGGAAAAACAGCATGATGAACAGTTTGGCCGGACCACCGCGCTGCGCGCGCCGATTAACGAAGGCCCGTTCCATGCCATTCGCATCGCCCCCGGGGTGCACCACACCATGGGCGGCGTGACCATTAACACCGATGGCGAAGTGCTGAACGTTGACCAGCAGCCGATCCACGGCGCCTACGCCGCCGGTGAAGTGGTGGGCGGGATCCACGGCGGCAACCGCATCGGCGGTAACGCGGTCGCGGATATCATCATCTTCGGTACCCTCGCGGGCCACCAGGCGGCGAAACGTGCCAGAGGATAACAGGTAATTGCTGATGCCGGGCTGGTGCTTTTGCCGCCCGGCTTAGAGCCTATCTCATTAGGGCTATTTTGCTTGCCATGTTGAACCTGGGCAGTGCTCGAAATCCTCACGTACTACGTGTACGCTCCGGTTTCTGCGCGCTGTCCGTGTTCAAACTGGCTGCGCCAATTACGCCTACTGGGATAGGTTCTTATCCCTTCTGAAGGAGAGCCCGATGTCCGATAACCGTGTCTATAGCTACTCCGCCGTCCTGATGGGGTCCCCCATTCTGCTCAAACTTTATTCCCACGATGAGGCGCTGGCCTCCCGCGTATTTCAGTTAATTAAACGCTACGAAGATCTGCTTACCGTTAACCGTGCCGAGTCGCAGGTGATGGATATCAACCATGCCGCCGGACGCCATCCGGTCACGGTCAGTCGCCCGGTCTTTCAGCTGATTCAGTGCGCCAAAGCCGCCAGCATGGTGCGCGACAGCGCCTTTAATCTTGCCATCGGCCCGCTGGTGAAGCTGTGGCGAATTGGCTTTCACGGGCACAGCGTGCCTGACGCGGCTGATATCAGAGCCCGACTGGCGCTGACCCGCCCACAGGAGGTGATCCTCGATGAGACTACCTGTAGTGTGTTTCTCCAGCAGCCGGGGATGGAGTTGGATCTTGGGGCGATCGCCAAAGGCTATATCGCTGACCGCGTGCGCGATTATCTCCGTCAGCAGCAGGTGGCGAAGGCGCTGATCAATCTCGGCGGCAATGTGCATACCCTCGGCGAATGGACCATTGGCCTGAAAAAACCGTTTGCCGACGCGCAGGCGCTGATTGGCTCCCTGACGATCAACGGGCAGTCGGTGGTCACTTCCGGAACCTATGAACGTTATTTTGAGCAGGACGGCAAACGCTGGCACCATATTCTCGACCCGCGCAGCGGTTATCCGCTGGATAACGAACTCGACAGCGTGACGGTGATTTCCACGGATTCTTTAGACGGCGATATCTGGACTACGCTGCTGTTCGGCCTCGGCGTAGAGAAGGGCTGCGCAGCGCTGCGTCAGCGTGAGGATATCGACGCGATTTTTGTCACCAAAAATCGCGACATCATTCTCTCATCGCGGCAGCGGCTGCGTTTTTCGCCGCTGGACAGCGGCTATCAGGTTATTGACTGTACTGCTTAAGCAAACTGTACTGTTCGGCGACCAGGCGGTAGCGATAGACCGGTCGCCCGGTAGCGCCGTAGTGGATAGTGGTGTAGAGGATATTGATCTGCGCCAGCCAAATCAGATATTTGCGGCACGAGACGCGGGAGATATTTACGGCCGCCGCCAGCTCATCGGTAGAGAATTCAACGTCCGGATGGGCGTCAATCCACTGGCAGAGCGTACGCAGCGTTTGCGCGGTTAGCCCCTTGGGCAGCTTGCGCGCGTCGCTGGCCTCCGGCGCGCCGCCGTGCAGCAGACGGTCGACGTCGGCCTGTTCGTAATACGGCTGGCCGGTCATCAGTTTACGCTTCTCCCGCCAGGTGGTGAGCGCCTCTTCAAAGCGCGGAAACTGGAAAGGTTTGATCAGGTAATCAACCACCCCGTAATGCATCGCGGTCTGCACCGTGGCGGCGTCTGCCGCCGAGGTGATCATGATGACATCGATAGCGCGCCCCGACTCGCGGATGGTCGGCAGTAGATCCAGCCCGCTGTCCTGTTGCATGTAGACATCCAGCAGCACCAGATCGATCTCCCGCTGCTTATCGTTAATCATCTCCTGGGCCTGACTGAGCGTCGAAGCGCTCCCGCTGCAACGAAAGCCGGGAACTCTTGCCACGTACAGGCGATTCAGTTCGGCCACCATCGCATCATCGTCAACAATCAACACATTTATCACGCACGTTTCCTTTTACTATCCCAGGGGAGATGAACAAAAAATTGGGTAAATACGCCGGGTTCCGACTCGACGGCGAGGGTGCCGCCCAGTTCGCGCAGCTGCTGGTTGGCGAGAAACAGCCCGACGCCACGATTCTCGCCTTTGGTGGAGAAACCTTTGTTAAAGATAGCGTCGATATTATTTTCCGGGATCCCCGGTCCGTCATCGCTCACTTCACCGCTTAGCCAGCCGTCCTGGTAGTGCAGCAGCAGGCCGATCTCACCCTCCGCCTGGCCGCTCATGGCGTCCAGCGCGTTCTCGATAAGATTGCCCAGCACCGTCACCAGCACCGTGACCTGCTTCTCATTCGGGCAATCCGGCACCTGGCTCTCTTCCGCCAGCGTCAGCGTAAAGCCGCACTCGGTGGCGCGCTGAATTTTACTTATCAGGAAGCCCGCCACCACCGGGGATTTAATACGGTGCTGAATGTCGCCGATGTCCGCCTGATAGCGGTGGGCGGTCTGCAGCACGTATTCCTCGAGTTTGCCATAGCTTTTCATATTCAGCAGGCCGAGGATCACGTGCAGTTTATTCATAAATTCATGGGAGGTGGTGCGCAGGGCATCCACATAGCTCATCATGCCGTCCAGCCGCTGCAGCAGCTGGCTCACCTCGGTCTTATCGCGGAAGGTACAGATGGCGCCGACCACCGCTTCCTGGCTGCGAATGGGCACCGTATTGCCGATCAGCAACAGGCCATTGCATCCCAGTTCGCGGTCGTACATCGGCTCGCCGCTCTGCAAGACGGTCTGCAGGTCGGCGAGCAGTGGCGTGTGGGCGAGGGTTTTGTCCGGGCCGGAAAAGAGGATCTCCTGCGCCGCCGGGTTGATCAAATTCACTTCGCCGTGGGCATCGACGGCAACGACGCCCTCCTTCAGGGCGTGAAGCATGGCCTGACGCTGTTGAAACTGGGTGGAAATCTCCTGCGGCTCCAGCCCCAGCAGGACGCGCTTCAGACCGCGTACCAGGCTCCAGGTGCCCAGCGCGCAGACCAGCGCGCTGAACAGGATGGTCAACAGTACGTCCCAGCGGCTGTTGGCGATCTGTTCGTCCACTTTACTCAGCGAAATGCCGACCACCACCACGCCAATTTGCTGGTGCTGGTCGTTGAACACCGGGGTGAATACCCGCAGCGCCGGGGCCAGTACGCCGTGGTTAATGGCAACGTTCTCTTTTCCCTGCAGCGTGGGCAGGATATCCCGGCCGATAAACCGCTTTCCGATGATAGAGGTATCCGGATGCGAATAGCGAATACCGTGCATATCGGTGACGATAGCGTACAGTAGGTCGTTGCGCCGGGTGATGGCCTGCGCCAGCGGCTGAATGATCTGCTGCTGCGGGGGCGCCTCCAGTCCGCGCTTCACCTGCGGCATATCGGCCATGGTGCGCGCCACCGCCAGCGCGGTCTCTTTCAGACCGTCGCGGGTGGCATTGCTGATCTGCATATACCACAGGGCATAGACCAGCAGGAGAACGGCGCCGATGACGCTGCCAATCATCAAGGATACGGCGGTGCTCAGCTTTAACGGTAAGGCGCGTTGGCGAACGCGAGGCTGCTGCTCTGATGCCTTCATGACGATCCCGGATAGATTCAGTGAAGGCATATTATCGCCGATAGGACGGTTTTCATAAAGCCGTGTAATCAAAGCCAATCGAGGCGGTTTAGCCGATACGTAAACCGTTTCACATGCTCTGCCAACAATCCTTCTGGCTGGCCATGCCGGCGAGCGGCGAAGATGAGACGTAAGACAGCATTGCTCATATAACCGACAATCGCCCGTAAACGAGCGTTGGGGACGGTAAACTGTGACCCCGACGGCGGTAAAGCACAGAACATTCCACTTATAGTGGCGGCAGAGGTTAAATAGACCTGATGAATATAAGGATATGCATCAGGCCGCTGATGTCGCCGAGATGCGCTTTTTCTGTTGTAAATGGAGGTTGTTATGAACAGTTCGCTAACCGCTGCAATGCAGGCCCGCCGTCACCCGGATACCACTCGCATCGATCGTCTCGCCACGGCAGACATGCTGGCGATGCTGCATCAGGATGATAAGCAGATATCGGAGGCGGTCGGCGCCTGCCTGCCGGACATCGCCCGGCTGATTGATGTCGCCACCGCGACGATGGGCCGGGGAGGGCGCCTGGTCATTATCGGCGCCGGGGCGTCAGGCCGGACGGCCATCGAGGCGGTCAGCGACTATTCACCGGAAGGCAAACACGCGCTGGTGGGACTGATTGCCGGTGGGCAGACGGCGGCGATGGCCGAGCGGGAAACCGCGGCAAACCATTATGACCTGGGCGCCTTTGAACTGCAGTCGCTGGACTTTTCCAACCACGATATGCTGCTGGCGTTGACCGTCAGCGGCAAGACGCCATGGGTGTGGGGCGCGATGCGCCACGCCTGGTCGCTTGGGGCCCCTATCGCTGTCGTCACTCAGCAGGCGGCCAGCGAGGCGGCGCAACTGGCGGATATCATTATTGCCCCACAGACCGGGCCGGAAGCGGTGGCAGGCTTAGCCAATCCGAAGGCTCAACTGGCCCAGCGGCAGATCGTCAACATGCTGACGACCGGGCTCGCCATCCGTGACGGTCGGGTGTACAGCAATCTGCGGGTGGACGTGCAGGCTGACAATTCGCACTGGGCGGAGCGGCAGATAGCGATTGTCATGGCGGCCACCGACTGCACGCGCAGTGAAGCAAAAGCGGCACTGGCCAGCTGCCATCAGCACTGCCGCACCGCGATCCTGATGCTGCTCAGCGGGCTGGATGCCTGGCACGCGCGCGAGCTGCTGATGCAACATCACAATCACCTGCGTCTCGCCCTGCGCGAAGCACAGCGCAGCAGCACGACCACTCCCGCCCATTAACCCTTCAGCCAGGCGCGCGCGATTGGCGTACGCGCCTGGACTTTATTAACTAAAAAAATCTCTCTTTTTTATTTTTCTCAGCAATCAGGCTGAATTTTCGATCTTATTTTTCACCAGGTATCATTTTGATGTCTCGCCTTGCTTTTTTAAGTTAAATAATTATTTGATTAAAAATGCCAGAGTGTAAATGATATTTTAAAATAAAGTAAAAGTGCGTTAATATGCTGCCTCTTATTACCGTGTGCTACGTGATAATTCTATTATGCCTGCAATGAAAAAAACGATTATTTCCATTACCGCATTAGCGATGTTCGTCAGCGCGGCGACGCATGCTGAAGCGGATACCTCGAAAAAAACCGACTTCCTGCTGATTGGCGGCGGGATCATGAGCGCCTCGCTCGGCACCTGGCTGCAGGCGCTGCAGCCGGACTGGAACCTGACCATGGTGGAGAAACTGGACGGCGTGGCCCTGGAATCTTCCAACGGCTGGAATAACGCCGGTACCGGCCATTCAGCGAATATGGAGCTGAACTATACCCCGGAACGAGCGGACGGGTCGATTGACGTCAGCAAAGCGCTGGATATTAACGAACAGTTTATGATTTCCCGTCAGTTCTGGTCGGCACAGGTGAAACGCGGTATTTTGCACGACCCGCACTCCTTTATTAACTCCACACCGCATATGAGTTTCGTGTGGGGCGATAATGTGGATTACCTGCAAAAACGTTATAACGCGCTGCAGCAGACCACCTTATTCCAGGGGATGAAATTCTCCACCGATCACGCGCAAATTAAACAGTGGGCGCCGCTGGTGATGGAAGGTCGCGATCCGCAGCAGAAAGTGGCCGCCACCTGGACGCCGGTGGGTACCGATGTCAACTACGGCGAAATTACCCGCCAGCTGATCGGCAGCCTGAAGAAAAATAACCACTTCACCCTGCAAACCTCCTCCGAGGTGACCGATTTCAAACGCAATGCCGACAACTCCTGGCACGTGACGATTAAGAACGTGCAGAGCGGGGACGCGCAGACTATTGACGCCAAATACGTCTTTATCGGCGCCGGCGGCGGCGCGCTGAAGCTGCTGCAGAAAACCGGTATTCCGGAAGCGGATAACTATGCCGGTTTCCCGGTGGGCGGCTCGTTCCTGATGACCGAGAACCCGGCGGTCACCGCGCAGCATCTGGAGAAAGTCTACGGTCAGGCTTCGGTCGGCGCGCCGCCGATGTCGGTGCCGCACCTTGACGCTCGTTACCTCGACGGTAAGCGCGTGGTGCTGTTCGGGCCATTCGCCACCTTCTCGACCAAGTTCCTGAAAAATGGTTCGTTCTTTGACCTGCTCAGCACCACCACCACCGATAACGTGCTGCCGATGACCCACGTCGGTCTCGACAACTTCGATCTGGTGAAATATCTCGTCAGCCAGGTGATGCTCAGTGATGATGACCGTTTTGCTGCGCTGAAAGAGTACTACCCGGACGCGCGTAAAGAAGACTGGAAACTGATCCAGGCCGGTCAGCGCGTGCAGATCATCAAGAAAGACGCGGAGAAGGGCGGCGTTCTGAAGCTCGGTACCGAAGTGGTGGTCGATCAGCAGAAAACGATTTCTGCGCTGCTCGGCGCATCGCCAGGTGCTTCCACCGCCGCGCCGATCACCCTGAACGTACTCAAGCAGATGTTCCCGCAGCAGTTTAACTCGCCGGAGTGGCAGAGCCGTATTCACGCTATCGTGCCGAGCTACGGTCAGAAGCTGAACGGTAACGTGGCGCTGACCCAGCAGGTATGGGATGACACCGCCGCGGCGCTGCAGCTGACTAAGCCGCCGGTGATCCAGATGCCAGCGGCTGCGCCAACCGCGACCGCCAAACCGGCTGAACCGCAGCGCGACGCCTCGCCGCAGCACGATATGGCGCTGTAAAAGCACATTCGTGCAGTGAACAAAAGGGAAGACCACGGTCTTCCCTTTTTTACATCCACATTTCCCTGCCGCTATTTATGAATGATGCTCATCACCCTGTTATGATTTCCGGGGATTATCCGTTACCCCGAAACGGCTAAAATAGCCAGTCACTTCACCGCTTTCCTCTCCTTAACGGATACCATAATGACTTCATCGCATCAGCGCGCCACCAGCGGGGCGCTTTTTATTTTGATTTTAAGCGGCCTGATGGCCTTTACTTCGCTCTCCACCGATATCTATCTGCCGGCCATGCCGATGATGGCCGCGCAACTGCACGGTGATGCCGAACTGACGATCACCGGATTTCTGATTGGCTTTGCGCTGGCGCAGCTGGTGTGGGGGCCAATAAGTGACCGGCTGGGGCGTCGCACGCCGCTGTTCATCGGCATGGTGCTATTTATTATCGGCTCCGCCGGCTGCGCGCTGTCGACCACCATCGATCAGATTGTCTTCTGGCGCGTGTTTCAGGCGCTTGGCGCCTGCACTGGGCCGATGCTGGCGCGGGCGATGGTTCGCGATCTGTTTGCTCGTACCCGCGCCGCGCAGATGCTCTCGACGCTGACTATCGTGATGGCGATTGCGCCGATTGCCGGGCCGCTGATCGGCGGGCAGATGATTAAATTCACCAGCTGGCACACTATTTTCTGGCTGCTGGTGGTGATTGGCGCTCTGATGTTTATCGCCTTGTGCTGGCTGCCGGAAACTCTGCCGCCAGAGCGTCGGCAGAAAGGATCGCCGCTTAGCGCGTTTCGCAATTACGCCGCGTTGGTAAAAAACCGGACGTTTATGCGTTATACCCTCAGTCTGACTTTCTTTTACGTCGCGGCTTACGCTTTTATCACCGGTTCGCCGGATGTCTATATTCGCTATTACGGCATTGCGCCGCAGCACTACGGCTGGTTGTTCGCGGTCAATATCGTTGGGGTTATGCTGATGAGCGTGGTCAATCGTCGTCTGGTGCAGCGCCATGCGTTAGGTTCGCTGTTGAAGGCGGCGCTGGCGGTATCGGCGATTGCCGTCGTCGTGCTGGCAGCCGGCGTGCGTCTGCATATCGGCGGCGTGGCGCTGATTGTGGTGAGTATTTTCCTGTTCTTCTCAATGAATGGGGTGATTGCCGCCACCTCAACCGCTGCAGCGCTGGATGAGGCCGGTGAATATGCCGGTTCCGCTTCGGCGCTGATCGGCTCGCTGCAGTATGGCAGCGGCATTATCTCTTCGCTACTGCTGGCATGGCTCCACGACGGTACGCCGTGGACGATGGCGTGGATCATGGCCGCTTTTACGCTCGCCAGCCTGCTTTTGGCGTGGCTCCATCGGCGCGTCGATTAATGAATTGAGCTCATAGAGACAAGTCGATTTCCCGGCTGGCGAGTAAGCGAACCGACTACGCGGGGGATATTGACGATAATTAGCGATTGCGGTCAAAACGGACGTGAGGGTTATTGTTATACTGCCTTGAATTACTGAAGAAAAACGATAACCAGGAGTGTGGAAGGGCTATGAAAGACGATATCAACCAGGAGATCACCTTCCGCAAGCTATCGGTCTTTATGATGTTTATGGCGAAGGGCAATATCGCCAGAACCGCCGAAGCCATGAAGCTCAGCAGCGTTAGCGTGCACCGCGCGCTGCATACGCTCGAAGAGGGGGTCGGCTGCCCGCTGTTTGTCCACAAAGGGCGCAACCTGCTGCCGCTGCAGGCGGCGTGGACGCTGCTTGAATACTGCCAGGATGTGATGAGTCTGATGAGCCGTGGTCTTGAGGCGACGCGCAAAGTCGCTGGCGTCGGTCAGGGGCGGTTGCGCATCGGTACCCTCTATTCGCTGACGCTGGAAACCGTTCCGCGCATCATTATGGGGATGAAGCTGCGTCGCCCGGAGCTGGAGCTGGATCTGACCATGGGCTCCAACCAGATGCTGCTGGATATGCTGGAGGACGATGCGCTGGATGCTATCTTAATCGCCACCAATGAAGGCGAGTACAATCATTCGGCCTTCGACGTGGTGCCGCTGTTTGAAGATGATATCTTCCTCGCCGCGCCGGCGACGGAACAGCTGAATACCACAGAGCTCGCTGACCTGCGCGATTATGCCGATCGTAAGTTTGTTTCGCTGGCGGAAGGGTTTGCGACTTATGCCGGGTTTCAGGAGGCCTTTCAGGTGGCCGGTTTTGAGCCGGAAATTGTGACCCGGGTGAATGATATCTTTTCGATGATAAGTCTGGTGCAGGCGGGCGTCGGCTTCGCGCTGCTGCCGGGACGCATGAAGAAAGTTTATGAAAACGATGTGCAGCTGTTAAAGCTGGCGGAACCCTATCAGATGCGCCAGCTGATCTCTATCGTCTATTCGCACCATCGCGAGCGCGATGCCGACCTGCTGGCGCTGGCGGCGGAAGGGCGGATGTACGCCCGCAGTATTAATCGCTAAGCCGCTGCGCCAGATGGCGGGCGACGTCTACGCCGCTGCGCTCCAGCGAAATGGTCTCGCCGCGCCAGCCCGCCTGGCGGGTCAGGCAGGTGAGCACCCCGCCGGGCGGCATCTCGATTGCCAGCCTCGCGTCGCGTTCATCGGCGGCGATCATCGCCTCCTGCCAGTGCACGGTGCGCGCCATGTTCATCGCCAGATCGTCAGCGATCCGCTGCGGATCCCACAGCACGCGCGCCGTCGAGCCGCTTAAATAGGCGCGCTGAGGGCGCGTTAAGGTGACGTCGGCAAAGGCTTTTGCCAGCGCTGCGGCGGGTTTATCCAGCAGTGCGCAGTGCGAGGGCACGCTGACCGCCAGCCGCTGGGCTTTACTGGCGCCAGCCCGCAGCGCCAGCTGCGCCACCTCGGCCATCGCCTCATCGCGCCCGGCGATCACGATCTGCGTTTCGGCGTTGAGGTTGGCGAGATAAACCTCGTGGCCCTGCATCAGCGCCTCAACCCGCGGGCGGGTCAGCCCCATAATCGCCGTCAGCCCGTAACCTTCGGGATAAGCCTGCTCCATTAAATCGCCGCGCAGCGCCACCAGCCGCAACGCGCTGGCGAAATCGAGCGCGCCGGCAATCACCGCTGCCGGAAACGCGCCAATAGAGAGGCCGCTGACCATCTGCGGATCCACGCCCTGGCGCTGTAGCTCGCGCGCCCAGGCGACCCCGGCGATCAGCAGACAGAGTTGTACCGCACGGGTGTGTTTTAGCGCGTCGGCGCTATCGAGAGTAGCGACTTCATCCCCCAGCACGGCGCGCGCCTGCGCGAAGATGTTCTCGCGGTCGGGGATGGCCGCCAGCATGGCTGGCCGCTGGCCGCCCTGACCGGGAAAAGTAAACAAAATTTTCATCATTCCTCCCTGTGCCACGGCGTCGCGGTTAATCGTGCGCCATGGGATGTTTTCAGCAGCGCACGGCCATCGCGCAGCCACTCATTAAGGGCGAAGGCGCCGTAGGGCGTTTCTACCTGGGTATCGGCGCGGCACGGCAGTTGGGCCACACGGGCCTGCCACTCGCGCAGCGCCTCGCGATCCAGCGGCTGCGGCGCGCGGATCAGCAGATCCAGATCGCTTGCCGCATGCAGCACCGGGATCTCGGTTGCCAGCGCATAGCCGGTACTGCCGGTGACGCCCCAGCGCCAGGACCAGGGGTGTAAGGTAAGGGCGATAGCCGCCTGAACCGGCGGCTGTGAAACAAAAGGGGAGCCCAGCAGACGCTCGCGCTCCACCAGCATTTCCGGCGTCACGCAGCGCACGATATTGTGCGCCTGGACCCAACCGGCGGCGCGCTGCTCGCGCTTCATGCCCCGCACCCCCACCGGGATGCGGGCCTGGTCATCAACGTCGCGTCTCACCACCACCGGCAGCGCGGCTCGCCACTGCTGAGCCACCCACGGCTCGGCAATAGCTTCCAGGGCGCTGGCGTGGTTTAACCAGAGTAAATCGTGGGGACGCGGCGTTGATGACATGGTTTACAGTCCTGAAGTCAAAGAGATAAACAGCGGTAGCGACAGGATACACAGAACCGAGCTCAACAGCAGCACGGCTTCAGCATCAGGAGACTGGACGCCGAAGCGGTTGCCGAAGACCACGCCGAAGAAGCCGGCGGCCAGGGCAATCATCAGGATCGCGATAATGGCGATAGAGCCGTGCAGACCCAGCAGCATCACCAGACCCCAGGCAATAAACGGCTGCACCAGCAGTTTCACGATGGTGGAAGTGGCGATCAGCGCATTGAGCTGCAGTTTACGTGCCGACAGGATCACCCCGGTGAGGAACAGCGCGGCGGCGGTGGCGGCCAGGCCCAGCGGTTTGATGGAGGCCAGCAGCATTTCCGGCATTTTAATGCCGATAGCGGAAAGCACCACCCCAAGCAGCGGGCCCCAGACGATCGGTTTTTTCACCGAACGCCACATCAGCACCGGCAGCATCGCCAGCGTAGAACCGCTGTTTTCACCTGCGGCGCGGGCTTTTTCACGTTCCAGAATCAGCAGGCAGAACGGGGTCATCAGTACCGAGCCGCAGGCGATAGAGACCGCCACCGACAGCGAGGTTGACGCGCCTTCACCCAGCACGCTGCCGAGGATCGGCAGACCCAACGCGGCATAGTTTGGCAGGGCGACGGTGAGGGTCAGCACCGCGGCATCCTGCGGCGTGCGTTTGAACACGCTGGTGGCGAGGAAGTAGATCGCGGCATAGGTGATCCACATCGCGCCGGTCAGCACCAGCACCAGCGGCGACTGGGCGACGATACCGGCCCACGGCGTTTGTACCGTGGCGCTAAACAGCGTGGCGGGTAAGGCAAAATCCATTACAAAGATATTGAGCAGGGAGACATTTTTATTATCTACCATCCCGGCCTTACCGGCCCAGAAGCCCAGCAGCATAATGACGAAAATCGGGGCAAGAGCATGAATAATCACATAAGTCATAAATCACCTGTAAATAAAATAGAGTACTGGCGCGATTGTTATTTTTTCTAAAAGCCGTCCCTTCCCGGAGCGTGTATTCCGCGCTCCGGGGGACAGCTTCCGGCAGGTTTTCTTCTACTACTTACGTACGAACGTCTTACCAGCTGGCGCGCATGCGATCGCGAACCAGTTGTGAGCTACGGCGGTTTTCCGCGCCCAGGCGGCACTTCAGCGAGGTATCTTTGCGCGCGTCAGCGATGGCGTCGCGCAGGGTACGGCTGACCAGCGACAGATCGCCTTCGTCTGGCGCATCCGGATGGCTGATATCGAGCAGGGCGGAGAGCAGGCCGAGCGTCGCATAGTTGCTGACGTCGTAGGCCATCAGCGGGATCGTCGCCGCCAGTTTCTCCAGCGCCTCTACGGTACGCAGCGTAATGCGCGCCGCCGATTCTTTCCCCATCGCGTGGACCAGCACGCCGCTATCGTTAAAGGCGATCAGGCGGTTGGCCTGGTAGCCGTGGGCCAGAAACGCCCCGGACATCGCTTTTCCGACAATCAGGCCAATCACCGGGTGGCCGGCAAGACGGGCTTTGGCATAGGCGCCTGCCGCCCCGGCCAGCGCCTGGTGGATGCCGAAAGCTTCTTCGCGGCGGCCATAGGCCTGGCTCGGGACATCAATTACCGCGACGATCGGCCGTTTGACAGGCTGGTCGGCGTCAGCGGCGATGGTTTCATTGACCACTTTCGCCAGCGTCCAGCCTTCCAGCAAGCCGACTTCGCCGCCGGCGGCGCGCGGGTAGTGGTTGTTGGCGTCTGGCACCACGGCGATAAAGCGGACGCTTTCACCATCAATCTGGCCATCTGCGACCTGCACCGAAGGGCACAGACCACTCATCAGCGGCGCGTCGGGCGCCAGTTTATTCAGCCACAGCGCGGCGCGGTTTGGGAACTGACTCATTATTTATCCTCCCGGGCAAAAAGCTGTTTAATCTGCGCGGTATCCGCCTGCTGGCGGGTATCGAACTGGCTCAAGCGACGCAGATAATCGTCATAGTTGTCGCTACGGTGCTGGGCCGGTACGCCTTTGGCGATCGCCTCATTCATTGCGGTTTTAACGGCATTAACGCCATCGTTAACCAGCGCGTCGACCAGCCCGCTGGCGGCGCGAATTTCACCCCCGGTCATGCTCCAGATAAACGGCCGGTTGCGGGAGTCGTACTCTTCAATGCCGGCTTCCTGCTCGATAACCTGCGGGCCGTTGAGGCCGAGACGGGCTTCACGGGTGACGATAAGGTAGCTGCACAGCGCCGCGGCGATGGACATGCCGCCGAAGCAGCCGACGGTACCGGTAATAATGCCGACCACCGGGGTGTAGCGGCGCAGGTCGACAATCGCGGCATGAATATCGGCGATGGCGGCCAGACCGAGGTTGGCCTCCTGCAGACGTACGCCGCCGGTTTCGAGGCACAGCACCGCCTGGGTCGGGATACCGTTGCGGTTATCTTCCGCCGCCAGCTCCAGCGCGGCGGCCATTTTGGCGCCGGAGACTTCGCCCATACTGCCGCCCTGGAAGGTGCCTTCGATGGCAATCACCACCGCAGGTTGGCCGTTGATCGTGCCTTTGGCGACCACCATACCGTCGTCGGACTGTGGGACGATGCCCTGCGCGCCGAGCCACGGCGACATAATGCCTTCAAACGGATCCAGCAGTTCGCGGTAGCTGCCGTCGTCCAGCAGGGCGTGGGCGCGTTCGCGAGCGCGCAGTTCGATAAAGCTGCGATCGTTACGCATGAGCGGCCTCCTCAAAGACTTGTTCAATACGAATACGAGCGACGCCCGGCGTGGCGCCGAAGTCGTGGATAATCAACTGCCCGGCGGGCAGACCGTTGATCAGGTTCAGCCTGTCGAACAGCGCCTGCCAGCGCGCCTGGCTGTTATCCACGGAGGTAGTGATCTGTACGTTGAGCGTGGCGCTCTGTGCGGCGGTATAAAGCACTTCCATATCGCCTGAACCTACGACCCCTGCCAATGCTTTGCCGCTGAGGGCGCGGTTGGCAGGAAATGACAATGTAATCTGTTCCATAACATCCTCTGAATGCGTTAGCCGGAAACCCGGTCGAGAAACAGGGTGGCGGCAAGGAGATCGGCCGCGCCACCCGGCGAGGCGTTGTGCGCCAGCATCTGCCCATCAAGGCGCGCCAGCGCGGCGCGACCGGCGGCGCTGGCGCAACCGCCCGCCGCCAGAACCTCGCGAGCGCCTTGCTGCATAGCGTGCAGGCCGTTCATGCCGGCGCGCGACAGCACACAGGTATCGCTCAGCGAGGTCATGATGGCCATCAGCGCATCAAGGCGCGCCTGCGGCTCGCTGGCGCCTCGCGCCCGGCTCTGCTGCAGTTGCGGCAGCGCCAGGGTGGTAACATGCGGAAATCCGCGCTGCGCTTCCTCGCGTGCGCCCGGCACCTGCCAGCGGCGGCTGGCGCGCAGACCCTTACTAAAGCTTTTCGGCGCGAAACCATCAGGCAGGCGGGCAAGGGCGGCAGCGGCGGCGGCGATCGCTTGTGATTGACCCTCTCCACCCAACATCGCCACCGCGCTGACCAGCAGGCCCAGCGCCCAGATGGCGCCGCGGTGGGTGTTAACCCCACCCGTCGCCATCATCATCTGCGCTTCACCTTCGCGACCGAGGCGGCCGACGGTTTCGCGCAGGGCGATATCCGCCGGACGCTGCCAGCTTTGCTGCGCCAGCGCGTGAAAGGTCGGCTGCAGACTGCGGGCGGAGCGTTCCATCAGGTCCAGATTAAGATCCTGATGCGCGCCGTTGCCGCGACTATCGACCAGACCCGGTTTCGGACTCAGACGGGCTTCGTCAATCAGACACGCGCTGGCGGTATGCGCCAGCCAGCTGACGCGGCTTTCTGCGAGCAGGGGGGAGAGATTTTTCATTACCAGCTCCGGAATTTTGCCGGTGGGTTGTACAGTCCGTCGGACCACTCCACCAGGTCGGCGACGCTGCCGGCCGCCAGCAGCGAGCGGGTGGCATCGCTGCGGCGAATGCCGATATCTTCCGGGTAGACCACTTTGCCGCTCTGGCGCAGGGCGGCGACGCGTTTGGCGTCCACCCCGAGGCCAATATCAGTGATCCCGGCCACCGCGGCGACCATCGCCCGGCGCTCTTCAAGGCTCTCCGCGCGGTACAGGTAAGCGATACCTTCTTCGGTCAGCACGTGAGTCACGTCATCGCCATAAATCATCACCGGCGCCAGCGGCATGCCGGAGGTTTTGGCGACGTCGACCGCGTCGAGGGTTTCAACGAAGGTCGGTTTCACGCCGGCCTGGAAGGTTTCGACCATCTGCACCACCAGTTTTTTCCCGCGCTGCATCGGGTCTGGTTCAGTGATCATATTGAGCCAGGCCGGGGTGGCGTGGCGGCGACCGTGCGGGTCGTGGCCCATGTTCGGCGCGCCGCCGAAGCCGGAAAGACGACCGCGGGTGACGGTGGAGGAGTTAGCCTGGCCATCAACCTGCAGGGTCGAACCGATAAACATATCTACCGCGTACTGACCTGCCAGCTGGCAGAAGGCGCGGTTAGAGCGCATTGAGCCATCCGGGCCGGTAAAGAAGATATCCGGGCGGGCGCGGATGTACTCTTCCATCCCCAGTTCGCCGCCGAAACAGTGCACGCTCTCCACCCAGCCGCTCTCGATGGCCGGGATTAAGGTCGGATGCGGATTCAGCGTCCAGTGTTTACAGATTTTGCCTTTCAGGCCGAGCTGTTCGCCGTAGGTGGGCAGCAGCAGTTCAATAGCAGCGGTATTAAAGCCGATACCGTGGTTAAGCGACTGCACCTGATGCTCCGCGTAGATGCCTTTGATCGCCATCATCGCCATCAGAATGTGTTCTTGCTTAATCAGGCGCGGGTCGCGGGTGAACAGCGGTTCAATGAAGAACGGTTTGTCGGCGACCACCACGTAATCAATCCACGAGCCGGGAATATCGACGCGCGGCAGATCGCATTCGTCGTCCACCAGTTCGTTGACCTGGGCTATCACAATGCCATCGTGGAAGGCGGCGGCTTCGACCAGCGCCGGGGTATCTTCAGTACTTGGCCCGGTGTACAGGTTGCCTTTGCGGTCGGCTTTATAGCCCGCGATCAGCGCGACGTTTGGCGACAGATCAACGTACAGGCGGGAGTAGAGTTCGATATAGGTGTGGATGGCGCCGATTTCGAGCAGGCCATCTTCCAGCAGCTGCGAAATGCGCAGGCTCTGGGTGCCGGAGAAAGAGAAATCCAGTTTACGGGCAATGCCTTTTTCAAACAGGTCCAGATGCTCGCTGCGCCCGACGCTGGGCATAATCATATGCAGGTCGTGAATTTTTTGCGGATTGACCTCGGCGAGCATGCGGGAGAGGAAATCAGCCTGTTTCTGGTTGTTGCCTTCCAGCACCACCCGATCGCCCGGGGCGAGCAGATTTTCCAGTACGCTGACCAGCTGGTCAGTGGGGATGACTTTGCCGGCGAGCTTCGCTTCGGCCAGCCGCCGCTGTTTTTCCGTCCGGCGACGGTTCCAGACCCGCGCCGTCGTTTGTTCAGCATTCATTGTTAACCTCCTGATTCGACAAATCGTTTTGTTTGTCCTGGTGGAAGTTAGTGTGCGATGCGCGGCGCTGCGCATCAATTAAGCACGGCGGCTAATTGTTATCTTTAGAGTAACGATTGGGTCTTACCGTTTGTGATAGGGATCAATAATACGAAAGGCGTAGTGGTCTACGGGAAGAGCGCAGGTGAGGAAGCCGGCCGGCACTCGGCCGGCCGTGAGAAGGGGTTATTCTTTGCTGACATCACTTAATAAGAAAGCAATACTCTGACCGCCGCTGGTCTGCTCGAGGGCAATTTTGGCGATAATCGTCAGTGGCACCGACAGCAGCATGCCGACCGGGCCCAATAGCCAGCCCCAGAAGATCAAGGACAGAAACACCACCAACGTGGAGAGCCCCAGGCCACGTCCCATCACCCGTGGCTCCAGAATGTTGCCGAACACCAGGTTGACAATCAGGTAGCCGGCCAGGACCACCAGCGCCTCGTACAGCCCGCCAAACACCAGTACCTGCAGGATCGGCGGGATGGCCGCCAGCACGGAGCCAATATTGGGAATATAGTTGAGCGCGAAGGCCAGCAGTCCCCACATGAAGGCGAAGCGCACGTCCAGCAGCACTAGCATGCCCCAGACCACCAGGCCGGTCACCAGGCTAATCGCGGTTTTCAGCACCAGATAATGCGACACGCTGTCGATGGCCCGCTGAATGGCGCCCATCCCTTCAACCGGACGGGACATTAGCTGTTGCAGCTTGGCGGGAAGCTGGGGGACCTCCAGCAGCATAAATACCACCGTCAGCAGCAGCAGAAAAATCGAGGACATCGCGTTCGACAGCTGAGTGAGCAGGCTGGTGACCAGCGTCATCACCGCGTTAGGGTCGATGTATTTATTCAGCTCCACCACCGAGACGGTGAACCCCATGCGCTGCAGCCAGGGGGCGATGGTTTGCATCGGCTCGTAGAGATAGTTGCGATACTGCGGTAAGGTGCGCGCCAGCTCGTTAAGCGAGGTCCCCAGCGAGGCCAGCAGCACAATGGCCAGCATGACGATGAGGCCAATCAGCATTGAGATCGCCAGCACGCGCGGGACCCGGCAGCGGACCAGCAGTTGTACCAGCGGATTAATGATCACCGCCAGAAAGAGGGCGAGAATAAAGGGGACAATAATGTCCGCCGCAAAGCGAATGCCGGTAAGGATGATCACCAGCATGCCCAGCATGATGACCATCTTTAATCCGTTAAGTGTAATAATGGGTTTAGCCATAGGTCCCGACCTCAATCTTCCTTGCCTATTAACAGGTTGCGTTACATTAGCATAATGACGTTTTTTTGCAGAAAAAACGCATTGAAGCAAAACGGCGGCGTAAAGAATTGCAAATTCTTTGAATTAAATGTAGCACTATGCTACAAATTTATCTGTGTATAACTACTGAGGACAATTTTCATCCGCAACGGACGAGAAGCAACACCGCGGATAATTGTAATTTTATGGACAATCAGTTCAGGATGTATATTTTAAACCACCCCGCAGTCTCTCTCTCTTTTTCCCGTTTTGCCGGCGAGCAGCACTGGCATTCGGCGCTATAGTCACCTTCTCTCTGCCTGAGCTGGCGCCAAGCGCACAGCGAAATCTACGTCAGAAATTTTCCTGTTTACGCCTCGCGTAAACGGTAATGGATTATATTCTCAAGCAGGAGAAGGGATCATGTTTTATTGGATTTTATTAGCTTTAGCTATTGTTGCTGAAATTACCGGCACCTTGTCGATGAAATGGGCGAGCGTGAGCGGTGGTCATACCGGTTTTATTTTAATGCTGGCCATGATTGCTCTGTCATATATTTTTCTTGCCTTTGCGGTTAAAAAAATTGCCCTGGGTGTGGCCTACGCGCTATGGGAAGGGATCGGCATTTTGCTGATTACCGTGTTTAGCGTGCTGTTGTTTGATGAAAGCCTGTCGCCGCTGAAGATCGCCGGCCTGACCACCCTGGTGGTGGGGATCGTCTTAATTAAGTCCGGCACCCAGAAAAAAGCGTCGTCAAAGCAGGAGGTGGCCCATGCAGCAGTTTGAGTGGATCCACGCCGCGTGGCTGGCCGTCGCCATCGTGCTTGAAATCATTGCCAACGTCTTTTTGAAGTTTTCCGATGGCTTCCGCCGCAAAGTCTACGGCATCCTGTCCCTGGCGGCGGTGCTGGGCGCGTTCAGCGCCCTGTCGCAGGCGGTTAAAGGGATCGATCTCTCGGTCGCCTATGCGCTGTGGGGCGGCTTCGGTATCGCGGCGACCATCGCTGCCGGCTGGGTGCTGTTTGGTCAGCGCCTGAATAACAAAGGCTGGGCGGGGCTCATCCTGCTGGTGGCCGGCATGGTGTTAATTAAACTCGCCTGACGTCTCGCCGCCTGCAAAGCCAGGCGGCAAAACAGGTCCTCTGTAGTATGCTTAACTCAAGATCAGCCCCTCGCTGATAGTGTGCCTGGTGACGATGAGGACTGCGCATGTTCACTGCTTTCGGCTGGCGGAAAATTCCTTCCGCCAGGACGTTGTCAATAATGATATTCCTCGCCGGCCTTGGACTCACTGCGTCGGTCATTTCTCTGCTGTATCTCTCACAACACCTGATTGCCAGCAAATCTAATGAAATCGATCAGCAGCGTTCGGTGCTGTCGGTGGAAGGGGCGGTACAGACCTCGGTCAATCGGGTGCTGTCGCTGGTGCTGGACAATGCCATCTGGGATGACGCGGTAACGCAGACCTACGCCCCGTCACTCGATCAGAAATGGCTGTACGATTCCTGGGGATCAGGCTTCAAAATCAATAACCTGTACGATGGCACCTTTGTCCTCGATGAACATTATCGTATCCTGTGGGGCGCCTTTCAGAGCCAGGTGCTGCCCCGGACTGACCTCTCATTTCTTGGGGCTGGCCTGACCAGTCTGATCCACACTCATGCGCAAGCATTGCGTGAGGGAAAAAACGCCTTTGCCGGTATCACGCGCACGGAGGCCGGGATCGCCTTTGTCGGCATCGGCCTGATACGCCCAACGACAGGTCGGCTTCAGGTATTTGATGCGACGCGGCGCTATCTGGTGATAACCCGGCATATCAACCCCCAACTGCTGGAGCGCCTGGGTGACACCTTTCAGATTCGTCATCTGCATCTCGCCGAGGGTCCTGGCGCCTACCGTATTCCGCTGCGAACGCAGGCGGATGAGGTGCTGGGATACCTGGCCTGGCAGCCGCGCCTGCCTGGCGCTGAAGCGGCGCAGGCCTCGTCAGGCAGCATGGGACTGATCGCCGGGGTGGCGGCCAGCCTGATCCTGCTGTTTATCCTTTTTAGCAGTTTGGGCATGTATAAGCTGGCGCGCGGGGAGCGTCAGGCGCGGGAGATAGCCATGATTGACTGGCTGAGCCGTCTGCCTAACCGGCGAGCGCTTCTGCTGCGGTTAAGCCAGGTATGCGAGACGGGGAAACACGATATTCAGTGCGTGGTGTTTATCGATCTGGATGGTTTTAAGGACGTCAATGATAACTATGGTCATGATGTCGGCGACGCCCTGATCCGCCATATCGCCAGCGCCCTACAGACGCGGGTACCGACGGGGGCCATGCTGGCGCGGATGGGCGGGGATGAGTTCGCCATGGCGGTGAGCGGCGCAAAGGCGATTGACCGGGCGGCGGCGTTCGCCTGGGCAGCGCTGGAGCTGCTGAAAGCGCCAGTGACGCTCAGCAAACGCAAAATTTATATCGGCGCCAGCATTGGCATCGCCAGCGGCGCCCCGGCGGAATGTTCCAGTACCGAGCTGTTTCGCCGGGCCGACATCGCCATGTACCACGCCAAGAAGAGCGGGAAGGGGCGGACGGCCTGGTATGACGATGCGCTGGATGCTGTGCGGCGTCATCAACTGATGATTGAGAACGGCATCCGCCAGGGGCTGGAGCAGGATGAATTTGAGGTCTGGTATCAGCCGGTGGTCGATGCCGATACCCTGGCGATGACCGGCGTGGAGGCGCTACTGCGCTGGCCGCGACGCCCGCAGGGGGCGCTGGCGCCGGATGCGTTTATTGCCATCGCCGAGAGCAGCGGCCTGATTGATGCCCTCGGGCAGTTCGTTCTGCAACGCGCCTGCAGCGACCTGCAGCCGGTTGACGATCTCCTTTTGTCGGTGAACATCTCGCCAGCGCAATTTCGCGACCCGGCTTTTGAAAACCGGGTGATGAAGACCGTCGCGGCCTGCCGCTTTCCGCCGTCGCGCCTGCAGGTGGAGGTGACGGAGAGCTATGTGCTGGAAAATCCGGAACGTTCGCAGGCGGTGGTGGAGAATCTGAAGGCCCAGGGTATTGCCGTGGCGCTGGACGATTTTGGCACTGGCTACTCAAGTATTGGCTATTTACGCCGCTTTCGCTTTGATAGCCTGAAGATCGACAAATCTCTCGCCGGGCGGGTGGACAGCGATGAACAGGCGGCGGAGATGGTGCGCGGGACGGTGCGCATTGCCCGCGCGCTGGGGATGACGGTCGTGGCGGAGGGGGTTGAGGATCTGCAGCAGCTGACGCTGCTGCGGCGGGCCGGCTGCGACCGGCTTCAGGGGTACTATTTCAGTAAACCGATGCCGATCGCCGATCTGCTGCAGCGGCGTCAGTCGCAGGGGTGATTACTCTCCGGCCAGTGCTTCCAGCTTATCGCGAAAGCCGGTAACCGAAATGGCGCGGTTGTCAGCCCGCCAGCGATCCTGCGGACCGGGAGCGGAGCTTTGCACGGCGATCACTTGCCAGCCGTCCTCCGTTTTCAACAGCAACGGCGACCCGCTGTCACCAGGCAGCGTATCGCACTGATGCGACAGCACGCTGTTTTGCGCCCAGCCGGTCACGATGCAATCCTGATGGCTGTACAGATTATCCAGATGATCCTCCGGATATCCCGATTGGGTCACTTTACGGTCCGCTGCCTTCAGCGCAGCGGTGAGATCGGCCTTGCTACCCGGGAAGAGTGGGATCGGCGTGATGCCCGAGGGAGCATAGCGCAGTACGATCAGGCCAAAATCTGACGGCGCCGCGGCGGAGGGCACGATCCAGCCATCGCCATCGGCCTTCAGGCGCTTACCTAAGGCCGGATCCACTCGCCCTTCAATGCCGTGAATTTCATATACCCAGCCGCCCTTGCGCGAAATAAAGCGCAGAGCAACCGCTTTGTCCGGTTTGCCGCGCGGAGGCGTCAACAGACAGTGGCCAGCGGTCAGCGCCAGGTGAGGGGAGATAAGCGTCGCTGTGCACAGATTGCCGCTGGCGGTTTCCAGTTGGCCGATCGCATCCCACGGGCTTTCCTCGGGGTGGCTCACCGCTTTTCGGTCATCATGGCCGAAAAACAGCGTCTTAATATCTTTGGCGCTCAGTCCGCTATCATCGGCATGTGCGCCCAGAGGTAACAGATAAAATGAACACAGCAATAACAGAACGTCTCTACGCATATCACTCTCTGGGGAGGCTATGATGTCTATTGACAGTAGCAGGAGATTTAAGTTTTTGAAAGTAAACAATAATTCTAAGCAGGCCAAACCGTTGCCATCAGGCGAGACGGGCTGACGCTGCCGCTGGCAAAACCGTCTGATTTCAAGCGGTTAATACCAGCTGAACGCTGTTGCTATTTCCGCAGAAAGCGACGTCCGACGCAACAAAATTCGTGTATCAGAACGTACTGAACCCGGCGAATAATTCACCAACCGGACATTAAGATTATTCCTGGTTTGCCAGCGATTCGCTGAAAAATAATGCGCTTGCCCGCCAAAACTTCACCAGAATTCGCACTTCTTTACGCCTCTCGTAATTATTTTCAATGCGAAACATTTTCTCACCGAAAACGTTGTTACCGTCACTCCGCCGTTGAGTAAATAGAGAGGTAATACCGGCGATGATAGCCTGAATTCTATTTCCCCGACGTTGGGAGGGTATATGTCTAAAAAAGGTATTCGCGCACTGGTTTATGTTTCCCTGGTCTCAGTTGCTATCTGGGGCGCGACCGGTTATCTGGTGATGGAAGCGGTGCGCGTACTGTGAAGCGTCTGGTCACCACGAGGTGGCCGGCGCGCGCTAGTTTATGACTACAGTGTCTGGCGTCTTCGGACGCCGGGCATTTTTTGTGCCGCAGGAATTTCAGGGTAATGAGACGCGGGAAGGTGTCGTCAGCGATCGCCGTACGGTATTTATTATTCTGCAAAGCCAGCAGAAGCAGTAAATGAGAGCGTGGCGGAAATGATTAATAGAGGAAAAAGCGGGTAGCAACCACTGCGCAAATGATTAACAGGATCAGGATGAGCTCGAAACGATAGCGCCGCAGCATAGTGCTCTCCAGAAAAAACGGCGCTGAAACAGCGCCGATTATTAAGAAGGTTAGTTCACCGGGAGGAATTATGCTGCCGGCTGTGCAGCAGGTTTAGCGGCCTGGTGTTTAGTGGTTTTGTGGTGTTTTTTTGCAGCCTGCGCTTTCTGTGCTACCGGTTTAGCCGCAGCTTTGTGGTGCTTTTTAGCCGCCTGAGCTTTCTGCGGAGCAGCGGGTTTAGCTTCTACTTTTTTGTGTTTTTTAGCGGCCTGGGCTTTCTGGGCAGCGGCTGGTTTAGCTTCTGCTTTTTTGTGTTTTTTGGCAGCCTGAGCTTTCTGCTCTGCAGCTGGTTTTGCCGCGGCTTTGTGGTGTTTTTTGTGATGGGTGGTCTTGGCAGCAGTGCTGTGGGTAGCAGCCGGTGCCTGAGTGGTGCTTACTGCGTCAGCAGCGAAAGCGGCGGAAGAGAGACCCATAGCAGCGGCAACGACCAGAGCTAATACTTTTTTCATTCTGATATCCTCGAAAAGTTTTCTTAATTTCAACCCCACTGCGGGGCCGGTGAAATCACTATATGCTTGTCTTTTCGAGCTTTCCGTGAGTGTTTGGTATCGGCGTGTAACCGAATGTACAACACGCCTGGCCGTGGGGAGTGGAAGGACGCGCCGGGCAACCCGGCGCGTACGATCACAGATAGCGGGCGGTAAGGTGTTCGCGGAAGTAGCGGCTGTTGAGATCCTCGCCGGTGGCCTGCTGGATCAGCTGCGAGGTGGAGAAGCGGCTGCCATGCTGCCAGATATTCTGCCGCAGCCAGTCGAACAGGGCGCTGAAATCGCCCTCCGCAATATCGCGGTCTAACGTCGGCAGCGCGCGCCGGGCGGCGGCCATCAGCTGGGCGGCATACATCGCACCCAGCGTATAGGAAGGGAAATAGCCGAATCCGCCGTCGGTCCAGTGAATATCCTGCATGCAGCCGTCCCGGTAGTTGCCGGTGGTCGACAGCCCCAGCCAGTGCTGCATCTTCTCGTCCCACAGCGCCGGGATATCATCTACTTCAATCTCGCCGTCAATCAGCGCGCGTTCAATTTCATAACGCAGGATCACATGCGCCGGGTAGCTGACCTCATCGGCATCGACGCGAATAAAGCCCGGTTTCACCCGCTGATTCCAGGCGACAAAGTTGTCGCTGCTAAAGGCTGGTTGATCGCCAAAACGCTCACGCACCGCCGGTAACAGGCGGTTGAGGAAAGGCTCGCTACGTCCCAGCTGCATTTCAAAAAACAGGCTCTGCGACTCGTGGATAGCGGTGGAGCGAGCGAGTCCTACCGGCAGGTCGACCCACGGGCGAGGCAGATTCTGTTCATAGCGGGCGTGGCCGGTTTCGTGGATCACGCCGAACAGGGCGCTGAGCAGGTCGTTTTCGTTGTAGCGGGTGGTGATGCGCACATCCTGGGGGACGCCGCCGCAGAACGGGTGAGCGCTGATGTCGAGGCGCCCGCCGTCGAAGTCAAAGCCGAGGATGCGCATGGCCTGCAGGCCCAGCTCGCGCTGAGCGGCAATCGGGAAAGGCCCCTGCGGGGCGAGTAATGTCTGCGTCGCTTGCTTAGCGACCGCTTGCCGCAGCAGGGAAGGCAGCCAGGACTTGAGGTCGGCAAACAGGCTATCCAGCCGGGCGCTGGTCATATCTGGTTCGAAAATATCGAGCAGCGCGTCGTAGCGTGAGCCGCCTCTGGCATCGGCGCGGATCTGCGCTTCCTGACGGCTCAGCCTGACCACCTCGCGAAGATTGTCGGCAAAGCCAGCCCAGTCGTTAGCGGGACGCTGACTACGCCAGGCATGCTCACAGCGGCTGCCGGCAAGAGATTTTGCCTCCACCAGGCTCTCCGGCAGCAGCGCGGCCTGATCGTACTGACGCTGCATCTCCCGCAGATTGGCCTGCTCGACGTCGTTGAGGTCCTGCTGGCGGGCTTCCTGCAGCCATTGGCCCACTTTTTTATCGGTCAGGATCTGATGCTGCAGCACGCCGAGCTCCGCCAGCGCTTCGCCCCGGGCGGCGCTGCCACCCGGAGGCATCATCGCAAACATATCCCAGCCAGCGATGGCGGAGAGATGCGAAAAGCGCGACAGGCGCTGAAAGGTACGAGTAAGCTGCTGATAAGGCGTATTTTCAGTCATAGTGGCGTTCGGTCCGTGACAGGTGAATGAACAGGTTATCGGTATCCTTCTACACTATCCTGATACGCCCGGCGGGTCGAGCGTTGCGCACAGGGGAAGGGAAAGACACATGGCGGGAGAATAAGCTCACCTCTGTGATCGGTGTGACAGAAAACGGTAACATATCGGTACTAAACTGTGATCGATTACACAGGTCTGGAGGTTCGGGGGTGGTTTATGAATCCGTTCACCTGGCTGTTTATTGCACTGCTGTCCGTTGATGCCGTCAGAGAGTTGATGGGCTTGTCTTCCATTATGGGCATGTGGTGAACCGTGGCCCGCAGGCCACGTCACACGCGACTATTTCAGTCGTTGATGTAAGCAGGTGCCGGTCAACAGCGCGGCAAGGAGCAGCAGCGCGATAAACCCACCGACGCCGTTCCAGCCGTAGTGATGCCAGAATACCCCGCCTAACGTCCCGGCAAGACTTGAACCCAAATAATAGCTGAACAGATACAGCGATGACGCCTGACCGCGGGCGCGGCGGGCGCGTGGGCCAATCCAGCTGCTGGCGACGGAATGCGCGGCGAAGAAGCCAGCGGAAAACAGCAGCATACCGATGAAAATAAGCCACAGGGAAGAAAAGAGCGTCAGCAGCAGGCCGCAGAGCATGACAGCGGTAAATCCGAGCATCACCGGTCCGCGGCCAAAGCGTACGGTCATGGCCCCTGCCTTCGGTGAACTCCAGGTCCCGGTGAGATAAGCCACCGACAGCAGGCCTACCACCGCCTGGCTTAGCGACCACGGCGACATCATCAGCCGGTAGCCAATATAATTAAACAGGGTGACAAAAGCGCCCATCAGCAGAAAACCTTCGACGAACAGCAGCGGCAGACCGCGGTCGCGCCAGTGCAGACGAAAGTTGATCAGCAAGTTTTTCGGTCGCAGCGAGGTCGAGCGGAAATGGCGCGACTCGGGCAGAATGCGCCAGAACATGATGGCCGCGGCCAGCGCGAAGCCACTGATCACCGCCAGCGCCACGCGCCAGCCGAAGAAATCGGTAAAGACCCCGGTCAGCAAGCGGCCGCTCATGCCGCCGATGGAGTTGCCGCTGATATATAACCCCATCGAAAAGGCGACGAAACTGGGGTGGATCTCCTCACTCAGATAGGTCATGCCGACCGCCGCCACGCCGCTCAGCGACAGGCCGATCAGGGCACGCATAATGAGGATGCCGTGCCAGCTGGTCATCATGGTCGACAGCAGCGAGCAGCAGGCGGCCAACAGCAGGGCGGTGACCATCACCGGCTTGCGCCCGATGGCGTCGGATAGCGGGCCGGTAAACAACAGGCCCACCGCAAGCATCGCCGTGGAAATGGAGAGTGAAATACTGCTGCTGGCCGGGGATACGCCGAACTCGTTCGACAGCACCGGCAGGATCGGTTGCACGCAGTAGAGCAGAGCAAAGGTGGCCAAACCGGCGGAGAACAGCGCGAGGGTGACGCGCATAAATTGCGGGGTGCCGCGCTTAATAAACTGATCCGGGCGGGATGCACCAGCGACGCTGACCTCGCCCGCCGGCACGGTGTCAACGGTTGTTGTACGACTCACAGAGAATTCCTTGCGTAGAAGTTGCTGCTTACCAACAGAATGTTGTGACCATTCAGCTCACATTTTTAGGGTATGAAAATGTAAATATTCTGTCTAATATATTAATAATCTCAAATAAGACGTTTTAAATATGAATATCGAGTTGCGTCATCTGCGCTATTTTGTCGCCGTCGCGGAGGAATTACATTTTGGCCGGGCCGCAGCGCGACTGAATATTTCTCAACCGCCGTTAAGCCAGCAAATTCAGATCCTCGAGCAGCAGACCGGCGCCCGCCTGTTCGCGCGCACCAATCGCAGCGTCAGTCTGACGGCGGCCGGAAAGCAGTTTCTCGCCGATAGCCGACAAATTCTTGCCCAGGTGGATGACGCGGCCGCCCGCGCTGCGCGTCTGCATCACGGTGAAACCGGCGAACTGCGTATCGGCTTTACCTCCTCGGCCCCCTTTATCAAGGCGGTATCCGATACGTTGTCGATGTTTCGTCAGCGCTACCCGGATGTGCATATTTTGACCCGCGAGACCAACACCCGCGAACAGATTGTGCCACTGAGCGAGGGGGCTCTCGATCTGGGGCTCCTGCGCAATACCCAACTGCCGGACACCCTGGCGTGGGAGCGGGTGCTGCGCGAGCCGTTGCTGGCGATGGTCCCGGCCGACCATCCGCTGGCCCGCCAGCCCTCGGTCAGCCTGGCGGCGCTGGCGCGCGAACCCTTCGTCTTTTTCGACCCGCACGTGGGTACCGGCCTGTATGACGATATCCTCGGCTTGCTGCGTCGTTACGGTCATACGCCGGTGATTGCCCAGGAGGTGGGGGAGGCGATGACCATTATTGGTCTGGTGGCCGCCGGACTGGGGGTGTCTATCCTGCCTGCCTCCTTTCAGCGCGTACAGCTCAGTGAAATGCGCTGGCTGCCGATCGACGAACAGGATGCGGTGTCGGAGATGTGGCTGGTGTGGTCGAAACATCATGAACAGGGAGCGCTGGCAAAACGCTTTCGCGAGTCGCTGCTGGCCTGGAAAACCGAGCACAATTGAGGCGAAAAGGGGCTGGAAATGTGCGGTAAATCACAAGGCTAAGTAAAAATTTGACGTTCACCATCGAAGTGCTTCACCATAGCCGAAAGTTTATTTCGAAGCGCGAAAATAAAGGGAGTCAATGGTGGTAGCGGATAGTCAACCAGGCCATATCGATCAAATTAAGCAGACCAATGCGGGCGCCGTGTATCGCCTGATTGATCAGCTCGGCCCGGTATCGCGTATCGACCTCTCCCGATTTGCGCAACTGGCTCCCGCCAGCATCACCAAGATTGTCCGCGAGATGCTGGAAGCGCATCTGGTGCAGGAGACGGAGATCCAGGAGCCCGGCAGCCGTGGCCGCCCGGCGGTGGGGTTGATGGTAGAAACCGAGGCCTGGCACTATCTTGCGGTGCGCATCAGCCGCGGCGAAATCCACCTTTCGCTGCGTGATTTAAGCAGTCAGCTGGTGGTGGAGGAGCAGCTGGAGCTGGCCCTCACCGACAGCACGCCGTTTCTGACCCGTATTATTGATCATATCGATCGGTTCTTTATTCGCCACCAGAAGAAGCTGGAACGGCTCACCTCCATCGCCATGACGATGCCGGGTATTATTGATACCGAAAATGGCATTATTCATCGCATGCCGTTTTATGAGGATGTCAAAGATGTGCCGCTGGGCGATGTGCTGGCCAACCATACCGGGGTGCCGGTCTACATTCAGCATGACATCAGCGCTTGGACTATGGCGGAATCGTTGTTCGGCGCCTCGCGCGGCGCCCGGGATGTCATTCAGGTGGTCATCGATCATAACGTCGGCGCCGGGGTTATCACCGACGGACGCCTGCTGCATGCTGGCAGCAGCAGCCTGGTGGAGATCGGCCATACTCAGGTCGATCCCTACGGCAAGCGCTGCTACTGCGGCAACCATGGCTGTCTGGAAACCATTGCCAGCGTAGAGAGCGTGCTGGAGCTGGCGCAGATGCGCATGGCCCAGTCGATGAGCTCGCTGCTGCACCAGCGTCCGCTGAGCGTGGAGTGGCTGTGCCAGGCCGCGCTGCAGGGCGATCTGCTGGCCAGAGACATTATCAGCGGCGTGGGTAACCACGTCGGGCGGATTCTGGCGATCATGGTCAATCTGTTTAACCCGCAGAAAATTCTGATTGGTTCACCGTTTAATCTGGCGGCAGATATCCTTTTTCCGGCAATTTCCAGCTGCATTCGGCAACAATCGCTCCCGGCCTACAGCCAGCATATCGCGGTTGAAAGCACCCAGTTTTCCAATCGTGGCACGATGGCTGGCGCGGCGCTGGTCAAGGATGCGCTCTATAACGGATCCTTACTCATACGACTGTTACAGGGTTAACATTTTTTCATAGTCGCACCAAAAATTGCGCTATCTCAAGCCGACCTCTGGCGGCATCACGTAGACTTTGCCCACTGTTGATTATTTCTCTCCCGTATATTTCATCGACAAAACTGTGGGGTTAGTGATGTTTAAGCGTTTCTTTATTACAGGTACAGACACCTCTGTCGGGAAGACAGTGGTTTCCCGTGCGCTGTTGCAGGCACTTGCTGCCAGAGGCAAAAGCGTGGCCGGGTACAAGCCTGTGGCGAAGGGCAGCAAAGAGACGCCAGACGGTTTGCGTAACAAAGACGCGCTGGTGCTGCAGAGCGTCTCCACGCTGGCGTTGCCGTATGAGGCTGTCAATCCCATAGCGTTAAGTGAAGACGAAAGCAGCGTGGCGCACAGCTGCCCGATCAACTACGGTTTGCTGTCGGATGGTTTGCAGCGACTGGCCGGTCAGGTCGATCACGTGGTGGTTGAAGGCACCGGCGGCTGGCGCAGCCTGATGAACGACCTGCGACCGCTCTCCGAATGGGTGGTACAGGAGCAGCTCCCGGTGCTGATGGTGGTGGGGATCCAGGAGGGGTGTATCAACCATGCGCTGCTGACGGCCCAGGCGATCGCCAATGACGGGCTGCCGCTGATCGGCTGGGTGGCCAACCGCATCAACCCCGGTCTCGCGCACTACGCTGAAATCATTGATGTCCTCAGTAAGAAGCTGCCGGCGCCGCTGATTGGCGAGCTGCCGTACCTGCCGCGCGCCGAACAGCGTGAGCTGAGCCGCTACGTCGACTTAGACATGCTCGGCAACGTGATGGCGATAGATCGAATCCCGGCGTAACGTCCGCGACAGCACCGACGCCACCACGCAGGTGATCAGCAGGCCGGGCAGCAGCGCATACCGCCCGGTCATCTCACAAATCATCAGGGTCGACATGATTGGCGCATGGGTGGTGGCAGCCAGAAACGCCGCCATGCCGGTCAGACCGATCATCATAGCCATCTCTTCATTCCCCGGCAGCCATAGCCCGCTGACGCTGGCAAACAGCATGCCCATCGCCAGGCCGACAAACAGCGTGGGGGTAAAGACCCCGCCCGGCGCACCGGAGCCGCTGCTGGCCAGCACCGCCAGCAGTTTGCACAGGAAAACGCCGGCCAGCAGTACGCCGGACGGCGGTATCTGCAAATAGCTTTGCACCACGCTGTAGCCGTTGCCCCACACCGTCGGGGTGATGAGCGATAAGCCGCCGACAATCAGCCCCCCCAGCGCCAGCTGCCACGGCGGCGTCAGTTTCAGTTTGACGAACCCGCGGTGGCTGTAGTCCATCAGCCAGATAAACAGCGGGCCGCATACCCCGGCCAGCAGGCCAGTCGCCAGCATTAAACCATAGTGCAGCGCGCTGAGGTTCTGCTGCAGGACGACGTGGTACAGCGGCGCGGCGCCGCCGTTGAGGAACTGCGTCAACAGCAGGGCGATCACCGCCGAGATAACGACCGGCCCGAGCGAGGCCAGCATCAGCGTGCCAAAGAGAATTTCAGCAATAAACAGGCTGCCGGCCAGCGGGGCATGATAGGCGCTGGCCATCCCGGCAGCGGCGCCGCAGGCGACCCACAGCTTCCATTCAGTCTGCGGCGTGAAGCGGCGGGCGAACAGCGACGCCGCCAGCGCGGCCAGCAGGATCATGGCGCCTTCCCGGCCAATCGCGCTGCCGGTGACCACGACCAGCAATGACGCCAGCGATTTCACCAGGCTTGCCGGCGTATCGAAGCAACCGTCGCCGGTCTCCAGGGCTTCCATATAATCGGTGGCGGCATGCGGGCGCGCGATGCTGCGTCGCTGCCACAGCCAGAGAAGTGTCCCTGCCGCCAGGCCGCCCAGCGCCGGGGTAATCAGCCGCCGCCACGCCGGCAGCGACTGCGCCGCGTTGACCAGGCTCCCGCTGTCATTGCCAAGAAACAGCGTTTCCAGCACCACCATCGCATGGCGAAACAGCGCCACCGCCAGGGCGGCGAGAAGGCCAATCAGCGTGGCGATCAGCAGGCGGCGAAACATCACCTGCACATCAGGATAGGGATGAAGACGGTGCATCAGTTACGGCGAGGTTCGGAAAACATGGCCTTATTGTGATAGGGAATAACCTTAGATGCAAAAGCGATAAGTGCGGGTGAGGGGCTGGGAAGCGACGAAATAAAACCGCGCCGGATACCGGCGCGGTGAAGGGTTAACGATAGAGCGCTTTTTCCGCCACGGCGATCGGCAGATTCTCCTGCCACTGCGCCAGCGTTGCCTGCGCCAGCTGACCCAGCGCCTGGTAGAAGGGGTGGGCGGCATGGTCGACAAAGACGCTCAGAAAGCGCCCGGACCACGGCAGCAGGTGCCAGGCCAGCAGCTGGGCAAACAACGCATCCTGCTCCGTCTCGCACAGCCACGCCGCCAGCAGCAGCAGGGTGCCGAAATGATCTTCCGGTTCGTTACGCTCGGCGTCCAGTGCGATGCCGTTCGTGCGCATCCACTCGCGCAGGGCCAGCGTGGAATCGCCAAACAGCACTGACTCTTTATCCAGCCAGACGGATCCCCATGGCGGCGCCGGCAGGGCCCACGGGCCGATAAACAGGCGTTGCCAGGCTTCCGGTAATGACTCTTCCGTCGACGCGGCAAAGGCTGACGCCAGCGGGGCGGTTACCGGGAAGGGCCACTGTTGCTGCCAGCTGCCGTCCTGGAAGGCGGCGACCAGCGGCGCAATGTGCGCGCTATTCGGCGCATAAGAGAACAGCGCGCCCAGGGTGCGAGCGCTTAACGCGACAGCGTCGCGGTTTGGGATCGGCATCATTACTTATTCCTTTCTGCGGCGCGCGCCAGCGCGCCGTCTCATTAACCGGCAACTGCCATACCGACGGTCATATGCAGACCATAAAACAGGCCGCGACCAATACATTCCGCGATCAAGACCAGCAGCAGGCCGATCAGCAGCCCCGTAGCGCGCGGCGGTTGGCGGCGGATCAGCGGACACAGCCAGCAGCCAAGACCGAGAGCCAGCAGTATCAGGCGTAACGCCTGGAGTGTGCCGTAATCTGGCAGCAGGGTGGCTGCCTGCTGGACTGAACTGTGAATGGTACTGAGTCCGGCGCTTTGCATGATGATAACGGCGGCGCCGATCGCCAGCGCGGCCACGCTGAGTCCGGCAAAAAACCAGCCGTTAAAGTCGACTTTCGCCAGCCGCAGCAGCAGGGCGGCGAACAGCGGCCCGCTGAGGAGCACCGTCAGGAAGAACGCGCTGGTAGTGTAGCCATTGTACCATGTTGGCACGGTATCGATTTGGTAAACCCGGGTCATCGCCAGAACAAACAGCAGCCCCAACAGCATGGCGATCACCAACCAGACTTTACCCAGCGCCGCTGGCATTTTGCCCAGTACCGCCAGCAGCCACCAGAATCCCCCCACTGCGAAGAACAAGGCGCCGCTGGCGATTTCATTGCTCAGCGCCGAGGCGCCGACGCGGTTCAGCGAGTTAAACGCGCGCAGCGGCGAACCGAGATGCATCACCGAAGCCAGAAAACCAATGCCCATCAGCAGCCAGATAAAAAACATGCTGCGCACCAGCCGTTGCTGCGCTTCGCGCTGGTTTGTCAGCGATAGCCAGCCCAGCCCGCTGACGAGGGTCGCGCCGACCACGCATTGCCCCAGTACCGTAAACAGCACCAGCGGCCATTCATGCCATCCGCTTCCCATCTCACACCTCCTTCGGATTCGCCAGATAACCGGTGGTATCGCCACACGGCCGGGCATTGGCGTTAGGTTTAATAACGATACTCGGCCTGGTAAAGTGCGCCGACGGCAGCGGGGCCACTGCGGCCAGCTGGCCGTGCTTGGCGCGCAGCTCGGCAATCGGCCCGAAATCGAGCGCCCGCAGCGGGCAGGACTCGACACAGATCGGTTTTTTCCCCTCGGCGACGCGCTCGTGACAGCCGTCGCACTTGGTCATGTGGCCTTTGTCGGCGTTGTACTGCGGGGCGCCGTACGGGCAGGCCATATGGCAGTAGCGGCAGCCAATGCACACCGCTTCGTTGACCACCACAAAACCATCGTCGCGCTTGTGCATCGCCCCACTTGGGCAGACCTTGGTGCAGGCCGGATCTTCGCAGTGGTTACAGGCGATGGAGAGGTAGTAGGCGAACACATTCTGCTGCCAGACGCCGTTGTCCTCCTGCCAGTCGCCGCCGGCATACTCATAGATGCGGCGGAAGCTGACCTCCGGGGTGAGATTCTTGTAGTCCTTACAGGCCAGTTCGCAGGTTTTACACCCGGTACAGCGAGCGGAATCGATAAAGAATCCATATTGCGTGCTCATGGTTTACTCCTTAAACCTTTTCGATGTCGACCAGGTTGGTATGCTGTGGATTCCCCTTCGCCAGCGGCGATGGGCGGTGGGTGGTCAGCGTATTCATGCAGGCGCCATGGTCGATCCGGTCTCCGGCCATATTCGCGTCGTGCCAGGCGCCCTGGCCCATCGCCGACACGCCCGGCATGATGCGTGGCGTCACTTTCGCCGGAAGACGGACTTCGCCGCGCTGATTAAAGACGCGCACCATATCGCCGTTTTTAATCCCGCGTTTTTCCGCGTCAAGCGGATTGAGCCACACCTCCTGGCGACAGGCCGCTTGTAATACATCGACGTTGCCGTAGCTGGAGTGGGTGCGCGCTTTATAGTGGAAACCAAACAGCTGCAGCGGATACTGACTGCGCAGCGGATCGTCCCAGCCTTCAAATGTGGAGGCGTAGACCGGTAGCGGGCTGATAACTTCGTCTTTCTCCAGCTGCCAGTGGGCGGCGATCTCGGCGAGCCGGCTGGAGTAGATTTCAATTTTGCCGGACGGGGTTTTGAGCGGATGCGCTTCAGGATCGCGGCGGAAGTCGCGATAGGCGACGAAGTGGCCGTTCGGATCTTTACGCTTGTAGATGCCCATCTGTTTCAGGTCGTCGTAGCCAGGTAGCGCCGGGTCTTTCGCCACCATTTTGGCATACAGATGCTGCAGCCACTGCGCCTGCGTGCGCCGCTCGGTAAAACGTTGATGCACGTCGTCGCCGAGCCGTTTCGCCACTTCACTTAAGATCCAGTAAATCGGTTTGCGTTCGAACTTCGCCGAGGTAGCAGGCTGGATAAAAATGAGATAGCCCATATTGCCGGCGTAGTCGTTGGGAATAATATCTTCCTGCTCAACGGTCATCAGATCGGGTAGCAGCAGGTCGGCGTATTTCGCCGACGAGGTCATAAAGTTGTCGATAACCACAATGGTCTCGCACTTGCTTTCGTCCTGCAGGATCTCGTGGGTCTTATTGATGTCGGAGTGCTGGTTGATGATGGTGTTGCCCGCGTAGTTCCACAGGAACTTGATCGGCACATCCAGCTTCTCTTTGCCGCGCACGCCGTCGCGGGTGGCGGTCATCTCCGGGCCTCGAGCGATGGCGTCGGTCCAGGTGAAGCAGGAGATGGCGGTCTTCACCGGATTTTCCAGCACCGGCAGACGTTCGATAGTGATGGTGTAGGTTGATTCGCGGGCGCCGCTGTTGCCGCCGTTGATGCCGACGTTGCCGGTTAAGATCGGCAGCATGGCGATCGCGCGGGCGGAGAGTTCGCCGTTGGCCTGGCGCTGCGGTCCCCAGCCCTGGCAAATATAAGCCGGTTTACTCATGCCGATTTCGCGCGCCAGCTTAATGATGCGATCGGCGGGGATGCCGGTAATACGCGAGGCCCACTGCGGCGTTTTGGCGACGCCGTCGTCACCCTCGCCAAGAATATACGCTTTGTAGTGGCCGTTTGCCGGCGCCCCGACCGGCAGCGTTTTCTCATCGTAGCCAACGCAGTATTTGTCGAGGAATGGCTGGTCGACGAGATCCTCGTTTATCAGCACCCAGGCGATACCGGCGACCAGCGCGGCGTCTGTGCCGGGACGAATAGGGATCCACTCATCTTCCCGACCGGCGGCGGTATCGGTATAGCGCGGGTCGATAACGATCATCCGCGCGTTAGAGCGCTCGCGAGCCTGCTCCAGATACCAGGTAATGCCGCCGCCGCTCATCCGGGTTTCCGCCGGGTTATTGCCGAACATCACCACCAGCTTGCTGTTTTCAATATCCGAAGTACTGTTGCCGTCGTTGCTGCCGTAGGTATAGGGCATCGCGCAGGCAATCTGTGCGGTGCTGTAGGTACCGTACTGGTTAAGCGAGCCGCCGTAGCAGTTCATCAGCCGCGCTACCGGCGACGCTGAAGGCGACGAACGGGTGATGTTGCCGCCGACGATCCCCGAAGAGTAGTTAATGTACACGGCTTCATTGCCATACTGGGCAACGGTGCTTTTCAGACGGTCAGCGAGGATATCCAGCGCCTCCTGCCAGCTGATGCGTTCAAATTTGCCTTCCCCGCGTTTGCCGACGCGCTTCATGGGATAGTTAAGGCGATCCGGATGATTGATGCGCCGACGAATAGAGCGCCCGCGCAGGCAGGCGCGGACCTGGTGGTCGCCGTAGCGGTCGTCGCCGGTATTATCCGTTTCGACGTAAACCACTTCATCATCCCGCACGTGCAGCCGCAGGGCGCAGCGGCTACCGCAGTTGACCGAACAGGCGCCCCAGACAATGCGGGTGTTGTCGCCGGTAGCCTGTTGTACTGCTGCCGCGGCGCTGCGCAGTGTAAAGGGCAGGGTAAGCCCGCCGGCGGCTAGCGCCAGAGAGCTGAGGGCTGTGGTTTTGAGTAGCGCGCGTCGGGTGACGCCGCCGGGGGATTCCTGATTCGACATTGCTCACTCCATGATAGTTATGCTGTGCGGAGAAGGGCCGCCACGTCATTAACAGACGCAGGGGTGAGCGATAATACGTTATGGGTAGCCAGCAGATCTTATCCCTGGTCAATGCAGGGATAAGATCTTTCATGTGAAACCGAAGAGGGCTTACTGAGCGTCGTTTTCGGCGGGACTGTCGCTGTTACGCGTATAGGTGATTTTGAAGGTGTCATTGGCGCAATGACCGACCACCTGAACCCCGGGCTGGTCTGCCTGATCGTTTGGCACAATGGCCAGGCTGAAGGCGGTTTCCGGTACGCCATTGTTGATGATCTTCTGCTGGATGTCGCTTTTGACCCGTTCACATGAGTCGGGGGCTGCCAGCACGGTCGTGGAGCACAGCAGTAGTGCGGCGCCTGTCCAGAGGGATAGTTTCATCTTACACTCCTTATCGATGTTATCCAGAATTAAGCATAGCAGAACTGGTGTAAACAATTGTATTTGCTAATATGATCTGGTGTACACAAAAGGAATCGCCTGTGAAAAGATTGTATTGGCTGATCCCGGCAGCGCTGCTGCTGACGGCGTGCGACCGCCAAAGCGCCCCGGAAGCCTTCACCCCGGAGATGGCGAGTTTTTCCAATGAGTTTGAGTTCGATCCGCTGCGCGGGCCGGTGAAAGATTTTAGCCAGACGCTATTGGATGAACACGATGTGGTGGTCAAGAAGGTGAGCGCTCAGCTGTCAAAAGAGGGATGTTTCGATCTGCTGACCCTGGAAGATGTGGAGAACAATACCGGCGCCACGCTGCTGCTGGATGCCAACTATTACGTCGATGGGCGCACCCACGAGAAGCGACTGCGCCTGCAGGGCAAGTGTCAGCTGGCAGAGATGCCCGCCACGGGGGTGAGTTGGGAGACGGATGATAACGGTTTTATTATTCGCGCCCGTGGCAAAGAGACCACCGCCACCTACCGCTATGACAGCGATGGCTATCCGCTGGGAAAAACCACCACCGCCAAAGAAGAGCAATTTACCGTCGCTTCCACGCCGTCGAAAGATCCGCGCAAGAAAATGGACTACACCGCCATCAGCACCTTCAACGAACGCACGCTGGGCACGGTACGCCAGACCTGCGACTACGATCGCCACGACAATCCGCTGAGCTGTGAGCTGCAGGTGATTGATGAAAGCGTGCAGCCGCCGCTGACACGCCATTACACCATCAAGAACCGCATTGATTATTACTGAGCCGTCGGCTTCAGCAGGGCCGGTCCTGGGGTTTTGTGTTCGGCCAGATACTGGTGCTGGAACAGACACATGCGAATGGTGTTGCGGTACTCGCCGTTAATGAAAAACTCATGGATGAGTTCACCCTCGACGATAAAGCCGAGCTTGCGGTAAATATGGATCGCTTTTTCATTCTCTTTATCGACAATCAAATACAGCTTATACAGATTAAGCACCGTAAAACCGTAGTCCATGGCCAGCCGCGCCGCGCGAGTGGCAAGGCCTTTTCCCTGGAAGTCCGGTGAGATAATGATCTGGAACTCGGCCCGCCGGTGGACATGATTGATTTCAACCAGCTCTACCAGCCCGGCTTTATCGCCATTGCATTCGATGACAAAGCGACGCTCACTTTGATCGTGGATATGTTTGTCGTACAGATCGGAGAGCTCAACGAAGGCCTCGTACGGCTCTTCAAACCAGTAGCGCATGACGCTGGCGTTGTTATCGAGCTGGTGGACAAAGCGCAAATCTTCCCGTTCGAGGGGGCGGAGTTTGACGTGTAGCGCGTCGGTCATGGGTCATCCTGTGGTTAAAGCTGAACAGCGCGTTATGAAAGGCGGCGCCCGCAGGCGCCAGCGTTGACAGGAAGCGGATCAGGGATTGATTGCCCGGCCGGTGCGGCGGTCAAGGCAGCGCAGGGTGTTCGGCTCCCAGTAGGCATTAACGTTGGCGCTCTTCTGGCAGTTATCCTGCGCGTCGAAGGCGACATCGGTTTTGTCCCACTCTTTTTCCGCCCGCTTATTGACCTTCTGGCGCAGGCTGCGGGTGTCGTTCCATTGCTCTTTTTCCATCGACGCCTGCTGACGGCTTTGCGCGCTGTCGCCAGATTCAATCACCAGCCGGTCGGTGGCGGCGAAGGAGCTGGAGGTATAGACCACGGCGCTCAACGCCAGAATGGCGGTCAGGCACCAGCGTTTGTTCAGTGTCATGTTCATCACGATTTCCTTTAAGTGATGGGTTAACCCTCAGGCTAAGTTTACTACAGCTCTTTTGCCGGGCATAGCCGACAAAACAGCGTGGGGCAGAAGCCATTATCGCGTAGAATGGTTCAACGCTTTGTCTCATTTACGAATCTTTTAATGCTCAAAACAACGCTCCTGTTCTTTGCCACCGCCCTGTGCGAAATCATCGGCTGCTATCTGCCGTGGCTATGGTTAAAGCGCGGGGCCACGCCGCTGCTGTTGATCCCCACCGGCCTGGCGCTGGCGCTGTTCGTCTGGCTCCTGACGCTCCATCCTGCCGCCAGCGGGCGGGTCTATGCCGCCTACGGTGGGGTGTACGTCTGTACCGCCTTGCTCTGGCTGCGGGTCGTGGATGGCGTCAAGCTCAGCCATTACGACTGGGCCGGGGCGATCATCGCCCTGTGCGGCATGCTGATCATCGTGGCGGGCTGGGGGCGGGCCTGAGCTCGCCTTGTGTGATCGCTGCCACTTTTTTAAACCTTAATTCTTGTATGGTAGTCGACCTGTTGCCTTACTTATCAGACATTCTCTTTTGTTATGACTCTGTAAGGAACAACGATGGCTATCGAGACACTTGCCGCCCGGACGGGGGCGACGCCGCTGCGTATCCGTCGGGTGCAGAAGATCACCCTGACGCTGCTGTTTATCGCCGGTATCGTCAACTTTCTTGACCGCTCTTCGCTGAGCGTCGCCGGGGAGGCGATACGCGCCGACCTGGGACTCAGCGCCACCGAGTTTGGGGTGCTGCTCTCCGCCTTTTCGCTCTCCTACGGCTTCGCACAATTGCCGTCGGGAATATTGCTGGATCGCGTTGGACCGCGCATTGTGCTCGGCGCCGGACTGATTTTCTGGTCCGCAATGCAGGCCCTGACCGGGATGGTCAATTCGTTCTCGCATTTTATTCTGCTGCGCATTGGCCTCGGGATTGGTGAAGCGCCATTTATGCCCGCCGGTGTGAAATCAATCAATGACTGGTATGCGCAAAGAGAGCGCGGTACGGCGGTGGGGATATTTAACTCCTCGACGGTGCTGGGGCAGGCCATTGCGCCACCGGCTCTGGTTATTATGCAACTGGCCTGGGGCTGGCGAACGATGTTTGTGGTGATTGGCTTAGCCGGTATCGTGGTCGGTCTGTGCTGGTATGTGGGCTACCGAAATCGCCGGCACTTCACCCTGCAGGAAGAGGAGCAGCAGTATCTGGCCAGCGAGGAGGTGGCCCGCCCGGCGCTGAAATTTAGCGAATGGCTGGCTCTGTTTAAACGGCGCACCACCTGGGGGATGATTCTGGGCTTTTCCGGTGTGAACTATACCGGCTGGCTCTATATCGCCTGGTTGCCCGGCTATTTGCAGGCACAGCAGGGGTTAAGCCTGGCCCGTACCGGCTGGGTGGCGGCGATCCCGTTCCTTGCGGCGGCGGTGGGGATGTGGGTCAATGGCCTGGTGGTCGATGCCCTGGCGCGCAGAGGTTACGATCTGGCGAAAACCCGGAAAACGGCGATCGTGATCGGTCTGGTGCTGTCGGCCCTGGGCACCCTGCTGGTGGTGCAATCCTCCACGCCGACCCAGGCGGTGGCTTTTATCTCCATGGCGCTGTTTTGCGTCCATTTTGCCGGGACGTCGGCCTGGGGGCTGGTGCAGGTATTGGTGGCAGAGCATAAAGTGGCTTCGGTGGCAGCGATCCAGAACTTTGGCAGCTTTGTGTTTGCCTCCTTTGCGCCGATCGTCACCGGGTGGGTGGTGGATACCACCCATTCTTTTAATCTGGCGCTGGTGATCGCCGCCGGCGTGACCTTCACCGGGGCGTTGTGCTACTTCTTTATCGTTAAAACCCGTATCGACTAACCGCCAGACCGGACTGCCGGTTAAATGACAGGCCCGCAGGGACGCGTGGCCGGTGTGTCATTCGTCGACTTCTTTTATTTCCTCGCGGCGACTGTTTCCCATTCCATCAGCGATGATTTTGTGACGGTTCACTCCCGACAGCGAACCGGCCATATCTTCTTGTATGGTAGTTGACAGAAATCAAAGATGTTATACCAATTGCGTGCGATGGTTGAGACACAAAGGCATTCTCCTCGAGAGTTCTCCCCGAGAATGGTTGATGAGACACATAACAACGAGAGTCATCATGGAAAACACCCTTTTAACCGCCAACGCCATGCTGCCAGGCTACGATCGCAGCGCGCTGATCCCCCGTATCGTGCACCTTGGTTTTGGCGCATTCCACCGCGCCCATCAGGCGGTATATGCCGATATTCTTGCCAGTGAACATGGCAGCGACTGGGGCTATACCGAAGTCAATCTCATCGGCGGCGAGCAGCAGATCGCCGACCTCCGCCAGCAGGATCGGCTGTACACTGTGGCCGAAATGTCCGCCGACGCCTGGACCGCACGCGTGGTTGGGGTGGTGAAGCAGGCGCTGCACGCCCAGGTTGATGGCCTCGAAGCGGTGCTGGCGGCGATGTGTGAGCCTCAGGTAGCCATTGTCTCCCTGACCATTACCGAGAAAGGTTATTGTCATTCGCCGGCCAGCGGCGAGCTGCAGCTCGATCACCCGCTGATCGTCGCCGATCTGCACAACCCGCACCAGCCAAAATCGGCGCCGGGCGTGGTGGTGGAGGCTCTGGCTCGCCGTCGGGCGGCAGGCTTGCCGGCTTTTACCGTGATGTCCTGCGACAACATGCCGGAAAACGGTCACGTGATGCGCAATGTCGTCTGCGCCTACGCCCGGGCGCTGGACGCGGAGCTGGCGGCCTGGATTGAACAGAACGTCACCTTCCCATCGACCATGGTGGACCGCATTGTCCCGGCCGTTACCGCGGAAACCCTCGATAAAATTGAGCAACTGACCGGCGTGCGCGACCCGGCCGGGGTGGCCTGCGAACCTTTCCGTCAGTGGGTGATTGAGGATAACTTTGTTGCCGGCCGTCCGCAGTGGGAAAAAGCGGGAGCGGAACTGGTCGCCGATGTGGTGCCTTTTGAAGAGATGAAGCTGAGGATGCTCAACGGTAGCCACTCGTTCCTGGCGTACCTGGGCTATCTGGCCGGTTATCAGCACATCAACGACTGTATGCAGGATGATAACTACCGCCGCGCGGCGCTGGCGCTGATGCTGGACGAACAGGCGCCGACGCTGAAAGTGCAGGGGGTGGATCTTCCGCGCTATGCCAGTCTGCTAATTGACCGCTACTGCAATCCAGCGCTGAAGCACCGTACCTGGCAGATAGCCATGGACGGCAGCCAGAAGTTGCCGCAGCGCATGCTGGACTCCGTACGCTGGCATCTGGCGCACCAGCAAGATTTCACGCTGCTGGCGCTCGGTGTGGCGGGCTGGATGCGCTATGTCGGTGGCGTTGACGATGCCGGCCAGCCGATTGAGATTTGCGATCCGCTGTTGCCGGTTATCCAACAGGCGGTGGCGGCCAGCGCCGAGGGTGAAGCGCGAGTGAAAGCGCTGCTGGGTATTGAGGCGATCTTCGGCCTGGCGTTGCCGCAGGAGCCCCGTTTCGTCTCGGCGGTGACCCGCGCCTATCTGGCGCTGCAGCGGCTGGGGGCCAAAGCCACTGTCGCCGCGTGGGCTGCCGAGCAATAATCTGCTTCCGGTGTCGGCCTCGTCGTCGACACCGGCTATTTTGTTATCTCTGCCACCTTCCGCTGATATTTCTTTTTTTGCTGTCGATCGGTTTTAGCGCGCTGAAAAGATGATCGAACGCAATGTCTATACATAACTCTATATTTCCCTGATTTACTAAAGATAATTAGCTGTTATTTTTCCGAATAATGGCTGGTAATTTACTGCCATAATGGCATAGTTAAGTCATTGAAAAAGAACTTTCTCTGGAAAAGGAGTACGGGCCATGTATAAAAAAATTTTATTGCCTGTTGATGTCTTTGAAATGGATTTAAGCGATAAAGCTGTGCGTCACGCGGAATTCCTCGCCACTGCAGAAAACGGTGAAATCACATTGCTCAACGTTCTGCCGAACAGCAGTCGTTCGCTATTACGCGGTTTTACGGCGGATATTCGTAAATTCGAAGCCTATATGAAAGAAGAGTCGGAGAAAAAGATGCGCGAGGTGGCGCGACTGTTCGACATTCCGATGTCGCGGATCCATACCCGGGTGGTCTTTGGTAACGTGCGCGACGAAATTCTGGCTATCAGCAATAACGAAGAGTTCGATGTGATAGTGGTTGGTTCCCGCAAACCGGGCATCTCCACCCATCTGCTGGGCTCCAACGCCGAGTCGATTCTGCGCTACGCCAAAACGCCGGTGCTGGTCGTCCGTTAATCCCCTCAATGACGACGGCTGCGTCAGCCACCCTGGGCAGCCGTCTGACCATTAATCTTCGCTAAACCAGTCGCGGTTCTCCTGGCGGATCAGTAACACGGACTCGCTGATTTCATGCAGATGGACATTCATTGCCTGCTCTACTGCCTCCGCGTCGCGTTTTTCCAGCGCGGTGAAAATCTCATGGTGCTGACGCAGGAGCATCTCCGGCGAGGTGATATGGTCCAGGCTCATATAGCGCACGCGGTCGATGGCGGCTTTAATATTTTCCACCGTATCCCATGCCAGCTGACAATCGGCAATGATCGACAGCTTCTGGTGAAACTCATCATCAAGCAGGAAAAAGTCGTTTGATTGTTGTCTGTCGACGGCAATACGCTGCTGATGGAGATTCTGCTCCAGCTGATAAACCTGCTCATCGTTAATCATGCCGGCGGCGCGGCGGACCACCGCGCACTCAATTGCCTGGCGGACAAAGCAACCATTGCGCACCTGCGACAAGGAAATTTTATTGACGTAGCTGCCGCGCTGGGGACGTATCTGGATAAGCCCATTTTCCGCCAGCTTGATGAAGGCCTCGCGCACCGGCTGACGCGACACATCGAAACGCACGGAGACTTCTTTCTCGGACAGCGGTGTGCCCGGCGGGATCAGGCAGTGAACGATATCCCGGCGGAGGATGCGATAAATTTGCTGATTAACGGGTTGCGTCGGATTCAGTTGCGATTCTGCGGCCATTGATGGTTACTTTTTAAGGGATTATGCGCACTATTTTACGCGTTTTTTGCGGTTCCGCCCATACCCGGCCCGCAGGCCGGGTGGCTGACGGTTAGCCCTGGCGGTGAACGCTGAGTCCGGCAAAACTCTGGCTCACCGGCATCATCTCCAGGGTGTTGATGTTGACGTGCTTCGGCAGGGTGGCCACCCACCAGACCGCCTCGGTCACATCTTCCGGCGTCAGGGCTTCGGTGTTCTCATAAGTTTTCCCGGCCTTGGCGTCATCACCTTTAAAGCGGACGTTGGAAAACTCGGTGCCACCCACCAGACCCGGCTCGATGTCGGTGACGCGCACCGCGGTGCCGTGCAGGTCGGTACGAAGATTCAGGCTGAACTGACGGACGAAGGCTTTGGTCGCCCCATAGACGTTGCCCCCGGCATAAGGCCAGCTGCCTGCCGTGGAGCCGATGTTAATGATATGCCCGCGATTGCGCTCCACCATACCCGGCAGGACCGCGCGGGTCATGTACACCAGCCCTTTATTATTGGTGTCGATCATATCTTCCCAGTCTTCCACGCTGGCGCGGTGCGCCGGCTCCAGACCCAGCGCCAGACCGGCGTTATTCACCAGGACGTCAATCGCCTGCCACTCGGCGGGCAGATCGGCAATCAGCGTCTCAATGGCGGCGCGGTTACGGACGTCAAGCTGGGCGATAAAAAGGTTATCACCGAGGTCGTCTTTCAGCGTCTTCAGGCGCTCTTCACGACGTCCGGTGGCAATCACTTTATGGCCGTTAGCGACGAAACGGCGAGTAATACTTTCACCAAAACCGGCGGTGGCACCGGTAACCATGATAATCATCTTACTGTTCCTCAACGCTTTTTGTGTTTTCATACCATAGCACGCACAGACGGCGACCGGTAACGGAAATCATTGCGACCCCTTAAGGAGAAGCCTAATCTTACAGGATTAGCCTGTGCAGGAGAGAAAGATGTCTGAACAAAATCCCTTTTTTAGCGTCAGTTTGCTGCCTTACCAGGCACCCCCGTTTGATCTCATCCAGGACTGCCACTATCGCCCGGCGTTTGATGAGGGTGTCCGGCAGCAGCGCGCGGAGATCCGCGCGATAATCGACAACCCGGAGCCGGCGAATTTTGCCAACACGCTTGAGGCCCTTGAACAGAGCGGACAGCTGCTGGCTCGAGTGACGCGGGTCTTTTTCGCCATGGCTGGCGCCCACACCAACCCGTTCATCCAGTCTCTGGATGAAGAATTTTCTGCTGAGCTCGCCGAGCTGGGGAATGACATCTGGCTTAACGAGGCCTTATTTCAGCGAGTGAACAGCGTCTATGAGCAGCGTGACGCGCTGACGTTAGACAGCGAATCTCATCGTCTCCTGACCCTCACCTGGCAACGTTTTGTCCATGCCGGGGCGACGCTGGCGCCGGCGCAGAAGGCGGTGCTACGCACGCTGAACACCGAAGCGGCGACCCTGCAAAGTCAGTTCCAGCAGCGGTTGCTGGGGGCGGCCAAAAACGGTGGACTGGTGGTTGATTACCGACATCAACTGGATGGCCTGGCGGATGAGGAGATAGCGGCGGCCGCCGACGCGGCGCGGGAAAAAGGGCTCAGTGACCGCTGGCTGCTGACGCTGACCAATACCACCCAGCAGCCGCCGCTGCTCTCTTTGCGCGACCGACAGACGCGGGAGAATCTTTTTGCCGCCGGCTGGACGCGCAATCAGCAGGGCGATGAGCATGATACGCGTCGCCTGGTGCTGCGACTGGCGGCGATCCGCGCGCAGCAGGGGGAACTGCTGGGCGCGGCCGATTACGCCAGCTGGGCGCTGACCGATCAAATGGCAGCCTCTCCGGCGGAGGCATTAACTTTTATGCGCCGGATCGCGCCGGCGGCGCGGGCGCGGGCGGAACGAGAGCTGGCTGACATCCAGCAGGTGATTGACAACGAGGGCGGGACGTTTCGCGCCGCGGCATGGGACTGGCTCTATTACAGCGAACAGGTGCGGCGGGCTGCCTTTGCCATTGATGATGCGCAGCTTAAACCCTATTTTGCTCTCGAGCGCGTGCTGCAGGATGGCGTCTTCTGGACGGCCACGCAGCTCTTTGGCCTCCGCTTTGTCGAGCGCTTCGATATCCCCGTCTATCACCCGGATGTTCGGGTCTGGGAGATCTTCGATCACAACGGAGAAGGGATGGCGCTGTTTTACGGTGACTACTACGCACGCGACTCAAAAAGCGGCGGCGCCTGGATGGATGTGTTTGTCGAACAGTCTACCCTGCGGGAGCAGCGACCGGTTATCTACAATGTCTGCAACTACGCCCGGCCGCAGGCAGGGCAGAGCGCGCTGTTGTCGTGGGATGAGGTGATCACTCTGTTCCATGAGTTTGGCCATACCCTGCATGGGCTGTTCGCCAGCCAGCGTTACGCCAGTCTCTCCGGAACCAATACCCCGCGCGATTTTGTCGAATTTCCTTCGCAGATCTTCGAACACTGGGCCAGCCAGCCGCAGGTGTTTGCCCACTACGCGAAGCACTACCAGTCCGGGGAGCCGATGCCGGAGGCGCTACGCGACAATATGTTGCGTGCGGCAACCTTCAATAAAGGGTACGACATGAGCGAGCTGTTGGCTGCTGCGTTACTCGATATGCGCTGGCATAGCCTGTCGACCTCGGCAATACCGGAGGACGTGGATGGGTTTGAGCAGAAGATATTGCAGGAAGAACACCTGGATCTGGCGGCCGTTCCGCCGCGCTATCGCAGCAGCTATTTCTCCCATATCTTTGGCGGCGGCTATGCGGCAGGCTATTATGCCTATCTGTGGACCCAGATGCTGGCCGACGACGGCTATCAGTGGTTCGTGGAGCACGGCGGTTTGACCCGTGAGAACGGTCAGCGCTTCCGGGAAGCGATTCTGTCGCGCGGCAATAGCACTGATTTAGCTGAACTTTATCGCCAGTGGCGCGGGCACGATCCACAGATTGAGCCGATGCTGGAAAATCGTGGGCTGAGCTAGTCGAGCGTTTTTTAGAGTAGAAGAAGACCGGGTGCAGCACCCGGTTTTTTATCCAATTTTTTCTTCCCCAAAATCCCTCCAAAACTTTTCCCCAAAATAAATTTTTAAATTTTGCTAAATTTGCTTGGGGGTACGGCCCAATTTTTCACGTAGCTACACCTTTACTTTCACCCAATCGAGACCCCGATCGTTGTGATACTGTGCTGTCATTTTTTCTGATGAGTGTCCTAACAGCTGTTGGGTATTGATTCCCTGTGCCTCATACAGACGTTCGGACAGTGAGCGCTGCTCATGGAAAGTAGGCATTGTTTTCCCTCTTTCAATGGAAAGGTTAGTGCTATCCACTGCGAGTTTGAAGGAAACGCTAAGGCTGTTCTCGCCAACCTGATCGCTGGCTTTTACTTTCCCGCTGGACGTTACGTGGTGAAGAAGCCACGGGCTAACAACCCGATCCCTACAGCGCTTGATCACTTGTGCCAGGCTAATGTCCATCACCTCACTGCGCAAACTGAGTGGAATAGCAAGTTTCACACCTGTCTTTAGCTGCTTAACGTGCAGGTATCCATCCCAAACATCTGAGAACTTCATTTTGGCTAGATCACCGCGCCTTTGTCCGGTGACTATCGCCAACAGCATGGAGTTTTGAACGTAAGGGGCCATATCGCTGGCCGCTTCAAAGATCGCTTGCCACATTTCAAAATTCAGTCGAGAGCGGTTTACTCGAGCAACGACTTTTCTGGTAGCTAGTGCCGGGTTGTATCCTGGCTCAACTTCGCCCGCATGTTGTGCTTCCCTGAACAAATCGATCCAGACGCTACGAAGCGTTTGTGCCATTCGTGCTTTACCTTTGGCTTTATATTCGTCGGTAATGGCTGCAAGCATTTTCGTGGTTACTTCCTGTAGAGCACTGTCAGCAGTTGAGTACGTCCGCGCAGTGATTCGGATCACCAGACATCAGGGGCGACTCACGACCGCCGAGGCATTGGTGAGAGCTAATTTGCCGGAGATGTGCCAGGGGAGGGAGGCTGCCTAAATCCCCCGCAGAACGCAAAGCCGCGCAGCTAATCTGTTAGTGATATATAATCCCCTTCATAACCTGAGGGGGATTTATGTTTAAAGAAAAAATGAACCTTGAAGCTGGCTACACTCTTTTGGACGACGGCACAGTCAGGAGGGGGCATTTAGTTAGCCGCATAGATCGAAGTTACATTGTCTTGGACGAGAATCAGAACAAAATTGGCACAGCCACAGTGACTGTTATCGAGCAAACCAAGCCGCCATTTAAGGAAGATGTTCATATTGTGAGAAAGGACCTGGAAGGGAATGTGGTTCTTGATGTGCGGTATGTAGATGATTAATAATGAGTAAATTCAACATTGCAGCCAAATCGAAAGACGAGCAGGACAAGGTCAACGTCGACCTCGCCGCTTCCGGCGTAGCCTACAAAGAGCGCCTGAACATGCCGGTTGTCGCCGAAGAAGTAGCGATTATCAGGTAGGGAAGGGCGTATTTAATTTCGAGTGAGGAAGTACTGGGGAGGAAAAATCATGCTAGATCTTGAAAGCATTTATAAAAATGTAAGTGTGGAAGATGTTCTTCTGTATTTTTCACCTATTACTCCATACCCTAGCATCGACCGTATGTATGTTAGGTATAACTTTGATGCTGTTGCTAATGGTGAGTTACTAAGGACTCATGAGAGACTGTTCAAGGAAGGAAAACTAAAACATACAGGTCAACCTCTTCCCGATAAAGGCCCTAATTGGAGAGAACCTGAATTTGTCAAAGAAAAACGGTATGGGGTTAAATAAAATATCGTGCAACTAAACGCTTAGGAACTCTCAACTTCCAGTAGCCTAGGGATACAAGGAAAACAAAAGTTGGTATCGTAGATGAAAAAAACATTACCTCTGGTTTGTGCTGTTCTAATATCAAATGTAGCGTTTGCTATTGAAAATAAAGAAGAAATATCACCTGTGCGCATAAGTTGCCCTTTCCCTTATTATCCAGCTTATGCTATGGCTAATAAGATTAGCGGCATTGTAACATATTTTGCCACAGTAAATGAAAAAGGGGAGGTTACTTCTGTTGCGACAACCGGTACTGAGATCTTTTTTAGAGAAACTAGATCAGCAATCAGGAAATGCAAGTTTGAGCCAGGAAGACCGGGCGTTGCCCGTGGAATCATAAGATTTAGGCCGTATCAACCGTAAGTGCTCCTAACTTTTTGGGGAAGTTACCTCTGGAACTATGCTTCGCAAGAAGATTTAGATGCACATGGCATGTTTTATCTATTTCCTGCATAGGTTATCTGGTTTTTCTTGCATATGTATGGCGATAAACTTTGCTATTTTATTGGCATCTTGGCGTTACCTAGAGGCGCGCTCAAGCAAAACATCATGTACCTGCTTCAGTGGGGCTTTTCGCATATGCTCATTTTGCATCTATCCCCGGGAAGGGCGATAATTATCTCGTCAGCCTGAGCAACTGACGACTTACTTCCGGCGCCAAGTGGGGACACATGGCGCAAAAACCTTACAGCAATTCCTATCACCGATGGCGAAAGGCACCAGCGATTTTCTGTATTCAGCGTTTGACCTCTCCGGAGGTGAAGCGTGAACTTCCCACAGGAAAGCATCAAACCTCATAACGGTAGCTTCTCGGCTATAGGTAAGCACCTGCAGCCTTATCTAGCCATCGCGATAGCTCCATACTGATACTCAAACCGTGACGTGAAAGATGCAAAGGACATGCAAGAGGCGCGCTGTGGCCATGCGGTGCCTCCGCCTTTTGCTGAGGCGCTGTGAGGGCTAATTTGCCGGAGATGTGTTAGAAGAATTTGGCGGGATAGTGTCATACTGAAAAAGAGCTATAGTAGAAATGTACTACCCCCGCGTTGTGGGGGTAATTGGGTAATACAAGTGATGCTTTTTGATAAAGCAATCATCTTCCCCCGTTTGCGGGGGTTATGTAGTCCAAGCCCCTCTTTTTGAGGGGCTTTTTATGTCGAAGTGGTAGCCAGAGAGTAGCCTGAGCACCTCAGCGGCTACTTCATCGAACGCGTCCGCCACAATCGCGAGCGAAGCGTCCAACTCCCATGCGCCAGCAATCCTCGTTATCAGGAAATGGAAGAAGCAAATAAAAAGTAATCTTTACTACAATGTTGTTTAAGCGTCATTAATATATTTCTATTGAGCACCAAAGACTTAACTATCATTTTTTCATTTCTTTAGTATGGTTACCAAATTTATATTGGATCCTATCATGCGCATATTGAAAATCGTTGTAACTGGAACCGTACTGCTGCTTGCTGCCTGCGCAGAACCGCAAAGCCAGTCGGTGTTATCAATGACCAAGGTCTTGGCAAGCGAGTCAACAAATCTGTCTATAGTTGAATGTTCACTTGGCATTAAGATGCTTGATGACAAAGGAAACTCATATCAGGATACAAGCGGCATTTGTGTTAATGAAATGAATTTACGCCTGAAAAGCGGAACAATGACGCAAGCAGAGCTCGAAATTGATAAAAACCGAGCACAAAACGAAATTGCACAATATCAGCAGCAATTGGCTATTGCTGCGGCTAATGATAGAGAGGAAAGAAAAGAACAGGCCGACAGGCAAAACGCCTTTCAGATAAGGAACGCGATATGCCAAAACAGAATTGGCGGTTGCAACTACTAACGCTAAATCAGACATTCTGGTATCAGTAATGAATGCAATAACAAGCTTTGATTTTCATGATCGAGCAGCCGTTATATCTATGCCAACCTGAGAAACTAAATACTAGATTTCGGCGTCAACTGGGGGACATATGATGCACAAAAACTTAAGCAATGACTGTGACTGATGGCTTCGGTCACCGGCTATTTTCTTCATTCATCGTTTTATCTCTCTGGAGATAAAGAGTGAACTTCCCTCAAGAAGGCATAAGGTTGTATAACGGAAATTTCGCAGCTATGGTCAGCACCTGAAGCTGTTTCTTTCCAATGGTGTTACCTCCCGACTGATTCTCCAATCGTGACATGAAATATACCAGAGAAATATTATCTCTGGGCTATCTTAACGCTGTGCCACCCCATTATCCCCTCCAAGTATTCCCAAGAATTATTACCACACTCAAGGGGGGCAAAAGAAGCCCATTTGGCTGAGAATGTCCTTGAAATGGCGCTTACCTATGCGAAAAACGCTTAAGGGTGTATTATAATCCGATAACTGACCATTTGGTAGTGTTAGATATGGATGATGGTTCGGTTCAGACTGCCATTTTATATAATG